>CAIZNP010000001.1 GCA_903934375.1 uncultured Synechococcaceae cyanobacterium
GGTGCTGGTGTTGCTGGCGGGCGGCTTCAGCCTGGCCCTGCCCAGAATTCAGCAGCTGCGGGCCAAGGCACCATCACCGTCGGTGGCAAGTCAGGCGCGCTCAGACTCTCCGGCTGCCAACGGGCCCGCCTTGAACGCTCCCGCTACCGACGCTCCGGCCGGGAAACCCGGGGCCTCGGGTGAGGCTCAGCAGGAGCTTGCCTCTGCACGCGAATCGGAGCACGCCAAGCTTGAGCGGCCAGGTAAGCGCGGGCCCGCATCCGAATCGACACTCCGACCTCAGCCCCGATCCGAGTCCCGCTCAGCGCTTGATGGTCAGCCTGTTCCTGGACTAGTCCCTCAAGCTCTTCCTGAAGCTCTTCGCGAGCCTGTCCTCGAACCTGAGCTTGAATCGGCGCCGCTGGATCCGCTGGTGGAGCTGCTCGACCGGCCGGGTGCCGACGGGCTGCTGCGCGGCGCCGAGGGGCAGCCGCAGCGGGGCGTACTCCAGTTGCAGGTTCGGGCGGCCTTCAAGCGATTGCCGCAGGCCGAACAGGAGCGCCATGCGGAGCTCTGGCAAGCCTGGGCGCAAGAGCTCGGCTACGACCATCTCGAGCTGCGCGACGGGCTCGGGGCGTTGCTGGCCCGGGATGCTCTTGTCGGCAGCGGCATGATCGTGCTCAGTTCCCAGCCCGCTTGAGCCGATGCAGCTGCGCTCCCTGATCGACCGCTGGGGTGCCCCCCTGGGCCCTGTCCTTCAGCTCGATCCCGAGGCGGCTGTCGGCCCGATCTGCACCGACAGCCGTCTACTGGCGGCTGGGCAGTTGTTTGTGCCACTGGTGGGGGAGCGCTTCGATGGCCACAGGTTTCTCGATCAGGCGGCGGCACTGGGGGCTCAAGCGGCGCTGGTGCAGCGCGAGCGAGCCGCAGCAGTACCACCCGGATTGCTGCACTGGCTCGTCGATGACACCCTCGCTGCCTACCAGCACCTGGGCCTGCTGCACCGCCGCAGCCTGCAGGCGCCGGTGGTGGCCGTGACCGGCTCGGCCGGCAAGACCACCACCCGTGAGCTGATCCGTGCCGCTCTGGCTCCTCTCGGTCCTGTGGTGGCCAGCAGCGGCAATGAAAACAACGACATCGGTGTCCCGCTCACGCTGCTCAAGGCCGGTCCGGAGTGTGCGGCCGTGGTGGTGGAGATGGGCATGCGCGGTCTGGGGGAGATCGATCGCCTCAGCCGCACGGCGGAGCCGGATGTGGCCGTGATCACCAACATCGGAACTGCGCATATCGGCCGACTGGGCAGTCGCGAGGCGATCGCCACCGCCAAGTGTGAGATCACCAGCCAGCTGAACCCCGCCGGGGGGGTGGTGATTCCCGCCGGTGATCCGCTGCTGGAGAGCGCCTTGGCGCAGGTCTGGAGCGGCTCCGTGGTGCGGGTGGCCCTGCAGGACGATCCCGGTGCGGCCTCAGCCGATCTGCTGGGGGATTGGGATGATCAGCGGCCCTTTCTGCAGGTGAACGGCCGCCCCCTGCAGCTGCCGCTGGAGGGACGCCACAACGCCCGCAACCTGCTGCTGGCGGTCGCGGTGGCACGCCATCTGGGGATTGCGCTCAGCGAGCTGGAGA
>CAIZNP010000002.1 GCA_903934375.1 uncultured Synechococcaceae cyanobacterium
CTCGGTGTTCCGGGCGCGGGGGCCAACAATCGCTGTGAACTCCTTGCCAACCGGGAAGCGGTAGTAAAGACGATCCAGATTGAAGACGTTGCTGCCACCGGTCGGAGCAAATGCCCGATCCAGAGTCATCAAGCTGTAGGGGCTGCCGTTGAAGGCACTGTTGGCGTAGTTACCCGAACGGAGGCGGGTGTACAGCAGATCCTTGCCGGTGAAGCTGGTGTTCAGATTCAGGCGCAGATCGTAGTTAAACGTCGTGGCACCGAACAAGGAGGCGTTGCGCTGCGTGCCGTTCACACGGTTGTTGTTCTGGCCGCCATACACAGGGGCGCCGAGGGACCAATAGGTGTCACCCTGGAGCTTGGTGGTGGTGGAGAACTGGGTGGCTTCGAGCTTGCCAACCTTCTTCTCGAGGCCGTCGACACGGCCCTTGATCACAGCGAGCTCCTTGGCGAAGTCTTGCTGCAGACGCTGGATTTCGTCGGTGATCTCGGTGACGCGATCCAGGCAGGCGTTCAGCAGGGCCGCCGCTTCATAGCGGGTCATGGCCTGCTGGCCTTTGTAGGTGCCGTTGGGATAGCCGGCCACACAGCCGTACTTTTCCACCAGGTTGCTGAGTGCCTGGTAGGCCCAATCGGTGGGCTTGACGTCGGACAGCTGGGTGACGGAAGTCACCTGGTTCTGATCCGCCCAGACGCGGAAGTTGTGCAGGTCGCTCTGCTGGATGTAGCCGTTCATGCCAGCGGATGCAAGATCCGCAGCCTGAGCGCCAACCGGAGCCATCAGGCCCAGGGCAGCAGGCGCCAGAAGAAGCTTCTGGAACAGTTTCATGGTCCTCACACCAAATCGAGGAAGCCCCTAAGTAGGGGTCGGCTCAATGTAACGACCAATAGCGCCACGCAAATCCGCCGCAAGCACGCAGCGATGTAATGCAGAGCACATCAAACAGCAGGGCCTGGCAAAGGCCAACCACCGCCAACTGAGCCCATAAAAAAAGTCGCGACCGAAGCCGCGACCAGAGATGAGTGGACGTTGTGTGAGGAGAACAATCGGGAACTGGCGATGTGTGAGGAAGGTGCCAGTTCCGATCGATTGTGCTGATCGAGGATCAGAACTTGAAGGTGGTCTTGATGATGCCACCGAAGTTGGTGAGTGCCGCACCGTTGCTGCCGCTCACTTGGTTGGCAAGGAAGCTGCCCTGACCCAGCGGGTTGCTGAGGTAGTAGATGGCAGGGGTCACGCTGATGTTGTCGGTGACCTGGAACTTGTACCACCACTCCCAGGCATAGTTGCCGTCCTGCGGGCTGAAGGCATTGCTGCCGTTGCTGGTCACGAAGGTGGGTTGGCCCACAGCCATGCCAAGTGCGTTGCCCTTGATGAAGGCATCGGCCCACTGCAGGCCGACATACCAGCTCTGGCTCTGCACGCCATCAAAGTTGAAGGCGGTGTTGGCTTCGCTGTAACCGTTGACGCCCCAGCCGGCGCTGATCGAGGGCATCCAGCCACTGGTGCTGGGCTGCCAGTAGGCGCTCAGGCCAACGGAGTTGACGGTGTCGGCAAAAGCACCGAGGCCTGCGAGAACAGCGAAGGGAGTACCGGAGGCAGGGCCCACGCCATTGCTGTAGTTGTAGGCAACAGCAGCGCCCCAGTTAGAGGCGGCGTAGCCGACTTGCAGGGTACCGGTTTCCTGGGATCCGGAGGTACCGATACCGCCGAGACCAGGGGCGCCCACATCACCGTTAGCGGCCACATAGTTGGCGCTCACGCTCCAGCCATTCTTCTGGTACCAGATACCGGCACCAGCACCCAGGTTCAGGTTGTAGGCACCAGGAGCACCGCCGTAGGTGAAGACGTCGAGGACGGTATCAGCGGGGTACACGCTGGGCCACATGGCCAGCATGTCGTCCTGACGGACGCGGCCACCCACGGTTGCAGTGAAGCCGTTACCGATGGGGAACTGGTAGAAGAGGCGGTTGATGGCGACCACGTCACCGCAGTCAACCCCGGTGCCGCATCCTTCCTGGAAGGCCACTTCCAGAGCATTCAGACCCAGGGTTGCACCGTTGGGGCCAACAGCAGGACCGCCGCCGAAGGCGGAATCAGCGAAGTTGCCGGCGCGCAGGGTGGTGCGCAGCAGGTCCTTGCCGGTGAAGCTGGTGTCGAAGTTCAGGCGAACGTCGTAGTTGAAGCTGGTGCCGCCTTCAAGGGCGTTGGCATCAGCTCTGAGGCCGGAGTTGTTACCGCCGAAGGAGTTGGCGCCCAGCACGAAGTAGGCAGCGCCCTTCAGCTTGGTGGTGGTGGAGAACTGGGTGGCTTCCAGCTCACCCACTTTGGCCTCGAGGCCATCCACACGGCCCTTGAGCACGGCGAGTTCCTTCTCGAACTCCTTCATCAGGCGCTTGAGCTCGTCGGTCACTTCAGTGATCCGGTCGAGACAGGCGTTCAGCAGGGCCGCCGCTTCATAGCGGGTCATGGCCTGGCCGCCCTTGTAGGTGCCGTTGGGGTAACCAGCGACGCAGCCGTAGCGCTCGATCAGGTTGCTCAGAGCCTGATAGGCCCAGTCGGTCGGCTTGACGTCGGAGAACTGGGTGATCGAGGTCACCTGCTCCTCGGAGCCGGTGGTGTACTGGCGAACGCCAGCAACGTTGAGATCAGCGGCGGAAGCAGCCACAGGAGCCATCAGGCCCAGGGCAGCAGGCGCCAGAAGAAGCTTCTGGAACAGTTTCATGGTCCTCACACCAAAAGAGGAAGTGGGCACTAAGGCCCTGGCGAGAGTGTCGCAGCCACGGCCGGCAGCAGCGAGGGAACGTGTGCCAGAACACACAACGGCCTCCCCCGGCTCAAACAGGCACACCCCACCTCGCAAAACGATGCCCCCGCCCAGGCCAGGCCTGAACGGGGGCTCTCGCCGGATCCGCTCTGTCGCAGAACCGTGTGATCGGGATCAGGAGGCCGAAATCAGCCGGCGTTCTCCGCGATCAGCAGACCCTGAGTGAAACAACTGGACTGCATGAGCACCTCCTCCCTTGGGGACAGATGACAGCCGGCGAGGCTTTCGGATACCGCTGAGACCGAGGCCCCAACCGTATCCACCTCACTGCTGCCAGAACAGCTGAAGCCTATCGGCCGCGACCAGCGCGCTGCTGAACAGCCGCCATCGGCCGCAGATCCGCCGGTGCCACAGTGCCGGCATGAGGCGCCTGCTCCCTCCACCCTTCCTGCCGCAGTTCCTGCCACAGCTCCTGCTGGTTGGCCTGCTGCTGCCGCTGCTGCTGACAGCCGCACCGCAGAGCCATCTCGCCCACGACGCGGGGTATTACGCCCTGCAGGCGCGCTGGATTGAGCAGAGCGACCAGTGGCTGGCGCCGCTGTGGTTCGGCCAGCCTCTATTCGACCGCTGCATCGGCGCCCAGTGGCTGATGGCCCTGGGTCTCAGGCTCTCCGGCGGGGCAGCCTGGGCCGAAACAGCGCCGGCGCTGCTGGCGGCGTTCACGAGCGTGCTGCTGTGCGGCTGGCTGGCCCAGCAGCTGTTGCCCGGTAGCGCGGCCGAGCGTCGGCGGCTGGGCTGGCTGAGTGCAGCGGTGCTGGCGCTGACGCCGCTGTGGCTGAACTACGCCCATCTGGCCACCCAGGACATGCTGCTGCTGGCGGTGGAACTGGCCGGGCTGGCCGCTCTCGTGGCCTGGCGACCAGGTGCCGGTGAGCACTGGGCGCTGCTGGCCGGATTGACGCCCGGCCTCGCCTTTCTGATCAAGGGGTTCATGGTGGCCCTGCCACTGCTGGCCATCGCGCCCTACCTGCTTCTGGAGCGCCGCCGGCTGCTGCGGCAGTGGATCCTCTGGCTGGGGCTGGGGCTCGGCTGGCTGCCGGTGCTGCTCTGGCTGAGCGCCAGCGTGCACAGCTACGGCCTGCCCGTGGTTTCAGGCCTGTGGACCAAGCTCCTGTTCCTCTCCAGCTCCGACAGCTTCGCCCCGGGCCCTCTCTATTACCTCTGGAACATTCCGGCCAACACCGCGCCCTGGATCCTGGCGGCTCTGGGGGGCTGGCCGCTGCTGTGGCGCGCGCCGCTGGAGCGGGGCCATCGCCTGCTGCTGCTGCTCTATCCACTGCTCTTGCTGCTGCTCCTCAGTGCCTTCCGCACCAAGACGCCCTATTACGGTCTGCAGCTCAGCCCCTTCATCGCCATGGCGGCAGCCGTGGGCCTGCGCAGCTGGAGCCAGGTTCCAGGCGGCTGCCTTCGGCGGTTCGATGGGCTGATCGGCAGCATCGGGGTGGTGCTGCTGCTCGGTGTTGGCCTGCTGCTGTGGCCCACTGGAACGCTGCGGGGCTCGCTGGCGGCAGCGGAAGGCCTGCCCAGCTGGGTGGCCCTGGCCGCCGCAGCGGCCGGCCTTGGCCTGAGCTGGCTGGCCGTGCCCTGGCAGGCCACGCCACAGCGGAGGCTGGCCGCCGTGCTGCTGGGCCCCTGGCTGGCTCTGGTGGTGCTGCACCAGGGGGGGCTGTTCAGCGACCGCACCCCCGCGCTGCGCCGCGCCCTGGCGCTGCCGGCCGCCCAGGCCGAGCTGCGGCAGGGGCCGATCGAGGCCGCCGCAGGCCAGCCGCTCAGCGGCGATGACCATGCCCTGCTGATTTCACTGGCACTGGCCACGCCGCAGACTCCCTCGCAGTTGCTGCATCCCTCGGCA
>CAIZNP010000003.1 GCA_903934375.1 uncultured Synechococcaceae cyanobacterium
CTGCGCCGCAATGGATCTGGGCAGTTTCTGGCGGTAAAATGTACGCAAATAGGGCCATTTGTGCCCAAAAGCCGCCCAGGGTTTTCCACATGTATCGGCGCGAGCATCGTGATCAGCTCTCGTTCAAGGATTTCTTGCTGACATTTGGTGGACAACTCTCAGGTGACAATCGCTGGATCAAGCTGGCCGAGCTGATCCCTTGGGACGAATTGGAAGATGACTAGGCATCCCAGTTCTGTAAGGGGTTTGGTGCTCCAGCGAAGCCATTTCGCATGGCGCTGGGAGCTTTGATCATCAAAGCCCGCTTGGGGCTCACGGATGAAGAACTCGTTGAGCAGATCAAAGAGAATCCCTATCTCCAGTTTTTCATTGGACTGGAGGTCTATCAGTATTCAGCGCCATTTGACCCATCGATGATGGTGTATTTCCGGAAACGGCTGCCGGAATCGGTGGTGAATGACTGTAATGAACGAATTGTGCGTCATGGCCTGAATGTGATCCGCTCTGCAGCAGCTACTGATCACGATGACGACAGCAGCCATGGAGGCGGAGCCGCACACCCAGCCGATCAGCAGATTGGATCCAAAATGACACGACCCAATCAGGGCTCATTGCTGATTGATGCAACATGCGTTCCGGCAGATATTCGTCACCCCACCGATCTCTCGCTGCTCAATGAAGCCCGAGAATCGACCGAGACATTGATCGATGCGATGCATTCGCAGGTGAGAGATACCTTTGGCCATAAGCCTCGCACGCACCGCAAGCAAGCCAGGCAGCAGTTTCTAGCCGTGGCCAAGAAGAAGAGGCCTCGAATTAACAAAATCCGTAAGGCGATCAGACAGCAGCTTGGTCATCTCAGGCGTAATCTGGCCAGTATCGACGCCCTAACCGCCTGTGGTGCAAGCCTTTTGGCAGCTGGTCGATATGCCTACCAAAAGCTTTTGGTTGTCAGCGAGCTTGTCCGTCAGCAGAACATTCTTGATCAGTCTGATAGCAGAAGCATCCCTGACCGCGTCGTCAGCCTCAGCCAGGCCCATATCAGGCCGATCGTGCGTGGCAAGGCACGGTGCAATGTTGAGTTCGGAGCGAAGATTTCCATCTCGGTGACAGGTGAAGGCTTTACGTTTCTCGATCGACTCAGCTTTGATCCCTACAACGAAGGAGAAGACCTGAAAGCCCAGGCAAGGGCCTATCGCCGCCGTCATGGTCACTACCCCAAAGTGATCTGTGCAGATCAGATCTATAGAACTCGAGCCAATCGAGCTTTCTGCCTCCGCCATGGCATTCGCTTGAGTGGTCCAAGGCTCGGACGCCCCAAGAGTGATCCAGAGTTATTGGCTGAAGAGAAGCGCCAGTTTCTGGATGATCAGAGGCAACGGAATGCTGTCGAGGGCAAGATCGGTCAGGGCAAACGACGGTTTGGATTGGGTCTGATCCGGGAGAAACTCGCCGTCACACAAGGTTCAACCATTGCACTGAATGTGCTGGTGATGAACCTCGAGAAGCTGCTGGAGCTTCTTTTTGTCTTTTTTACGGCCCTGCTATGCCTTCTCCTGGTCAAGGAAGGCGGTCGGAGTATTCGCACTGTGCCTCTGAAGCCTCAGATAGCTGCAGCGTGATGATCGGGCTGCGGGCTCAAGCAGGTCTCCTTTTTGTTGAGGCTGACTCCGAATTCACTTTCTCAGGAGACCCTACGTAATTGTCGTCAAACAGCCAGGATCCGCTGCCGCTCCTGATCGCTCAGGCGGTGCGGCACGCGGCGCGTACTGCCCTTGCGGCGGTCACCACCACCACCGCCATCAGCACCGCCACTGGCGTCATGCGCGGCGAACTGACGCCGCCAGCGCTGCAGCGTGC
>CAIZNP010000004.1 GCA_903934375.1 uncultured Synechococcaceae cyanobacterium
GAACTCTGGGTGCAGGACGGCCTGCTGCTGGTGATGGCCCTCGGCCTCTCGGGCTTCGCCGGCTACCGCCTCTATCTCAAGAACAACACCGAGAAGCGTCTGCAGGACGCCATCGCCGCCGATGAGCGGGCGATCGACCTGGCCTGCCGCTTCGGCTACAGCCTGCCCAATGCCTACAAGAGCCTGGGCGGCGCCCTTAAGGAGCTGGTGGAGCAGACCCGCAAGAAGAAGAAGCGCGGCTTCTACGAAGACCGGCTGGAGGCGCTGCGCAAGAGTGCCGGCAAGGCGCGGGCTGAAATGGCCCAGCAACAGGGTTCGCGCCAGTCCGTGAGCAGTGAGAACGTGTATGGCTGAGGTCGTCAACCCAGCGGCGGCCGCCGCCAAACCAAGCCCCGATCCCAGCCGCCCCCGCCTTGATCCGCACGACAGCAAGGCTCTGGCCCTGCTGGCTGCCGAAGCCTGCGACGACCGCAAGGCCGCCAACATCGTGCTGATCCGGGTGGAGGAGATCTCCTCGATCGCCGACTGGTTCGTGATCGCCAGCGGCTTTTCCGATGTGCAGGTGCGCGCCATCGCCCGCTCAGTGGAGGATCGGATCGAGGAGGAGGGCGGCCGGCTGCCCCTGCGCAAGGAGGGCCAGACCGAGGGCCGCTGGGTGCTGCTCGACTACGGCGAAGTGATCGTGCACGCCCTCACCCCTGAGGAGCGCAGCTACTACGACCTGGAATCCTTCTGGGGCCACGGCGACAAGGAGACCTACCTAGGGTCGGGCCAGAGCACTCCGGCCTGAGGCCGGGCCCCGCGATGGCAGGCCCCGAATCGCTGCCGGATCCGCCGCCGCGCGAGGCTCTGCTCAGCGAGCTTGAGGCCTGCCCGGTGCCACCGGAGCAGCGCCCCCTGGAGCAGTACCGCGAGCTCCAGGACTCCTGGTTCTTCGCCTGGCCCCATGCCAGCTTCAGGGGCCTGGCCGTACCCCTATGGCGCGCCTGGCTGATCGCCATGCCCTTCACCCTGCTGGTGGCCACCGGCAGCGTGCCCCTGCGCCACGACCTGCCGCGGCTGGTGGCAGCCGGCGGCGTGGCGGCCCTGGTGGTGCCGCTGCTGCTGCTGGTGCGGCAGTGGCTGGGCTGGACCAACCTGCAGCGACGGCTGACAGCCACGGCTGTGGAGTACGAGGAATCCGGCTGGTACGACGGCCAGGTGTGGGAGAAGCCGCTGGCCTGGCGCCAGCAGGATTTGCTGGTGGCCCGCCATGAGGTGCGGCCGGTGCTGGATCGACTGCAGCAGGCCCTGGGCCTGATCGCCGCACTCATGCTCGCCGGGGCGAGCCTCTGTCAGGCTCTCTGAGCGATCCAACCCTCACCCAGGGTCACGCCCCGGACACGCCCCGCGATGACGTTTTCCAGCAGCTTCGCTTCCGGCACCCGCACCGGGATGCCACCGCTGGAGGTGCGCCTCAGCAGAGGCGGCATCCCCGAGTCGCGTCATCGGGTCCATGCCGTGGTCTGCGACCAGCGCGGCCGCGTGCTGATGCGGGCCGGTGATCCCCAGCAACTGAGCTTCATCCGCTCGGCCCTCAAGCCCTTCCAGGCCCAGGTGTTCGTCAGCAGCGGTGCCTGCGAGCAGGGCGGCCATGACGACCGGGCCCTGGCCATCGCCTGCGCCTCCCACGCCGGCGAAGCGGTTCAAGCCCGTGAGGCCTTCAAGATTCTCTGGCGGGCGGATCTGGAGGCCGAGCAGCTGCAATGCCCCACACCGCCGGGGCGTCAGAGCCCGCTGGAGCACAACTGCTCCGGCAAGCATGCCGCTTTCCTGGCCACCTGCCGCCGCCTGCACTGGCCGCTCGAGAGCTACCTCCAGCCCGATCATCCCCTGCAGCAGCAGGTGCTGAAGCGGGTGGGCGAGCTTCTCGGGATGCCGGGCGCCGAGCTGGTGACCGCCCGCGACGACTGCGGCGCCCCCACCCTGCAACTGCAGCTGGCCCAGATGGCCCTGCTGTTCGCCCATCTCGGCGCCGGCGAGCAGCCGGAACTCGAGCGCCTCAGCCGGGCCATGCTGGCCCACCCGGATCTGGTGGCAGGCGAGGGCCGCTTCGACACGGCCGTGATGCGCAGCGGCCACGGCCAGGTGCTGAGCAAGGGCGGCGCCGAAGGTATCCAGTGCCTGAGCCGCGTCGGCGAAGGGCTGGGCCTGGCGATCAAGGTGGAGGACGGCGCCAGTCGTGCCAAGCACGCCGTGGCCCTGCAGCTGATGCGCCAGCTGGAGTGGCTGACACCGCTCACCCTCGAAGAGCTCAGCCAGCGGTTCCTGGAGCCCAGCCCTTGGGTGAAGCTTGAGGTGAGCGGCGAGCTCCGCTTCGACAACGGCCGCTAACCGGCCGCATCCAGCTCGAACTGGAGGGCGGCAGCCTCGGTGGGTTCCACCGCGAACAGGGCCTCGGCGATGGCCGGGCTGATGGTGAAGGTGTTGAGCCCCTCGGCCGCCAGGCGGGCCAGATCATCAGGGCAGCGCAGGCTGGCCACCAGCAGCCGCAGGGGAGAGCCAAGGGCCTGCACGCAGCGCTGCATGCGGATCAGCTCGCCATGGCCGTCGCGGCCCAGGTCGCTGATGCGGCCCAGATACGGAGCGATGTAGTCCACGCCGAGGGCCGCCGCCAGCAGCACCTGGGCGGGCTCGTAGCAGGCGGTGAAGGTCACCGGCAGGCCATCGGCCAGCAGGCCGCGGGCAGCCTCGATGCCGGCGCGTGTGATGGGCAGCTTGATCCAGGTGTGATCCGGAGCCAGATCGGCCAGGGCGCGGCCGCAGCTGAGCAGATCACTCCCCCAGGCCTGCAGGTGCAGTTCGCGCACACCATGGGCCAGGGCCTGCTGGCTCAGGGCGCGCAGGCTGGTGAGATCGCAGGGCTGGCCCGCTCGCTTCAGCAGGGTGGGGTTGGTGGTGACGCCATGGAACAGGCCCGTGGGCAGCCACTGCCGCCAGTCGGCGGGATCGGCGGAATCGAGATAGAGACGCAGGGCCATGGCTCAAACCACCTGGCGACGGTTGTGGCGCAGGGAATCGCCGAGGGCGAGCAGCAGCAGCACCACGCCGATCAGACCACTGAGCCACTCGGGCACATGCCAGCCCCAGCGGCCGATCACCACCCCAGCCAGCATCAACAGGCCCAGGGCACCGATCGCGTAGTGGGCCCCGTGCTCGAGGTAGATCAGCTGATCGAGAGCCTTCTCGCGGCTGAGCATCAATGTGAGCGAGCGGATGAACAGGGCCCCCAGGCCGAGGCCGGTCATGATCAGGCCCAGATCGCTGGTGATGGCGAAGGCGCCGATGGTGCCGTCAAGGCTGAAGGAGGCATCCAGCAGCTCGAGGTAGAGGAGGCTGGCTAGACCACCGCTGACGGCCATCCGGCCCACCGCCGCCTCCTCACCGCCGAACAGGTCGGCCAGGGAGGTGCTGAGGATCTGCAGCACCAGGCCGATCAGGCCGGCGAACAGCACATCGCTGCGCATGCCGGCCGGCAGCACCATCGCCACCAGCATCAGGATCACCAGCGCCAGGGCCACCTCCAGGGAGGGCACCCGACCGGCGGCGCTCAGGCGCCGCTCGATCCGAGCCACCCAGTGCAGGGTCTTGGCCTCATCGAAGAAGTAGCGCAGAAACACCATCAGCAGGAAGGTGCCGCCGAAGGCCAGGATGCGCGGCTCCGCCAGCTCCAGCAGCTCGTGATAGTGCTCTGGGTGGTGCAGGGCAGCATCGAGGGCTTCAGCCACGCCGATATGGCCAGCCAGGCTCACCAGCAGCAGGGGGCCGAGGAAACGCACGCCGAACACCGGGATCACCAGGCCCCAGCTGAGGAAGAAGCGCTGCTGGCCCGGCGTCATCGTTTCGAGCACGCGGGCGTTGACCACGGCGTTGTCGAAGGAGAGGCTGATCTCCAGGGCCAGCAGCACCAGGGTGATCCAGGCCGCCTGAACGCCGGCCGCCGTGAAGCCGCCGTGACTGACGAACACCGCTGTCACCCCCACGGCGCAGCAGATCAGGGGAAAGCGCACATAGCGCAGAAGACGAAGCATTGGGGCGGATCCGCTGGGGCCATCCTGCCTGCGTTGCCGGCCGGGCAGGCCGTGCTGTAGGTTTCGTTGGTCGCCGCGGGGTAGAGCAGTCTGGTAGCTCGTCGGGCTCATAACCCGAAGGTCGGTGGTTCAAATCCGCCCCCCGCCACCAACTCCAGAAGCCCCGGCCTTCCCTGAAGTGCCGGGGCTTTTTGTTGACTTTCTTTCGACGTCCTTTTGACGTCCAGCTGACGTCGTTGCTGTAACGCCATGGATGTCACCACCATCGACATGCCAACCACGCCCACGAGCACAGCCGTGAGAACAGCCGTGAGAACAGCCACGCCCACGGCCCCTGCGTCCTGATGGCGGACGCCATCGTTGTGGGATCCGGGGCCACCGGTGGCGTGGCCGCCCTGGCCCTGGCCGAGGCCGGGCTGAACGTGCTGGTGCTGGAGGCCGGCCCGGAGCTGAGCGCCACCCGTGCCTTCGGCAGCGAACCGCTCAACAGCCTGCGGCGCCTGGCCGCCCTCAGCGCAGGCCAGCAGCGCATTGCCTCGAACCACCCCGGCTACTGGAAGGCCAACCCGCAGCTGTTCGTCGACGAGCGGCGTAACCCCTACAGCACGCCAGCCGATCGACCGTTCCTCTGGACCCGCGGGCGCCAGGTGGGTGGCAAGAGCCTCACCTGGGGCGGCATCACCCTGCGGCTGTCCGACTACGAGTTCCAGGCGGCCGAACGGGATGGCCACGGCCACAGCTGGCCGATCCGCCATCACGACCTGGCCCCCTTCTACGAGCGGCTGGAGACACTCCTGCAGGTGCGCGGACGGTGCGACGGTCTGCCCCAACTACCCGACGGCGTCTTCCAGGAGCCCCTGCCGCTCACGCCGGCGGAACGGCACATGCAGAGCAGCATCGCCCGCGATCTCAACCTGCCGCTGATCCATTCGCGCGGCTTCCCCCTGCGACGGCCCAGCGATGGTCCCTGGCCCCGCTCCTGCTCGCAGGGGGGCGCCCTGGCCCAGGCCCTAGCCAGCGGGCGGGTGCAGCTGCGCAGCAACGCCGTGGTGAGCCATGTGGAAGTGGATCAGCGCAGTGGACGCGCCATTGGCGTGGTGGTCGTCGATGCCGAGCGCGGCCTTCGGCGCCGCGAGCAGGCGCAACTGGTGGTGCTCTGCGCCTCAACGATCGAGAGCGTGCGCCTGTTGCTGCATTCCCAGCAGGTGGGCGGACTGGAGGAGACGAGCGGTCGACTCGGCCTGGGGCTGATGGATCACATCTCCACCAGCCGCTTCTTCGCCCTGCCCGATCAGCCCCCCGCTGGAGCCAGCGAGCTTTCTGGTGCCGGCAGCTGCTTCATCCCCAACACGCTGAACCTCGGCAACGGCCCAGCGGATGGCTCTGCCAACGGCAACAGCGAGGGCAGGGTCGACTTCCTGCGCGGCTACGGGCTCTGGTGCGGCATCCAGCGGTTCGATCCGCCGCAGCTGTTGCGGCGCGATCCACGGGCGGCGGTGGGGTTCCTGATCGGCCACGGCGAGGTTCTCGCCAGCGACCGCAACCGCATCAGCCTGGATCCTGAGCGGGTGGACGCCTGGGGCATCCCCATCGCCCACATCGACTGCCGCTGGGGCGACAACGAGGAGCGCATGGTGGCGCACATGCAGGCACGCATGCAGGCTGTGGTGCAGAGCGCCGGCGGTCGGATCGCCCCCCTGCACGATCTGTTCGTCCTGCCGCTGGTGGAGCCGCTGGTGCGCGGCAGCCTGGCCCTGGCGCCGGGGGCGCCGCCACCGGGGTACTACATCCATGAACTGGGCGGTGCCGCCATGGCGGCAGAGGAGCAGGCGGGCGTGCTCAACCGCTGGAACCAGCTCTGGCGCACACCGAACCTGCTGGTGACCGACGGCAGTTGCTGGCCAAGCGCCGGCTGGCAGAGCCCGACCCTCACCGAGATGGCGATCACCTGGCGAGCCTGCGCCCATGCGGCCGCGGAGCTGCGCCGGGGGGATCTCTAGCCCGAGGCAGGGATCACACGTCAGTGCCCGCTCACCGAAGCATGGATTCGGTGTCAACGACCACACCCGACTCAGAGGGCGGGCCGCACACTATGCGGGCGACCTTCAAAGGGTCGGGCAAGGGAGAAAACATCAAGCGGGAGATCGGCACTCCCGCTTTTTTTTGTTCACTCTCCAGCCCGCATAAACAGGCCGTTGAGGTAGTGCTGGGCCACGCAGCGATCGCCGCAGCCGTTCTGAAACAGAAAACCCGCCAGGGCCGATGTGATCACCCGGTACTGGTCCCAGTCGGGCCGGCTCTGCAGGAAGGCGCGCATGCCATCGAACAGCACCTCAGGCACCTCAGCCTCCAGGCTGATCCGTGCCGCGGCGGCCAGCGGACCCTCTGCTTGCTCGGCCGGAGCGTCGGCCTCCTGAACCCCCTGCTGCAGGCAGCGGCTCAGATGATCCCTGGGATCCAGCTGGGGCGCTTGGTCCGCCGATGTCTCTGCCCTGTCCCGATCCAAGCGCGTCAATCCGGCGTCAGGCCATAGGAAGCCACAGATCTGGCGCTGCCGTCAAAAGCGCTGC
>CAIZNP010000005.1 GCA_903934375.1 uncultured Synechococcaceae cyanobacterium
CGCAGCATCGGCAACCTGATGAAGCGCCGTGATCGCTTTGATCACCTGGTGATCGAAACCACCGGCCTGGCGGATCCGGCGCCGGTGATCCAAACCTTCGTTGTGGATGAAGATCTGCGCGATGAGCTGCGGCTCGATGCGGTGGTCACCTTGGTGGATCTCAAGCACGTTGAGCTGCATTGGGATGCCGAGGAAGTGCAGGAGCAGCTGGCCTTCGCTGATGTGCTGGTGCTCAACAAGGCCGATCTGGTGAGCGACGCTGATCGCGACGCGATCGAGCGGCGGGTGCGCGCCATCAACCCCATGGCCCGTCTGCTCACTAGCCGCAACGCCGATGTGCCGATACAGGAGCTGCTGGGGGTGGAAGCCTTTGAGCTGGAGCGGGCCCTGAGCCTCGATCCGGGCTTTTTGGTGGACGAGCACGCCCATGAGCACGACGATGCCGTGGGCTCGGTGGCCTTAGTGGAAGAACGGCCGATGGACCTTGAGAAGCTGGGGCGCTGGCTGTCCGATCTGGTGGCCGAGCGCGGCCCGGATCTGTTCCGGATGAAGGGCATCATCCAGCTCCAGGGAGAGGCGCGTCGCTACGTGTTCCAGTCAGTGCACATGCTGCTGGATGGCGATTTCGATCGCCCCTGGAAGCCCGCGGAGCCTCGCCGCACCGAGTTGGTGATCATCGGCCGTGATCTCGATGCCGAGGCCCTGCGAGCCGGCTTCCTGGCCTGTGTGGCCTGAGCTGCCGGTGGCACCCCCGGCCCCGCTGGTGAGCGAACGGCTCTGCGGCGATCTGCAGCAGCCGATCTCGGCCCTGGCCTGGTCGGCCGACGGAGAGTTTCTGGCGATCGCCAGCGCCGGTGGTGAATTGCTGCTGCTCGATTTCCTCGCCGGCTGTGAGGAGCTGCTGCGGGGCGACCGCGACAGCAGCCTCGATGTGGTGGGCTTCAGCAGCGATGGCCAGTTCCTGATGGCCGCCGGCCAGGACGGCGAGCTGCTGCTCTGGGAGCTGGGCGGCACCGGGGTGCGGCCGCTGGCCACCGATCCCATCCCGTTAGGGGGCGGCTGGATTGATGCGGCAGCCTGGCAGCCGGGTGGTTTGTTGCTGGCGGTGGCCACCGGGCGTGAGCTGCGGCTCTGGGACGGGGCCAGCCGCCAGTGGCGCCAGCCACCGCTGGAGTTGCCCGGCACCATTCAGGCCCTCGCCTGGAGCGCCGATGGGGTGCAGCTGGCTGCCAGCTGCCACGGTGAGCTGGTGCTGTGGCAGCCATGCCTGAGCACGCCGGCCGATCCGCCGCTGCGCAACCCGATCGCCTCGGCCGGGCTGGCCCTGGCCTTTTCAGGGCCGGGGCACCATCTGGCCTGCGGGATGCTGGATCGCTCCCTGCTGGTGTGGCCGCAGGGGTGCCACGGCCAGCCCTGGCAATTCAGCGGTTTCCCCGCCAAGGTGCGCCAGCTGGCCTGGAGCGAGCAGCCCGGCCGTCTCGCCCCGCTGCTGGCCAGTGCTGCCGCCGAGGCCGTGATCCTGTGGACGCAGGTGAAGCACGGGGCCAAGGCCTGGCAGCCCGAACCGTTGCTGTGGCACGAAAAACGCGTCAATGCATTGGCCTTTGCGCCCGGCAGCACCCTGCTGGCCACTGCCGCCAGCGACGGCACTGTGGCGCTCTGGGATGGCCGAGGCCGGATGCTGCAGCCGCTCGAGGGCCAGGGCAGCGGCTTCAACGCCCTGGCCTGGCGAGCGGATGGCCGGCACCTGGCGGCCGGTGATGCCCAGGGGCGTTGGTGGCTGTGGCCGGTGAAGGTGCCGGCCCGAGAGCGTCAGCGGGGGTCTGCTGGCAGCGGTTTTGGCTGAATTGTTGATGGCGGTACCGGGTCGTAGCCCCCTGGATGCAGGGGATGGCAGCGACCCAACCGGCAGAGCGCCAGCCAGCTGCCGCGCCAAGCTCCATGGATTTCAATGGCTTCGATGGCGTATTGAGAGCAGCTGGGGGTGAAGCGGCAGTTTGGCCCTAATAGCGGGCTGATCAGGGTCTGATAGCCGCGGATCAGAAGCAGCAACAGACGGCGCATCAATGAAGCCAGGGGCATGGCCAAGATCTCAGTGGTGACTCAATCGGTCGATTCGGGTTGGAGTGATGAGTGATGGTGGGAGATCTTCCACTCGCCATCCTCCAGTACATAGATGAAGCTGTAGCGTGCTTCCGCAGTGCTGCCATTGGCAAAGCGGAAGGTGTAGAGGCCTGCATCTTGCAGCATGTTGCAGCCGATCAGGATTTCCCGTTGGCTCACCTGGCCTTGGGGTCGTTTATCCAGAAAGTGGCTGAAGTAATCCACGATGCTGTCGTGGTCTGTGCGGGGCTGATCGGAGAGCGTGGGTAACAGCACCGCATCGCGGCTTTACAACCGTGCCACCTGCTCCGGATCCCGGCTCTGCAGCGCCCAGTTCCAGCGCTCAAACAGCTCCTGAACTTCGCCCTGACTGATCAGGGCGCAGCCGCTCGGCCCATCCCTTTTCAGGTTCGATTGCCGCGATTCGAGCAGTTCCAGCTCCAGCCAGATCAATCCGTTGCATGGCAGAAGGGGATGGTTCAGCAACGAGGGCGGCCGCTGGCGAGGCCCCACGCGCCAGCGCCGCACGCTGCCAGCTGGGAGTAACGCCATCTCCGCTTCCAGCCAGGCGGGAAGACTGCCCTGCCCCATGGCCACCGACAGGAGTTGGCGTTCGGTTCGTTGCCTGCCACTGAGATCTGAGGCCTGCAGCGCCACGGTGAGAACGGACGCCGTGTCTGAGGTTGCTGCCTGGGGTTGGCGGAAAAGGGCGGTATGTCGCGTCACCAGGCCGGGCAGCATCAGCGTCGTACTCTATGAGAACGATTCTCGTTCCCTGATGCACGGCCGGTGCTGCTGGCCTCATCCCCAGCCTTCGCAGCTCAGGGGTTCTCGCCTCCTCCGATGACCTCAGACGCCCAGGAATGGTCAGGGCAGGAGCCCTGGGATCAGCACCCCTCAGCCGAAGAACAGGCCCGTTTCGAGCGTCTGCATGATGCGTTGCTACGCAGGCACGGCAAACTGCAGGGCCAGCAGTGGCAGCTCTGGGTCTGCGTGCAGGCCATGCAGAACCTCACCACGGCCGTCGTGCAGGCCTTGGCGAGCGAGCCACCAGCCCTGCAGCGACGCCTGGTGGTGCGGCGGCAGGTGCTCAACGAGCTGAGGGCGTTGCAGGCCTGGCTGCTCTCGGTGGAGCTGCTGCTGGAGCGCACGGGCGAGGTTGCTTGGCCCGAGGCTGTTGAGCGGCTGGCGCAGGAGCTGGTGGGTGAGCTGGCCCCAGATCCCCGCTGCGAGCGCCGGCTACGGCTCAATCAGTTGCTGGAGCGCAGCAGCGCTGATGGTTGAAATCTCCCACCCCGTGCTGCCCCCAACCGTTGGCCCGCTGACGCAGCAGCTGCGCGGCCGGGTACATGGCTGCATCACAGGATTGGCCTGGGCCCCGCAGGCACACCAGCTGGTGATCGCCAGCGCCGCTGGTGAACTGATCCTGGTGGATTTTGAAGCCGGCGTGGATTGGCCCCTCCAGCAAGCCAACGCTTCTGGCGGCCAGGGCTTTGATGCCCTGGGGTTCTCCAGCTGCGGCCGCTGGCTGGCAGCTGCCGGGGAGGCTGGTGTGCTCTCGCTCTGGTGCCTTGCAGACGACGTGCCAGAGCAACTGCTGGTGCCGGCGCTCGAAGGCTGGATCGATCAACTGGCCTGGCAACCGGATGGTGTGCTGTTAGCGGTGGCACGAGGATCTGAGATCTGGATCTGGCACGGCCGCGATCAGATCTGGTTGCTGCCGTTGCGCACCCCGGGAGCCGCCGTGATGGCCTTGAGCTGGAGTCCATCCGGTGATCAGCTGGCGGCGGGCACGGGCCAGGGGGTGTGCATCTGGAGCCTGCCGCTGGTCCCACCCCATAGGGCCGAGCCCCTGCAGCTGGACACGGGCTCGGCCGTGTTGCAGCTGGCGTGGGGAGGCGATCCCCCTTGGCTCGCGGCGGGCTTGATAGACAGGCGCCTGGTGCTGTGGCGGGATCTGCGGCAACCCATGCTCGGTGTCGGTGACTTGCCAGGCAAGATTCACGCCCTTGCATTGGCCTCGTTGCCCAGCGGGCAGCGGGGGCTGCTGGTGGCAGCGGCGGAGGCCGCAGTGCTGTGGTCGGGTCAGGGGGATGACCTCGAGGCCTGGGATGCCGTGTTGCTGCCCTGGCATCTTGATCGGATCACGGCATTGGCCTTTGGCCCTATGCAGGCTGCAATTGTCACGGCGTCGCGCGATGGCACAGCGGCGCTGTGGAGTGAATCGGGATCGCTGCTCCAGGTGCTGAAGCTGGATGGGCAGCCCTTCACTAGCTTGGCCTGGCGTCACGACTGTCAGGCCCTGGCGGCGGGCGGTGAGGAAGGGGGCTGGGTGATGTGGCCCCTCAACTCGCCAGAGGACAAGCGCCCATGAGCAGTGCGACCCCATGGCCACGTGGTTGTATTGATCAGCTGCGCTTCAACGCTGATGGGCTGATCCCTGCCATCGCGCAGGACTGGCTCGATGGCGCGGTGTTGATGCTGGCCTGGATGAACCGCCAATCGCTGCTGGCCACCTTCGACAGCGGCCAGGTGCACTATTGGAGCCGCTCGCGCCAGCAGCTCTGGCACAAAGGCGCCACCAGCGGCCACCTTCAGCTGTTGCGGGGGTTTCGCTACGACTGTGATGCCGATTGCCTGCTACTCAGCGTGCAGCAGGTCGGTGATGTGGCCTGCCATACCGGAGCACGCGGCTGTTTTTACGAGCAGGGTGAGAGTCCGTCGGTCGGCGGACCGGCCGCCCTGCCTCCGCCTGCGGATGCCCTCAGCGATCGCGCTCGTCTTCGCGTTAGGGATCAGCAGGCCGAATCGGCACTGGAGCCGGTGGCGAGATTGCAGCAGGCCTGTGAAGCCCTTGCCCTGCAATGGTTGCAAGCGCCAGACAGGCGCGATGTGGAGGAGACCCTCGCTCTGCTGGATGCCCTGCAGGACAGCCTGGCAGCGCGCGGCATCCCCTGGCGCGAACTGCTGCGGCAGGCACGGCGACCTCTTCTAGAATGAGAACGATTCTCACCTCGTTCGACGTCGGGGGCTCTGCCGCTGTGCTCCGTTCCCGTTGCCCAATCGCCCCTTGCCGATGAAGCCCGTGACCCCCTTGTTGGCCCGTTTTGGCGCCTTCTCCCTGGCTCTGGCTCTGGCCGCCTGCGGCGCCCCCCGCCAGGCCCCCCCTGATGCCGCAGCGGACAAGCCGTTCAAGGTGGTCACCACCTTCCTGCCGATCACCCTGTTCACCCGCGCCGTGGCCGGCGACTGCGCCACGGTGACCCCCTTCATCCCTGCCAGTACAGGGCCTCACGATTTTCAGGCCAAGCCTGGAGACCTGACCGCCCTGCGCCAGGCCCGGGTGCTGGTGAAGAACGGCCTGGAGATGGAGGGGTTCCTCGACAGGCTGATTGCTGCCGCAGGCAATTCCAAACTGAAGACGATCGATTCCAGCCGAGGTGTCGCCACCCTGGAAACAGAAGAGCATGACGACGCGCATGGCAAGGAGCATGCGCATCACGATGACCACGGCTCTGCGCATGGCCATGATCACGGTGCCGTGAATCCCCACATCTGGCTGGATCCGCTACGGGCGGTGCAGCAGGTGGAGACCATCCGCGATGGCCTGGTGAAGGCCGATCCCAGCTGCGCGGAGGGATACCGGCGCAACGCGGCCTCCTACACCGCTGAGCTGAAGCAGCTCAACAGCGAGATCGCCGCTCAGCTCCAGCCCTATCGGGGCAAAACGTTCGTGGCCTTCCACGACTTCGCCCCCTATTTCGCCCAGCGCTATGGCCTCAAGGCTGAGTTCCTGGTGGATGTGCCCGAGATCAATCCCACTCCGGCGGATCTGCAGCGGGTGGCTGCCGAGGTGAAGCGCAGCCAGCTCAAGGCTCTGCTGAGCGAGCCGCAGGAGGGCAACCGCTCCTTCAACGCCCTGGCGAAGGATCTGGGGGTGAAGGTGGTGGTGTTCGATCCGCTGGAAACGGCGAGCGAGCAGGCCTCGCGTGATCCCGCCACCTACATCAGTGTGATGCGCCGCAACGTGGCGGATCTGCGCCAGGCCTTCGGCCAATGACAGACAACGCCCCAGTGCTGTTGGTTGAAGGCCTGAGCGTTCGCCGTGGCGAGCAGCTGGCTGTGGAGCAGGTGAGCTTTCAGCTCGCCCGCGAAACCGATACGGCGCTGGTGGGTCCCAACGGTGCCGGCAAGAGCAGCCTGGTGGGCGCCGTGCTCGGCCTGCTTCCCCGTAGCTCGGGCAGCGTGAGGATCCTGGGCCACGCCCTCAGCCCGGCGGGCGAATTGCCCCGTGCTGTGCGTGCACAGATTGCGTACCTACCCCAGAGCCTGGCGTTGCAGGGGCGCTTTCCGCTCACGGTGGGTGAATTCGTGGGTTTTGGCGTTGATCCTCCAGGCCTCAGCCTGGCCTGGCTGGGCAACAGGCGCCGAACGGAGGCCGTGCGGCATGCCCTGGAGCGCACCGGCTGCCAGGACCTGGCGGAGCGCCGCCTCAGCGCGCTTTCCGGCGGTCAGCTCAAGCGGGTGCTGCTGGCCTTCTGTGTGGTGCGGCCCCGCCAGTTGCTGGTGCTCGATGAGGCGCAGGC
>CAIZNP010000006.1 GCA_903934375.1 uncultured Synechococcaceae cyanobacterium
ACCTCTCCCTCGCCTCTCGGTTCAGATCCCTTGCCTCTCGGCTCGGTTTGGCTCGCAGTCCAAAATACTAGCACCCTGTTGCCGGGAGCCGTCAAGCCCTGGCGATCAAGGCGTCAGCCCAGGGCTGAAAGGTGGTCAGGGTCTGGGCATCCCGGGCCGCCAGCACAGGGAAGTCAGCCTGAGCGAGATCCTCACCGGACTGGAGGCTGCCTGGATCGCGCTGCAGCCAGCGCAACGGGCAGTGCAGCTCATCCAGCACCAACCAGGCGGCTGCCAGATCCCAGATCTTGGGGGTGGCCTCCAGGGCCGAGATGGTCTGCCCCATGGCCACGCTCACCAGGTTGAGGCTGGCGACCCCAAGCAGGCGGATCTTGCCGGGAAAGCGTTGCTGAGGCAGCGTCTGCAGCACGCGGATCGAACGGCTGCAGAGGGAAGCACAGCCCGCCACCTGGTTCCGGGACGTGGGCGGTTGCAGCCGCTTGCCCTTACGCCAGGCTCCCCCACCGCGGATGGCCACGATGCGCTGACGCAGCGGTGGCACATCGAGCACAGCCAGCACGGGGACGCCGCCCTCGAAGCGGGCCAGGGAGATGGCCCAGTAAGGGATACCGGCGGCGAAATTGGTGGTGCCATCAAGCGGATCCACGACCCAGAAGGCCTCGCTGGAGGGAACCCGCTGGCTGCCCTCCTCACTCAGAACTCCCTCGCCGGGATAGAGCCGGTCCAGGCCTTCCACAAGAGTCGCATCACTCCAGCGGTCGCAGGCGGTGATCAGGCTGCCGTCGGCCTTGGCTTCGGAATCCAGCTGGCCGAAATCCTGGCGCTGGCGGTCAGCTACCCGGTCCAGCAGCAGACCAAGGGCCTCAAGGCCCTGCGGCATCAGGGTGGCGGTGATGGTCATCCAAGCTCCGCGGCGAGAACACGATCGAGACTGCGGCCGGTGTCCTCGCGGAACTGACGCAGGTTGAGCCGACTCAGCAGCTGCAGTGCCAGCACGGCAAGGGCCGCCTCCAGCAGAAACACAGCGGCGAAGTGCAGATAGGGAAGGGCACCGGGCAGGACCCGGCGGGCCACATCGAGCAGACCGCCACCGAGCAGCTTTCCGAGAGCGCGGGAGAGGGCCTGAGCCAGCCCCCAGACGCCCACGAACGTGCCGGCCGCCTCGGGCAGCGTGAGATCCAGCATCAGAACCAGGGTGCTGTTGGTGCCGATTCCGGAGGCCAGACCGAACAGGAACATCACCAGCTGCAGCAGATCGGTGCGCGCCGGAATGCCGGCAAGAACGAGCAACAGCAGGCTGGCCAGGATGAGCTGACAGCCGAGACGGGCACAGGCGAACTTGCCCAACCTCGGAACGAGCCAGAAGCCAGCCAGCAGCAGACCCAGCAGGGTGCCGACGCCCCAGACACCACTGAGCGAGGCGGTGGCGGCAATCGGCATGGCGAACACCTCGGCGCCGTAGCTCTCGAGGATCGGATCCTGCAGGAACAGCGCCAGGGTGAAGGCCAGCAGGAAGGCAAAGAACACCAACACCTGGCGGCTTGAGGTGATCAGGCTCCAGGCGGCCCTCATGCTGATGGCATCCTCCCGATCGGCGGCACGGCTCAACCCTGCAGCTGAGTCATTGGCGGGTTCCTGGCCCCAGGTGGCCACAACGGTGAGCAGCAACACCACCACGGAGACCCGCAGCATGAAGATCTGCAGAGCCGGCTGGAGCTGAGCGGGATCGCTGACCCCATCAAGCCCCCGCAGGCTGAGGGCCGTGGCGATCGCCCCCGCCACGATGCCGACGGTGAGCAGACACCAGATCAGACCCACGGCCCGCGGACGCTCCTCCTCCTCGGTGAGATCGATCACCAGCGCCAGATAGGGCGTGCTGGCCAGGGAAATGGCCAGGCCATAGGCGGCGAACAGACCACAGAGCGCCGCGATGCCGAGGCCGATCGACCAGGGGCTGCCGCTGGCGAAGGCCTCATGCAGGTGGAAGATCAGCGGAATCGCCAGCACCGCCAGCGCGGAGAACAGCGCCGTACCCAGCCAGATGTAGGGGGTGCGGTGGCGTCCGGCGAACGGATGGGCATCGGACACCTGGCCGAACAGGATGCGCGCAGGCGCCATGAACTGTTCAAAGGCCAGGGCACCGCCAACCAGCAGACCGGGGAAGCCCAGTTCGCTGAGCATCACCCGGTTGAGCAGCCCGGCAAAGATCACCGCCAGACATCCCAGACAGCCCTGAAACAGGCCGAGGCGGATCAGACGGGGAAGGGGGAGGGACAGCTGGAATGGTTCAGCTGACCACGGAGGTTAGGACGCTTTGCGCTCCGAAACGGCGTTGGCCGCGCAGGCGGGCTGGAGGGGCTCGGGGGGCACCGGCACATCCACATCGGCCTTGGGCTTGCCGGCGGGCAGGTTGACCGCGGGGCAGAGGGCCACCTGATCCAGGCCGGTGCGGCGGCGCAGCTCCGCGAGGTTGGTGTTGTACTCCGCCAAGGCCTGGGCGTAGCGGACCTCGGCCTGCGTGAGATCACGCTGGCTGTCCACCACCTCCCGCTGAGTGCTGACGCCGGCCTGGAAGCGCAGGCGCGACAGACGCAGGGCCTCGCGGGAGGAGATCACCTCGCGCGAGGTGGTCTGGATGTTGCGGTTGGCCCGACCGAGGTTGTAAAAGCTCTGCTCCACCTGGAAACGCACCTGGTCGCGGGTCTGGGCGAAGAGGAAAGCGTTCTCCTGGGCTTGCTGCTTGGACTGGCGGTACTGAGCCCTGGCAGCGCCGCCATCAAAGATGTTCCAGGTCATGTTCAGGCCGAAGCTGTTCTCGACAGCCCAGCCGCTGCTACCAGGCAGATCAACGATGACCTGCTCGTTGCCCTGGTAGCGGACGCCACTCAGGGTTGCAAACACATTCAGGAAGGGCTGAACCGCACCGAGGGCGCTGTTGGCCTGGCTGTTGGACACAGAGATGTCAAGGATGGCGTTGTCGATCTCCTCGCGGAAGGCAAAGGCCGCCACGATGCTTTCCTGCAGCGAAGAAGTCCAGAGGCCGATCGGGCGCAGAGGTTCCTTGGCCGTGGGCGTGATGTTCTGGGGAAGATCAAGCAGGCGGGCCAGATCGCGACGGGCGACTGACTGGTCGTTGAGCGCATCCGTGAGCAACTGCTGGTCGCGGGCCAGCTGGGTTTCAGCCTGCAGAACCTCCAGCTTTGTGGCGACACCGGCCTGGAAGCGCGCCCGTGCATCGCGGAGGCTGACCAAGGAAGCGCGGACCGATTCCTGGCCGATGCGCACGCGATCGTCGGTGAGCTGCAACTGGAAATAGGCCTGGGCAGCCTGCAGACGCAGCTCGCGCAGGGAAATCAGGTATTGATTTTTCGATTTTTCAAACTGATCACGGGCGGCGCTCACCTGGGGTACCCGCTGGGGGTTGATCAGCGCCCACTGGGCCGTGAGGTTGGCCGTCAGGTCCCAACGGTTGGTGTAGGTGTACTGATTGGTGCCGGCCGGCACGAAAGGGGAACTGCCGCCTGATGTGGTGCGTTGATTGCCACCCGTGTAGGCAGGGAAGTTGTTGAGATTGAGGTTGAGGTTCGGATACCAGGCGGCCAACTGTGCGCGCAGGTTGGACTGGGCCTGATCCACCTGGCTGGCGATCGCCTTGAGGTTGGGATTGTTGACCTCGGCCAGGGTCTCGACGTCCTTGAGGGACAGGGGTCGCAGCGCCTGGATGCGCACCTGCTCCACCTTGGTGGGCAGAGCCAGCGTGGCGGGTGCCGCCAGGCGCTGCAGAGCCGGATCGAGTCGCGTGGCCGCCGGGAGCAGCACGGCGGGATTGGATTTCGGCCTCGGGCCGATGACGGCCGGAGCCAGAGGCAGGGGCACCGGCGGCGGATCGATCAGGGGTGTCGCCGCATTAACCGGCTGAACCCTGACGGACCCGGGCTCCGGAGCGGCTGCCGTGCTCTGCCCCGTGGGAGCGACCTGGGCAGGGGGAGTGACCTGCTGCGCAGGTGCTGCCGACTGCTGAGGAGCCGCGAGGGATGAGCCAGCGAGTGGGATGAGGCTGGCACCGGCTGCAGCGAGACAGGCCCTGAAGTTCCGTGCCACCGAATGCTCTGCCCAGAGAAATAGACGGCCTGAGCTTAGGCAGCATCGTCAAGAAAACCGAGACAAGCGGCCACGATGTCATCCGCCCCCCGCACCAGCCTGATCGGCACGGGCAACTTGGATGTGAGGTCCTCAAGGCGCTGATCGTCGAGAAAGACGGGCTCCCCCTGCCGCAGCATCACCGCAGGCAGCAGCAGTTCTGCACCAAGGTCGCGCCCGGCCAGCCCCTGCAGCAGATCGGAGCCGGTGAGAAGCCCTGTGACCACCTGATCCTGACCCCAGTACGGACTGGGCAGGCCATGCAGCAGAACCTCCAGTCCAGCCACAGCGTTGAGGCGCTCCACGGCAGGACACAGCGCCTCCGCCACCAGCAACCCCACCACCCAGCTCACCCGCCGCGGCTGTTCCAGGGCTGCGGGCAGGCGGGTCGTTGCCGCATCCATTGCCTCCAGGAACGCACGGATGCTGCCCACGCCATTGCCCTCCTGGGGTAGGTCTTCGTAGTTGTCGCGGGGGGGCAGGGGGTAGCCCGCCATCAGGTACCACTCATCGGAGAGCCAGGCAAAGCGGCTGCCCAGCTCAGCCCGGAAGCGAGCCTGCAGGGGCTCCACCTGGGCAATCACCCGCCGGGCGCAGGCTCGATCCACCGGCACAAGGCCATCGCCGGCAGGCCGGTAGCGCGTGAGGCCCACCGGCACCACCGCAGCCGAAAGCACGGCCGGCCAGTCGCCCCCTGCAAAGCCAGCCAGATCGCTGAGGGTGCGTTCGAGGGCGAGACCATCGTTCAGCCCGGGGCAGACCACCACCTGGGCATGGATCTGCAGGCGGCGTTGCCGGAACCAGGCCAGCTGCTCCAGCAGCAGCCCGGCCCGAGAATTGACCAGCAGACGGGAGCGCAGCTCAGGGTCGGTGGCATGCACCGACACGAACAGCGGCGAGAGGCGCTGCTCCTCGATCCGCTGCCAGTCGGCGGCGGTGAGGTTGGTGAGGGTGAGGTAAGAGCCGTAGAGAAAGCTGAGGCGGTAGTCGTCGTCCTTGAGATAGAGGCTGCGGCGGTGGCCTGGGGGCTGCTGATCGATGAAGCAGAAGGCGCAGTGGTTGTTGCACTGCCGCAGCCCATCGAACAGGGCCTCGCTGAAGCCCAGGCCCAGTCCCTCATCGGCATCCTTCTCCAGCTCCACCACCTGGACAGTGCCATCGGGATCCTGAACCTCCAGCGTCAGCTCCTCATCACCGCTGAGCAGCTGGAAATCGATCAGATCCCGGGGACGGATGCCGTTGATGCTGAGCAGGCGATCGCCGGGCTGAAAGCCCAGCTCCTCGCCGATGGACCCCGGTTCCACGAACTCCACAATCGCCGGCTGTGGAACGCGGGCCTCAGGATCGAGCGCCGCGAGCACCACACCAGCAGACGGTTCCTTCCACACGGGCTGGCACCGGGTACAACGGTGGTCTCAGTTTGGGGCCCCGGGCAGGGAGCGGGCCGCAAGCTGGCCCGAACCGAGCAGCAGGGCGAGGCCGAACAGCAGGCGATAGCCCACGAACCACCAGGTGCTGTGCTTTTGCAGAAACTGCAGAAGCCAGGCAATCGCCAGCCAGGACACCACGGCCGACGAGAGGATGCCCACCAGCAGAGGGAGAACACCGCCGGCCGCCGAGGTGCCGAACGCAGCCTTCATCTCCACCAGGCCGGCCAGGGTGATGGCAGGGATGCCAAGCAGAAATGAGAAGCGGGCCGCATCGGCCCGGCGCCAGCCATCGAACAGGGAGGCGGTGAGAGTACTGCCGGAGCGCGACACCCCGGGCACCAGTGCCAGGGCCTGGGCCAGCCCCACCAGCAGGCCATCACGCAGGTGCACCTGCTGCAGCAGCCGCCGACGCCTGCCGAGCTGTTCAGCCAAAGCCAGCAGACAGGCCATCACGATCGAGACGATGCCGATCGACGTCAGGCTGCGCAGGGGCGAGTGGTCGAAATCGGCCACGAACAGCTTGATGGCGAGCCCGGCCACCACGATCGGAATCGTGCCGAGGGCGATCGCCAGGCCCAGACGGGCTTCCGGCGCATCCCAGCGGCGTGACCGCACGGCCTGAAGCATGGCCACCGCCACATCCCGCAGATCCGCGCGGAAGAAGGCGATCACCGCAACGATGCTGCCCAGCTGAATCACGGCGGTCACGGCCACGCCGGGATCCCCCCAGCCCAGCACCACCGGCACCACCTTGAGGTGGGCGGTGCTGCTGATCGGCAGGAACTCGGTGAGCCCCTGCACCACACCCAGCACCAGATAACGCCAGCAGGCCTCCAGCAAACCCAGCTGATCGGTTGGAGCCAGTGCAGCCATCGCCATCGATTCGAGCACCACACGGGCAGAACGATGGCCCGACCCTATGGCGCCGGCCAGGACCTGACCAGCTCCAACGAGCCGATAGAGCCGCGTGCCGGCCGCCCCATTCCCTTAAGGTTGAACACCTTTCTTCACAACCGGGTGATCGGCGTACCGCCCAGCCTGACGACGCCGGCCCCGTCCAGGCCTCTGGCCGGATCGTTCGCCGCGGTTTGCATCCCATCGGCTAACCGCAGCACCAGGGCCTGGTTGCTGCCGCTGAGCGCATCCCTGCTGGTGGCCCTGCCGGTGTTTCTGCAGGCCCCCTGGGTGCGTCTTGCCCCCTTCAGTGCGGCCCTGTTCACGGCGCCTCTGCTGCTGCTGGCCCTGGTCCTGGAGAGCCGCCGCAGTTCCAACCTGAGCAGCACCGGTGCGCTGCTGGTGGGCTTCAGCGGCAGCTGGCTGGGAGGGTGCCTGTTCTGGGGCTGGTTCCGCCTGCACCCGCTCTGGCACCTACCGATCGAGGCCTTCGCCCTGCCCCTGGCGCTTGGCGGTCTGCGGGGACGCTGGCGGCTGGCAGCCAGCTTCTACCTGGCCTCGCTGCTAGGCACGGCCTGCACCGATGGCGTGATGGCGGTCACCGGCGTGATGCGCAGCTGGACCAGCGTGCTGCTGGCCCCTCTCGATCAGGCGCCGCTTCTGCTCCAGCAGGCCGCCCTCGGCGTGCTGGAGCCACTGCCACTGGCGGTGACCCTTCTCACTGCCGCGGCGCTGACCGCACTGTGCCGACGCTTCTGGCAAGACCCTGATCCGGCCTGGCAGCTGGCCGCATCCGCCGTTGCCACAACCCTGGCGGTGGATGGCCTGTTCCTGGGAGCTGCCCTGTGGGCCCCCCGGCTCAGCGGCCTGATCTGAAGAACTGCAAAAGCCTCCCGAGCCGATCCGGGCGATCCGTCGCCACACCTGTAGGTTTGCGGAGCTGGCTGCACCGCAGCCGTGCGGTCCCCGTTCAGACGGAGTGTTCGATGAAACGGCTGGTTTCGTGGCTCATGAGTGGAGTGCTGCTGGCCGGCCTGCTGCTCGGCCTGATGGTCGCCCCCGCCGCTCAGGCTGCTGAGCGCCGCAACGTGGCAGACGAGAAGATCGCCGAGCGCGGCGGCAAGATCGATCTCAACAACTGCTCGGTGCGCCGCTTCCAGGCCTTCCCCGGCATGTACCCCACCCTGGCCGGCAAGATCGTGCTGGGTGGCCCCTACACCAGTGTCGACGACCTGTTCAAGCTTGACCTGACACCTCGCCAGCAGGAACTGGTCGAGAAGTACAGGGACAACTTCACCGTTACCCCGGCCTCGATCGCCCTGAACGAAGGCTTCGACCGCATCAACGACGGTCAGTACCGCTGAGGCAACAGCACGGAGCTCAGCCCTGCTGAGACTGCTCCGTTCGCCTTGGGGGCCGCCGATTCCTCTTCCGGCCTTACATTCACGCGACTGAGCCAAGCCGCCGGGCCCTCCCGGCGGCTTTTTTGCAGGCACCTTCCGCTTCCGCCTTGATGCCCGAGCTGCCCCGCCAGTGGGATGTGATCGTTGTCGGCGGTGGCGCTGCGGGTCTGATGGCCGCCCTGGAACTGCCGGCGGGGCTGCGGGTCCTGCTGCTCAACAAGGACGGCAGCGCACCCCGCTCGGCCAGCCGCTGGGCACAGGGGGGGATCGCTGCTGTGACCCGGCCCGAGGACAGTTTCGACAGCCATATGCAGGACACCCTGCGCGCGGGGGCCGGTCTATGCGACCCGGCCGCTGTTGCCCTGCTGGTGCGAGAAGCCCCGGCCTGCGTGCAGCGACTGCTGGAGCTGGGCATGGACTTCGACCGTAACGGCGAGGTCCTGAGCACAACCCTGGAGGCCGCCCACAGCCACCGCCGGGTGCTCCACGCCCAGGACCGTACCGGCGGTGCTCTGGTGGAGGCTCTCGAACGCCGGGTTGCCGCGCGTGAGGGCCTGACCCGTCGCGCCGGAATGCTGGCCCTGCAGTTGTTGGTGGATGAGGGACGCTGCTGCGGCCTGCAGGTGCTGGATGGGGAGCGCGTGCGCTGGCTGCGGGCGCGGGCGGTGGTGCTGGCCACCGGCGGTGGCGGCCACCTGTTCGCCAACACCACCAATCCCCCCCAGGCCAGCGGCGATGGCATCGCCATGGCTTGGCAGGCGGGAGCGGTGATCCGCGACCTGGAGTTCGTGCAGTTTCACCCCACCGCGCTGATGCTGCCGGGTGCACCCCATTTCCTGATCTCCGAAGCGGTGCGCGGCGAGGGAGCTCGGCTGCTGGATGAGCGGGGCGACAGTCCCGTGGCTCAGCTGGCCGGCGGTGACCTCGCCCCCCGCGATGCCGTCAGCCGCGCCCTGGTCCAGCGGATGCGGGAGGGCCAGCTGGCCCACCTCTGGCTTGATCTGCGGCCGGTGGGAGTGGCGCGGCTGGAGCGACAGTTCCCAACGATCCTGGGACGCTGCCGCGAGCTAGGACTCGAGCCCACCGCCGCACCGATCCCGGTGGCACCGGCGGCCCACTATTGGATGGGTGGCATTCGCACTGACCACCAAGCCGCCACCACCCTGCCGGGGCTCTACGCGGTAGGCGAAGTGGCCAGCAGCGGCGTGCATGGTGCCAATCGCCTGGCCAGCAACTCGCTGATGGAATGCCTGGTCTTCGCCCGCCAGCTGCGGCAGATCAACCTGGGCCCGGCTCCCGTCCCAAGCCTGTCTGCCACCAGCCGTTCTGCTGCCATCCGTTCGGAGCCCTGCCGAGGGCAGGACTCCCTCCCGACCCTGGCGGACCTGCAGCACCGCATCCAGGAGCTGCGGCAGCTGTGCTGGCAAGTGGCGGGGGTGGAACGCGAGCCAGCCCCCCTGCGCGACGCCCTGCTCGCCGCGCAGCAACAGGCTGCAGACCTGGCCAGCGTGGCGCTTCTGGATCAGGTGGCCCATCTGCCAAGCGATGCTCACCTGCCGCTCGACGGCTCCACCGGCAGCTGGCTGCGCTCGGCCCACGACCTGCAGCAACGTCTGCGCCTGGCTGCATTGCTGCTGGAGGCGGCCCTGTTCCGCCAGGAGAGCCGCGGCGGGCACTATCGCCTGGATGCTCCGGCTGCGCAGCCGTTCTGGCGCTGCCACACCCTGCAACAGCGCTGGCAGCGGATCCACACCGAAGCGGTTGGTGCAGGACGCACGACGATCTGATCCAGCGGCAGGTGACCGCCGGATCAGGCCCGCATGTCAGGGCCGCTTGTCAGAGACGGGTTGATCGAAATCAATCGGTCCCTTGTAGCCGCTCAGTTCGGCCAGCTTCGCCAGGGGCTTCACACCCGAATCCAGCTGACCGTTGATCTCCCAGGAGGGGAAACCCTGGATCCCCTTGGCCTCGCAGAGGGCCTTCTGGCTGTTCTGCCCGTCCGGAGCGCACTCAATCACCTTGAGCTTGGCTGTGGCGTCGCGGCCGAAGAGCTCCTTCTGCTCGTGGCAGTGAGGGCACCAGTAGGCGGTGTAGAGGGCGGCGCCGCTGGCGGTGAGGTGCTCAGCCAGGGCGATCTTGGCCGGGCTGCTGGCGGCCTGAACCGCCGGGGGCACCCCCTTGCCGGCCAGGGCTGCCGGCTTGCCAACGGAGGCAGCCCAGCCCAGGCCAAGAACACCCACCAGCAGGGCCGTGATCACGCCGCGGAACACCAGCTGGCCGCGGTCCTCCCAATCCCCACCGATCAGGCTGAGCACGAACAGGGCGGTGCTGAGCGTGGCCGACAGGATGCAGAAGGGGCAGCAGTCGCGGATGCCGAAGGCCATAACCCCCAGCAGCACCGCGCTGAACACCGCCATGGCGGTGCTGATCAGGAACAGGCCCCACCAGCTGCTCTGACCGAGCTTCACCCGCGCCTCGCCCTGCAGCACCAGCGGCGCCACCGCCAGCAGCAGCACGGCGGCATACGCCAGACAGCCGAACAATGAAAGCGGCTGGCCGAACAGGCTGCCCCAGGCGCTGGCGAGCACCTTCTCGCAGCCGTTGCAGCCGAAGAAGCCCTGGCTGCTGCAGCTCAGAGAGCCCAGCAGGCCCCATTTTTTCAGGGTGATCGAACCGGTATCGATCACGCCGATGGTGGCCAGCACGGCCATCACCACCCGCACCCAGCGCCGGCCCAGATCCTGTCGGCGCCGCTGACCGGCGAGGCGATCGCTGAGGCGGGATGACGTCACGACGGGACCAACAGTCTGGCCTGATTGTGGCAGCTGTGGCCCGTTCAGGTCAGAGGCCCGGCACCGGCTTCAGCTGGGCGCAGGAGCGGCTCGGCAGCAGCACCGGCGGCGGCAGTGGCTGCGCACCGTGGGCAGCTTGGGCTGTCTTGTCCCAGCTGATGCGGGCCTGGCTGGAGCTGAACGCGATCGTGAGCGGCGCCTGCTCCTGCTGGCCTTCCTGACTGAAGCGGTAGAGCACCCGTGCCGTTCCCGGCGACGACACCCGGCCCTCAAGGCGACCGACGCGACGATCCTTCTGCCAGGGGATCCAGCGGTAGAAGCCCGTCACCCGCTGGCCATCGCGATCAAGCCGCAGCTGCTCCACATCAAGCTGACCAGCACGGCCGCTGAGCTTCTCGAAGCAGAGCGGGGGAGCAGCCACGGCAGGCGTGCCCAGCAGCGCGGCAAGGGAGCCGGCCAGCAGCAGGGGGGCGGGGAGAAGACGCATGGCAACGGTGAGGACCACGCTCGTGCAACGTAGGGAGATCCGTTGCCCTCGGCCAGGCCGTGCCCCAGGAACCCCAGGCTGCCGTTGCGAGCTCCAGCATGGCGAAACCCACCGTGGCCTTTGCCCACCTGGGCTGCGAGAAGAATCGGGTCGACACCGAGCACATGCTCGGCCTGCTGGCCGAGGCCGGCTATGGCGTGAGCGCTGATGAGAGCGACGCGCGCGTGGTGGTGGTGAACACCTGCAGCTTCATCCAGGAGGCACGCGAGGAGTCGGTGCGCACCCTGGTGGAACTGGCGGAGCAGGGCAAGGAGCTGATCATCGCCGGCTGCCTGGCCCAGCACTTCCAGGAGGAGCTGCTCGAAAGCCTGCCCGAAGCCAAGGCGATCGTGGGCACGGGCGACTACCAGCACATCGTGAGTGTGCTGGAGCGGGTGGAAGCCGGCGAACGCGTGAACCAGGTGAGCGCCAACCCCACCTTTGTGGGCGATGAGCATCTGCCCCGCTACCGCACCACCAGCGAGGCCGTGGCGTACCTGAAGGTGGCCGAGGGCTGCGACTACCGCTGCGCCTTCTGCATCATTCCCCACCTGCGTGGCGACCAGCGCTCGCGCCCGATCGCGAGCATCGTGGCCGAGGCGCAGCAACTGGCGGCCCAGGGGGTGCAGGAGCTGGTGCTGATCAGCCAGATCACCACCAACTACGGCCTCGATCTGGCCGGCAAGCCGCAGCTGGCGGAGCTGCTGCGGGCCCTGGGGGAGGTGGAGATCCCCTGGATCCGCGTGCACTACGCCTACCCCACCGGCCTCACCGAGGCGGTGCTGGCGGCCTACCGCGAGGTGCCCAACGTGCTGCCCTACCTGGATCTGCCGCTGCAGCACAGCCATCCCGAGGTGCTGCGGGCGATGAACCGCCCCTGGCAGGCGGATGTAACCGGCGGCGTGCTGCGCCGCATCCGCGAGCTGCTGCCCGATGCGGTGCTGCGCACCACCTTCATCGTGGGCTTCCCCGGCGAAACCGAGGAGCACGTCCAGCACCTGCTGGATTTCGTGGCCGAGCAGCAGTTCGATCACGTGGGCGTGTTCACCTTCTCGCCGGAGGAGGGCACCCCGGCCGCCGCCCTGCCCGATCAGGTGCCCCATGCCGTGGCCTTGGAGCGCAAAGACCGGCTGATGGCCCTGCAGCAACCGATCGCCGCCGCCCGCAACGCCGCCTGGGTGGGGCGGATCGTGGATGTGCTGATCGAGCAGGAAAACCCCAGCACCGGCGAGATGCTGGGCCGCTGCGCCCGCTTCGCGCCCGAAGTGGATGGCGAAGTGCGGGTGCATCCTGGTGTTGGCGGCCTCTGCGCCTCTCCAGGCACACTCGTGCCGGTGCGCATCACCGCCGCCGACACCTATGACCTGGTGGGTGAGGTGGTGGGAGCGAAGGCGATGGTGGGCGAGGCCCTCGCCGCCCGCCGGAGCGGCGTTTGAGCCAGGCCACTCGCGCCGCGAAGGGGGCGCGCCGGGCTCTCGGGCGGATTCGCAACCGGTTGACCCGCCACCAACGCACCACCTTCCTGCTGGCCTCGGGCGTGAGCACCGCCGGATCCTTCGCCGGGCTCACCGCCAAGGGCTGGCTGCTGATGGAGGGCGCCCACAACCCGCTGCTGCTGGCGCTGCACTTCGCCCTGCTCACCCTGCCCACCCTGCTGGTGAGCGGTCCGGCCGGCGTGCTCACCGATCGCATCGGCAGCGAGCAGGTGCTGATCCGTGCCCAGTGGGCCCTGTTCGCCGCGGCCGTGCTCGGCGCCCTGGCGATCCCCGTGAGCCGCGGCGGGGTGCAGGACATCCTGCTGCTGCTCAGCACCCTGGGCATCGGCACCGCCAGTGCGTACGAGCTCACCGCCCGCAACAAGTACGTGGCCCTGCTGGTGGAGGAACCGGCGCAGCTGGGGCCCTACCTGGCCAGCTTCTCGGTGATCTTCAACGTGGGCAAGCTGGTGGGGCCGCCGATCGGCGGCCTGCTGCTGGCGGCCACCGGTCCCACCCTGGCCCTGAGCCTTGATGCCGCCAGCTATCTGCTGCCGATCGGCACGCTGCTGTGGCTGATGCAGCCCCGGCGCGATCAGGAGCGCCGCAGCGGACCCGGCCCCGGCGCCAGCCTCGGCACCGCCTGGCGCGAGTGCGGCGATTCCCTGCGCCACGTTCTGCGCTTCACGGCGCTGGCCTGCCTGGTGGGCTTCTTCCATCCCGGCCTGGCGCCGCTGATGGCCGATCGGCTGATGGGGCCCAGCCCCCTGGCACTGGGGCTGTTCACCAGCGTGATCGCCGCCGGCAGCATCACGGGCGGGGTGGTGCTGCAGCGCAATGCGGTGGCGCTCGGCCGCCGGCCAGGGCTGCTGCTGGGCGCCAGCAGCCTGATCACCGGGCTGGCCCAACTGGGGCTGGCACTGCGGGGCATTGGCCCCCATTGGCCAGAGTCCTGGGGCCTGGCGATGGCTTTTCTGATCGGCCTGGGCACCGCCTCCCTGCTGGCGGGCACCAACCTGATCATTCAGGTGCATGCCCCACAGGTGTTGCGGGGCCGCATGGCAGGGCTCGGCCAGATCGCCTTCCTTGGCGGCGGCGGCCTCAGCGGGCTGGCGGCGGCGGGCCTGAGCCTCTGGCCGCCCCTGGGGGTGTGGGGCTGCTTCGCTCTGCTGGGATGCCTGGGCGCGCTGCTGGGCGGAACCGAGCTGCTGCTGCGCCGTCGGATGCGTCTGAGCTGAGCGGGGTGGGGCTGAAGAAGCGACCCCTCAGATCAACTTGATGCCGCGCAGAACGAAGGAGATCGCCGCCGCAGCCACCAGGCCGCCGCCGACCAGAACGAGATAGATGACGGGACCCATGGCGGATGCGCTGGAAAACGTGGCGCCATTAGAGCAGATCGTCCACGACGAGGGCGAAGCCGCTTAGGGTTGTGTGACGCCCCCGGTTCAGCCTCTGGGATTGGCCGCCGGTCGGATCCAGCTCCAGGACCATCCAGTTCAAGGACCATCCAGCTCCAGGACCATCCAGCCCCCGGACCAGCGACGGCATGCGCACGCTCTTCATCTATCCCGAGTTCCCGAAGACCTTCTGGAGCTACGAGAAGATCCTCGAGCTGGTGAACCGCAAGGTGCTGCTGCCGCCGCTCGGCCTGGTGACCGTGGCC
>CAIZNP010000007.1 GCA_903934375.1 uncultured Synechococcaceae cyanobacterium
GACGCGCACGGAGCCGATGGTGGTCAACTTCGGCCCCCATCACCCCTCGATGCTCGGGGTGCTGCGGCTGGTGGTGACCCTCGACGGCGAGGACGTGGTGGATTGCGAGCCGGTGATCGGCTACCTGCACCGCGGCATGGAGAAGATCGCCGAGAACCGCACGAACGTGATGTTCGTGCCCTATGTGAGCCGCATGGACTATGCGGCCGGCATGTTCTACGAGGCGATCGTGGTGAACGCACCCGAACGCCTGGCCAATGTGCCGGTGCCAAAGCGCGCCAGCTACATCCGCGTGCTGATGCTGGAGCTGAACCGCATCGCCAACCACCTGCTCTGGCTTGGCCCCTTCCTGGCGGATGTGGGCGCCCAGACGCCGTTCTTCTACATCTTCCGCGAACGGGAGATGATCTACGACCTCTGGGAAGCCGCCACCGGCCAGCGGCTGATCAACAACAACTACTTCCGCATCGGCGGCGTGGCCGCCGACCTGCCCTATGGCTGGCTGGAGAAGTGTCTCGACTTCTGCGACTGGTTCGGCCCCAAAATTGATGAATACGAAAAGCTGATCACCAACAACCCGATCTTCCGCAAGCGGATTGAAGGGCTGGGCGTGATCACGCGCGAGCAGGCGATCAACTGGAGCCTCTCGGGCCCGATGCTGCGCGCCTCCGGCGTGCCCTGGGATCTACGCAAGGTGGATCACTACGAGTGCTACGACGACTTCGACTGGGACGTGACCTGGCAAACAGAAGGCGACTGCTATGCCCGCTATCGCGTGCGCATCCAGGAAATGCGCGAATCGCTGAAGATCCTGCGTCAGGCCTGCGCCATGATCCCTGGCGGCCCCACCGAACACTTGGAAGCCCGCCGCATGGCCGAGGGCAAGGGCAGCGAATTCACTGGCTTCGATTACCAGATCGTGGCCAAGAAGGTGGCCCCCACCTTCAAGATTCCCAGTGGCGAGCTCTACACCCGTCTGGAATCCGGCAAAGGCGAGATCGGTGTGCTCATCCAGGGCAACGACGACGTGACCCCCTGGCGCTTCAAGATCCGCGCCGCCGACTTCAACAATCTCCAGATCCTGCCCCACATTCTCAAGGGCGCCAAGGTGGCAGATATCATGGCCATCCTTGGCTCAATCGACGTGATCATGGGCTCGGTGGATCGCTGACTGTTGCGGCGATTCCTGGGCAGGATCCGGCACGCCGGCTTTTTCTTGCCTGCAGCACTGACCGGCTACCTCTGGCTCAAGGGGCAGCACCCCCTGCTTCCGGGGATGCCGTGTCCGCTGCGGGCACTCACCGGCATCCCCTGCCCCACCTGCTTCCTCACCCGCGCGACGGCAGCCGCGCTCACGGGCGACCTGGATGGATCCGTTCAGCTGCATGCCTTCGGACCCATCGCTGCAGCCGGGCTGGTTTGGTGGTCGATCACGGCGATCCGCCAGCGGCGGCTGATGCCAGGGGATCTGCCGGCCTGGCCGCTGGCTGTGGCCGGCCTGGGGCTGCTGAGCTACTGGCTGCTGCGGCTATGGCTGCGCTACGGGCTGGGGTTCGTGGGATTTCCGGCGTTTCCGAGCGGCTGAAGGGGCACAAGCGCGGAGCGGAATCAAGCGGGCCCGGCAGAGCCTCGGCTACTCAGGAAATCAGACCCTTGTGATAAGCGGCGTTCTGCAGATAGAAGGTGCTCACCGGCACCGCCAGCAGCGCCCCGAGGCCGCAGCTGCAGACCGACACCAGCGCCACCAGCAACCAGGCGAGGATCTCGATCAGGATGAAACTGCCGCCGTTCGGTGAGCGGTACACCGCCTGAAAGGAGGCGGCGAAGGCATCCGTGATCGGCTGATCGGTGAGGAAGATGCGGTTCACGTAGATCGGCATCACCAGGGCCACCAGGATCCCCGGCACGATGCACAGCACGAAACCCACGGCTGCCACCAGAGAGAACAGCAGCCCGGCCAGCAGGTAACGCCCGGGGCGGCGGAGCAGTTCGCGGAAGGCCGCCTCCACGGTGATCACTTCACCGCTGGCGTAGTGCATGGCCGGCACGGCCACGAACAGAACGCCCACCAGGCTGGAGAGAATCGCGAACGGCAACTGCCCCAGCTGCCCGAGCAGCGTGGCGATCGAGAACGCCGAATCCGATCCGGTGGAGCCGGACACCCCGAAGCCCACCAGCAGGATCAACCAGGTCACCGCTGCTCCCAGAGCAGCCAGCACCGCTGTGGTGAGCCAGATCAGCAGGATCGTGGGCACATGGGCGAGGAAGGCCTCCCAGGCCCGGTTCAGGGTGGGCTGTTCGGTGGCACTCGCAGAGGCCATGGGCTGGAATCAGATTGGGCGCATGCTGGCGGGGGGATGGCTCGGCCACAACCCCCGAGCTGTCGCGCCGATCACCCCGCCATGACGCCCGCCCCCAACCCCGACAGCTGGCTGCTCCTGTGCCGCACGGTGCGCTTCGGCGAGACCGACGCCGCCGGGGTGATGCATTTCCAGCAGCTGCTGCGCTGGTGCCACGAGGCCTACGAGGAGAGCC
>CAIZNP010000008.1 GCA_903934375.1 uncultured Synechococcaceae cyanobacterium
ACCCCCATCATGCTCCCGTTCAAGATCGTCGAGGACTTCACCAAGCCCCTCTCCCTGTCCTTCCGTCTGTTTGGAAACATCCTGGCGGACGAATTGGTGGTGGCGGTGCTGGCTTTCCTCGTCCCCTTGGTCGTGCCCCTGCCGGCCATGTTCCTCGGCCTGTTCACCAGTGCCATCCAGGCGCTCATCTTCGCCACCCTTGCCGCTTACTACATCGGTGAGGCGGTGCATGAGGAGCACCACTAGGTCGTTCTTCGACCCCGCCTGATCGAAACCCTCGGTCTGGCAAACTCTCTGCGCGCAGGTCCGGCTCGATCCGGGCCCATCTCTGGCTCCACTGAATCAGGCCCCGTCCCTGAATCGGTCCACCACGGATGTCCCAGGCGCAGGGATAACGTCCCGGTTCCCCGTCCGCGCTTTCCCAGCGCCCCACATCCTTCGTTCCACCATGGATTCCATTACCTCCGCCGCGTCTGTTGTCGCTGCTGGTCTGGCTGTCGGCCTCGGCGCCATCGGCCCCGGTATCGGTCAGGGCACCGCTGCCGGCGGCGCTGTTGAGGGCATTGCCCGCCAGCCCGAAGCCGAAGGCAAGATCCGCGGCACCCTGCTGCTGTCCCTGGCCTTCATGGAAGCTCTCACCATCTACGGCCTCGTGGTCGCACTGGTGCTGCTGTTCGCCAACCCCTTCGCCTGAACCAGATCGGAGGTGATGGAGGGGGGCTCAACGCTTCCCTCCTCGCATTTCTGATCCGGCTCCGGCCTTCAGCTTCACCCGCCCGCACCCCCGCCTCATGACCAGCTGGCTTCTGTTCGGTGCTACGGAGGGAGGTCTTTTTGACCTCGATGCCACCCTGCCGCTGATGGCGGTTCAGGTGGTGCTCCTCACCTTCATCCTCAACGCTCTCTTCTTCAGCCCCGTTGGTCGGGTCGTTGAGGAACGCGAGGGCTATGTCACCACCAGCCGAGCTGAGGCCAAGCAGAAGCTCGCCCAGGCCGAGCGCCTGGAGGCCGACCTGAAGACTCAGCTCAAGGACGCCCGTCAGGCCGCCCAGAAGCTGATCCAGGAGGCCGAGCAGGATTCCGACAAGCTGTATCGCGAGGCCCTGGCTGCAGCTACGGCTGATGCCAACGCCTCCCGCGAACAGGCACGCCGTGAGATCGATGCCCAGCGGGAGTCGGCCATGAGCCAGCTCAAGGGTGATGCCGACAAGCTCGGTGCCTTGATCGTTGACCGACTGCTGGCAGCCAAATGACACTTCCCTCTCTCTTCGCCAGCCACGGCGGATTCGGTCTGAACCTCAACGTGTTCGAGACCAACATCGTCAACCTGGCGATCGTCATCTTCGGCCTCTACAAGTTCCTTCCCAATTTCCTGGGCGGAATCCTTGAGCGTCGCCGCGCCATCATCCTGGCTGACCTCAAGGACGCTGAGGAGCGACTGGCCACTGCCACCACCTCCCTCGCCCAGGCCCAGAAGGATCTGGCTGACGCTCAGCAGAAGGCTGAGCAGATTCGCGCCGATGGCAAGGCCCGTGCCGAAGCCATCCGCCTTGAGAGCGAGAAGCGCACCGTTGAGGAGATGGCCCGCGTCAAACAGGGTGCTGCCGCCGATCTCAGCGCTGAGGCTTCCCGTGTCAGCAACCTGCTTCGCCGAGAAGCTGCACAGCTCGCCATCCAGAAGGCTCTGGCCTCCCTGCCCGGCAAGCTCGACGCAGACGCCCAGGCCAAGTTGGTCAATCAGTCCATCAAAACCCTGGGGAACGTCTGATGCCCCTGCTCAACACCATCACCACCCCGTACGCCGAGGCCTTCCTTCAGGTCGCCGAGGCGCGCAAGGAAGTCGACCAGGTGGTCGAGCAGGCCAAGGCCGTGCTCGCTCTCTGGGCTGACTCCCCTGAGCTGCGTGCCGCCCTGGCGTCGCCCGTGCTCGAAGTGGAGGCCAAGAAGGCCGCCCTGGAAACGCTGTTCACCGATCAGGTGACCCCCTCGTTTCTCAATCTGCTCAAGCTGCTGGCCGACCGCCAGCGCATCGGCATCCTCGATGCCGTGCTGGAGCGTCTGCTTGAGCTTCATCGCGAACAGCGCAACATCGCGCTGGCCACGGTGACCTCCGCCACTGCCCTCAGTGAGGAGCAGCAGGCGGAGCTCAGCAAGAAGGTTCAGGCCGTGGCCGGGACCGACAAGCTGGAGATCAGCCTCAAGGTGGATCCCGATCTGATCGGCGGTTTCGTCGTCAAAGTCGGCTCCAAGGTGATCGACGCCAGCCTCGCGGGTCAGGTGCGTCGCCTCGGACTGGCGCTGGCCAAGGTGAGCTAGCCCCGCACCCGAACCCTCCCCTCACCCCCGTCCTCCTCCACAACGCCTCCCATGGTTTCCATCCGCCCCGACGAGATCAGCGCGATCCTCAAGCAGCAGATCGCCGATTACGACAAGTCGGTCTCCGTCAGCAACGTCGGCACCGTCCTGCAGATCGGTGACGGCATCGCCCGCGTCTACGGCCTGGAGAAGGTCATGGCCGGCGAACTGGTTCAGTTCGAAGACGGCACCGAAGGCATCGCCCTCAACCTCGAGGACGACAACGTGGGTGTTGTGCTGATGGGCGAAGGCCGCGGCATCCAGGAAGGAAGCACCGTGAAGGCCACCGGCAAGATCGCCTCGGTGCCTGTGGGTGATGCGCTGCTGGGCCGCGTGGTCAATTCCCTTGGCCAGCCCATCGACGGCAAGGGCGAGATTTCCACCACTGAGACGCGCCTGATCGAATCGATGGCGCCCGGCATCATCCAGCGCAAGTCGGTGCATGAGCCCATGCAGACCGGCATCACCGCCATCGACGCGATGATTCCCATCGGCCGCGGCCAGCGCGAGCTGATCATCGGCGACCGCCAGACCGGCAAGACCGCCATCGCGATCGACACGATCATCAATCAGAAGGGCGAAGACGTCGTCTGCGTCTACGTGGCTGTGGGCCAGAAGGCTGCCTCGGTGGCCAACGTGGTTGAAGTTCTGCGCGAAAAGGGCGCCCTCGACTACACCATCGTGGTCGCCGCCAACGCCTCTGAATCCGCTGCCCTGCAATACCTGGCCCCCTACACCGGCGCCGCCATTGCGGAGTCGTTCATGTACAAAGGCAAGGCCACCCTGGTGATCTACGACGACCTCACCAAGCAAGCCCAGGCCTACCGCCAGATGTCGCTGCTGCTGCGTCGTCCCCCCGGTCGTGAGGCCTACCCCGGCGACGTGTTCTATTGCCACAGCCGCCTGCTTGAGCGCGCCGCCAAGCTGAGCGATGCCATGGGCAAGGGTTCGATGACCGCCCTGCCGATCATCGAAACCCAGGCCGGCGACGTGTCCGCCTACATCCCCACCAACGTGATTTCGATCACGGATGGCCAGGTGTTCCTCAGCTCCGATTTGTTCAACTCCGGCCTGCGTCCCGCCATCAACGTGGGCATCTCGGTGAGCCGCGTGGGCGGCGCCGCCCAGACCAAGGCCATCAAGAAGATCGCCGGCACCCTCAAGCTGGAGCTGGCCCAGTTCGATGAACTGGCCGCCTTCTCTCAGTTCGCTTCCGATCTGGATGCCGCCACTCAGCAGCAGCTGGCCCGCGGTAAGCGTCTCCGCGAGATCCTCAAGCAGCCCCAGTTCAGCCCCCTGATCCTTGCCGAGCAGGTGGCAGTGGTTTACGCCGGTGTGAAGGGCCTGATCGACGAAGTTCCCGTGGAGTCGGTGGTTCAGTTCTGCCGCGAACTGCGCGACTACCTCAAGACCAACAAGCCCGAGTACATCACCAAGATCCAGACCGAGAAGCAGCTCGGCGATGAGGCTGAAGCCATGCTCAAGGCCGCCATCAACGAAGTGAAAGCGTCGATGCTGGCTGCGGCCTGACCCTGAAGGAACCACCGGAGACCCCCTTCCATGGCGAACCTCAAGGACATCCGCGACAGGATCAGTTCGGTCAAGAACACCCGCAAGATCACGGAGGCCATGCGCCTCGTGGCCGCTGCCAAGGTGCGCCGGGCTCAGGAACAGGTGCTGCGTAGCCGTCCCTTCGCGGACCGTTTGGCGCGCGTGCTGGAGAACCTCCAGTCGCGCATGCAGTTCGAAACCGCCGATGCTCCCCTGCTGGAGAGCCGTGATGTGCGCAACATCACCCTGCTCGCCGTCACCGGCGATCGGGGTCTGTGCGGTGGCTACAACGCCAACATCATCAAGCGCACCGAACTCCGCTACGCCGAACTCACCGGCCAGGGCTATGCCGTGGATCTGGTGCTGATCGGTCGTAAGGCGATCACCTATTTCCAGAATCGCGCCGATCGCTACACGATCCGCGCCGTCTTCACCGGCCTTGAGCAAGTGCCCAATGCCGCTGAGGCTGGCAAGATCGCCGATGAAGTGCTGGCGGAATTCATCTCCGGCAGCACCGATCGTGTGGAGATCATCTTCACCAAGTTCATCAACCTGGTGAGTTCCAAGCCTGTGTCCCAGACGCTGCTGCCCCTGGATCCTCAGGGCATTGCCAGCCCGGATGATGAGATCTTCCGTCTCACGACCCGCGATGGTCAGCTCGGCGTTGAAACCGGCAAGGTGAGCAATGAGCAGCCGGCTCTGCCCTCCGATCTCGTGTTCGAGCAGAGTCCCGAGCAGCTGCTCAATGCACTGCTGCCCCTGTATCTGCAGAACCAGCTGCTGCGCTCCCTCCAGGAAGCCGCAGCATCCGAGCTGGCCAGCCGGATGACGGCCATGAACAACGCCAGCGACAACGCCAAGGCCCTCGCCAAGACGTTGACCCTGGATTACAACAAGGCTCGTCAGGCTGCGATCACCCAGGAGATCCTCGAAGTGGTGGGCGGCGCCGCCGCCATGTCCTGAGGCTTCGGCACAAGCGCGACCTGACCAGCTCAGGTTTCAGTCATCCTTGACTCGTTCAGGCCCTCACCGCGCTTGCGCGGCATGCGGCCTTCACGAGTCAGGGATGTTTTGCTTCAGGGGCTGCGGGCGGTGCAGATGCCCTCCGTGGTTGCCTGCTCCTCGCTTTCTCTTCGTGTCTTTCGTTCTGCTTCACTGTCCTGATCTGACTCGTCATGGCGAGCCAATCCTGGAGACTGGCGGATCGAGATCCGCCTGCGGTCTGAGGCTCCCTGCCGCGGGAAGATCGCGTTGATTGCCTTCCTGTGCGATGCGTCTGACGCTCGAGCCCCTGTTCCCCCTGGCGCTGGCCCGAGCCCAGCTGGCCCTCGATCCGCTCGATCTGGCGCTGCTGATGCAGGCGGTGCTCGAGCTGCGGGGTGAGACCACTGGCAATTCTGAGGACGGTTGCGCCTGGACAGGCGATCTCAATGGTGTCTGGCAGGTGCATCGGCTTCCGGCTTTTGCAGTGATCACCCGGGAGGTGGAACAGTTAGCCTGGGCCTATCTGCAGGAGCTCGGATTCGACCCCGGCAGCGTTGCTCTGCACATTCAGCGGGCCTGGCCGGTTGTGAGTGAGCCCGGGCAGGTGGTGGGGCGTCATCACCACCCCAATGCCCACCTGAGCGCAATCGTTTATCTCAATGGCGACGGCAGCGGACGCAGCGGCTGTCTCCGCCTGTTCCCGCACCGCCAGGTCAACGAACTGGTCCCAGGCCTGGCGGTTGGCCATGGCGGGCCGATCGACACCGCCGCTGAAACGGCGCAGCTCTGGAACGCCCCCTGGCGAGATGTGGCGCCGCAGGCCGGCCTGCTGCTGCTGTTCCCGGCTGGCACCGATCACGCCGTCACCGCCAATGAGGATCCTGACGATGTGCGTCTCTCGCTGGCCTTCGATCTGGCTCTCACCGCCCCGCTGGCCAGTGATCAGCAGGCGCCTGCGGAATACCTGCCACCCCACCCAGCGCAGTGGACATCGCTGCCGGAGCCGTGAGTCCGGCTCCAGCCCCGACCATCGGCCCGCGATCAGGGAAGATGGCCCCCACTGCCCGCATCCTGCAGCGCCGTTCATGAGCGAGACCTTCACCGTCGTCTGCGATCTGGACGGCGTCAGTCACAGCTTTCCCTGCCGCGCCGATCAGACGGTGCTCGCCGCCGCCGAGGCTGCGGCGGTGCCCGTTCCCAGCTCCTGCTGTTCCGGGGTATGCACCACCTGTGCCGCTCGGATCACCGAGGGCACAGTGCATCAGCCCGATGCGATGGGTGTGAAGGCCGACCTGCAGGCCGAGGGTTACGCGCTGCTCTGCGTGGCTTACCCCCGCTCCGACCTCAAGGTGCTTGCCGGCCAGGAGGATGCCCTCTACGAAGCCCAGTTCGGTCAGTATCAGAAATGAGGCTGGTGCCGCTCCTGCTGCAGCTGGAGCGCCGGCCCGGCCCGCTTCGGCCCCAGATCCTTGAGGCGTTGGCGGCCCATGGGCGCCCACTGCGCTGGGCGATCACGGCCGCCACTCCTGACAACCCTCCTGAAACCCCACCGCAAACCCCACCGGAAACCCCTCCAGACTCCGCTCCAGACTCCACCGCTGTGACGCGTCTGCAGATCGAGGCGGTGGTGCTGGCATGAAAGCCGCTGGCGTTGCTGGTGCTGCGGGATCGCCGTTGCCTACGCTTCTGGTGGTGCCCACCGGGATCGGTTGTGCCATCGGTGGTTACGCCGGTGACGCCCTGCCGGCCGCACGGTTGCTGGCGGCTGCCAGCGGTTGCCTCATCACCCATCCCAATGTGATGAACGGGGCCGCGCTCTACTGGAGCGACCCGCGCATCCACTACGTGGAGGGTTCCAGCCTTGATCGCTTTGCGGCGGGCGAGCTGGCTCTGCGCCCGGTGCGGCGCCAGCGGATCGGCCTGCTGCTTGACGCCGGCATCGAGGAGGAGCTGCGCTGGCGCCACATGCAGGTGGCCGATGGTTGCCGCGCCACGCTTGGCCTCGAGATCGGCCCTGTGGTGATCACCGATGAGCCCCTGGACGTGCAGCTCAGCCTCGGCGCCAGCGGCGTGAGCTGGGGAGAGCTGGGGCGGCCGGAGGCGCTGCTGCGGGCCGGCCGGCAGCTGCAGGCGGCCGGGGCGACCGCCATCGCCGTGGTGGCTCGCTTCCCCGACGACCCTGACAGCGCTGCCCTGGCCGCCTACCGCCAGGGCAGCGGAGTGGATGCCCTGGCCGGCGCCGAAGCGGTGATCAGCCATCTGCTGAGCCTGGAGCTCGGTCTGCCCTGCGCCCATGCCCCGGCGCTGGCCCCGCTGGCGCTCGATGTCGAGCTCGATCCCCGTGCCGCCGGCGAGGAGCTGGGCCACACGTTTCTGGCCTGCGTGCTGGTGGGCCTCAGCCGCGCCCCCGATCTGATCAGCCGCGCGGCGTCCGTGAGCCTGGGCTTGGCCCGCCCGCCCGCCGACCTGGCGATCGACGCGGTGGGGGCGATCGTGGCGCCGGCGGGTGCCTTGGGCGGTGCAGCCGTGCTGGCCTGCGCGGAGCGGCGTATTCCGGTGATCGCCGTGGAGAACCCCTGCCTGCTGCCGGTGACCGCCGCCGCCCTGGATCTGGAGGTGATCAACGCCGCGAGCTACAGCGAGGCGGCCGGTCTGCTGCTGGCGCTGCGTGAGGGCATCAGCCCCTTGGCCCTGCAGCGCCCTCTGGCCTCTCTGCGCCACGGGATGAACGGGCGGCTCCCCAGGCCGTGAGCGGCTTTCGCTCCGCTGCTGCTGCTGCTGGATCCGGCCGTTGTCCCTGCGGCGGCGGTAGCCGCCGGCTCAGCACCGCCGACTGCTGTGGCCCCCTGCTGCGCGGCGAGCGACTGGCCGCCACGGCCGAACAGTTGATGCGCTCCCGCTACAGCGCCTTCGCCCTGGGCGATGTGGATCACCTGTTGCGCACCCAGGCGCAGGATCGCTCCCTCCATCAGCCGGAACCCGAGCGGCGCCGGGCCCTGGAGGCGACCTGCCGCCTGGTGCGCTGGCTTCGGCTTGAGATCCTGGCCACCCAGGCCGGCGGCCCCTTGGATCTGGAGGGCACGGTCACCTTTGAGGCCCATTACCAACAGTCGAGCGGGCGCCGTGGTGTTGATCGCCGGGGTGTGATGCGGGAATGCTCCCGTTTTGGGCGTGAGGGCGGAGGCCTTGAGGGGGCCTGGCTTTATGTCGAGGCGCAAGAGCTCTCGGGCTGACGAGCGGCGTTCGCCCTGAAGCGTCGCGTTCCACCTACGGGCGATCCGTTCAGCTCCGAAGCGCCGAGCGGATCTGTTCGAGCAGGTCGGAGCAGCGGGTGTGGCTGTGGGCCATGCTCTCGCCGCTGATGGTC
>CAIZNP010000009.1 GCA_903934375.1 uncultured Synechococcaceae cyanobacterium
AGGTGTCGTTCGACATCGACGCCAACGGCCTGCTGCAGGTGTCGGCCACCGACCGCACCACCGGCCGCCAGCAGAGCGTCAGCATCCAGGGCGGCTCGAACCTCAGCGAGGAGGAGATCAAGACCCTGATCGAGGAGGCGGAACAGAAGGCCACGGAGGATCGCCGCCGCAAGGCCGAGATCGACCGCCGCAACCGCGCCCAGACGCTGGTGGCCCAGGCGGAGCGCCGCCTGCGTGATGCGGCCCTTGAGCTGGGGCCCTACGGCGCCGAGCGCCAGCAGCGCGCCGTGGAGATCGCCGTGCGCGATGTGCAGGATCAGCTCGCCGGTGGTGACCTGGCCGATCTCGATCTGGGTGTCAGCCAGTTGCAGGAGGCTCTCTATGGCCTCAACCGCCGCCTGGCCAGCGAGCGCAAGCAGGACAGCAACCCGTTGCAGGGCATCAAGAACACCCTCGGTTCGATCAAGGACGAGCTGTTCTCCGACGACGACTGGGATGACTGGGACCGTGGCCGCAGTCGCGACCCCTGGTCCGAGCCCTCCTGGTCGGCCGGCAGCCGTGACAGCAGCTGGGGCCGCGACGACGCCTGGAGACGACTGGACAGAACGCCAGACGACAGCTGGGGCCGCAGCCGCACCGACAGTGTTGATGACCGTTACCAGTCGCGTCAGCTGGATGGCTATGCCGGAGAGGGCGGTGAGAGCCGCTCCTATTCCGAACGCCGCTACGCGTCGGAGGGCCCCCCGGCGCGACGCTCCGCTCTCACCAACGACGATCCCTGGGCTGAGGACTGAGCCCTGTGACCTCCACTGCACCTTCGCCCGCGGCCATGAACCACTGGGCCGTTCTTGGGCTCACGCCGGGTGCCGATGGCGCCAGCCTGAAACGGGCCTTCCGCCAACTGGCGCGCCGCTGGCATCCCGATCTCAACGGCAATGATCCACACGCCGAGGAGCAGTTCAAGGCGGTCAATGAGGCCTATGCGGTTCTCAGCGATCCGGTCCGTCGCCGGCAGTGGGAGGCCGGTCTGGATGGTGCCGTGGCCGCCGAAGCCGGGCTGGATCCCTTCGCCAGCGGCTTTCCGGAGTTCGACGATTACCTGGATGCACTGTTCGGCCGTCAGCGGCGATCCAGGCAGGCGGCGCCTCGATGGGCGGACCAGGGGTTCGATGCCCAGCCCCTGCAAGATCCTGCGGATGACGACGCTCGGGATGACAGCCCCGGGGATGAGCAACCCCGCCAGCAGCCCGGCGGCCGTGTGACCGCCTCACCGCCGGCACCGCCGCCGGTGACGGCCAGCAGCGACAGCGAAACCCTGGTGGAGCTCACCCCGGAGCAGGCTCTCGAGGGTGAACGGGTGGAGCTTGAGCTTCAGGACGGCACCACCGTTGAGGTGTGGACGCCACCGTTGGCCGGTGACGGCTGGCGGCTGCGACTCGCCGGCGTGGCGCCAGGCGGTGCGGACCATTTCCTGCAGCTTCGTGTGCGCACGCCCGATGGTCTGCGCATCGATGGCCTGCGGGTGCTCTATCAACTGGAGATCGCGCCGGCTGATGGAGCCCTCGGGTGTTCGGTGGTGGTTCCCACCCTCGGAGGCCCCGTTCAACTGCGTGTGCCTCCGGGCTCCTCCAGTGGCCGGTTACTGCGCCTGCGGGGGCGGGGCCTGGAGCGCGCAGGCCAGCGGGGCGATCAGCTGGTGGAGATCCGGCTGGTCGTGCCTCAGGCGCTCACGGAGGCCGAGGAGGCCCTCTATGCCCGTCTGCAGCAGCTCGCGGCGGAGATCGAGCGCGGGGCAGCCTGATCCGTAGCGTGGCAACCCGCGCCAACGGCTAGGCGTCAGCGGGGATCGGTGAGACACTGAGCCCTGTCCAAGCCTCAGACCATGGCGGTGCATGTGCTGCTCTTCGATGCGGGGAGCGAGAACGAGGGGATTCATTCCCTTGAACTCAATGGCATCACCGTGGTGCTGCTGTTTGAGGACCGCGACGACGCCGAGCGCTACGCCGGCTTGCTGGAGGCGCAGGACTTCCCGATGCCCAGCGTCGAGTCCATCGAGCGTGCCGAGATGGAGGAGTTCTGTACCAACGCCGGCTACGAGGCTCGCTTCGTGCCAGGGGGCTTCCTGCCGCAGAGCGCTGAGGACCGGTTGCTGATCGCACCGCCGGAGAAGAATATGGATGTCAGCACCTGGCGTGAGCAGGCCGAAGGCGTAGCCGGACAGCAGCCGGGTGGTGTCGCTGAAGCGGCGAGCGATCCGATCAGCAGTGGCAACGCAGAGCTTGAAGCCTTCCGCCGCCGGCTCGAGGGCCTGCTGTGAGCACCGCGTCCGGCGAGGTGCGTCGCGGCCATCTGCTCACCGAACAGGCCAATCCCCTCAGCACCGCGTTGGACACACTCAGCTGTGTCGAGCTGGTGCAGCTCTTCTGTGAGGAGGATCGCCGACCGCAGGAGGCGGTGGCGGGTGCAGCGTCAGCTCTCGCCGAGGCGGTGGAGGCGATCGCAGACCGCCTGCGCCGAGGCGGCCGCCTGTTCTACCTGGGGGCCGGCACCTCCGGTCGACTCGGGGTGCTGGATGCTGCCGAGTGTCCGCCCACCTTCTGCAGTGATCCCGAGCTGGTGCAGGGCGTGCTGGCCGGTGGGGCGCCTGCACTGCTGCGCAGTTCCGAAGGACTGGAGGATCTGTTCGAGGCCGGCCGGGAGGATCTGCAAGCCCGGGGCTTCGGTCCGGCCGATGCCCTGGTGGCGATCGCCGCCGGCGGCACCACGCCCTATGTGCACGGGGCTTTGGAGCATGCCCGCGCCATCGGTGCCCTGGCCATCGCCATGGCCTGTGTGCCGGCCGAACAGGTGCCGATGCCCTGCGACATCGACATTCGCCTGCTAACGGGGCCGGAACTGCTCACCGGCTCGACGCGGCTCAAGGCGGGCACCGCCACCAAGATGGCCCTCAACATCCTCAGCACCGGTGTGATGGTGCGTCTGGGGAAGGTTTACGGCAACCGGATGGTCGACGTGGCGGTCACCAACGCCAAGCTCGAGGACAGGGCCCTGCGGATCCTTGAGGATCTGGCTGCTGTGCCTCGGAGCGAAGGTCGCAGCCTGCTGGAGCGCAGCGGCGGGTCGGTGAAGCTGGCCCTGCTGATGGCGAGCCGGGGGCTTGGCGTTGAAGAGGCCCGCCAGCAGCTCGATCACTGCGGCGGGCAGCTGCGGCGTGCCCTGACGGCTCAGGGCTGAGGCATCGGGGCCTGAGCGATCAGGCCTCGAAGGGCCCCCAATACGGGCTGGTGAGCAGATCCAGCTGGCGACG
>CAIZNP010000010.1 GCA_903934375.1 uncultured Synechococcaceae cyanobacterium
CAGCACCGAGGCGATCAGGATCGGGCCCAACTGGTAGTCGCTCCAATCGACCTGCTTGAGGGTCTTGAAGAAGCGGTGATTGATCAGCTCATCGACCAGCTCAACGCTGGTGTGCAAAGCAACGTGAAACGGCCTCAGCACTGCGGCAAGGATTGGGGGGTTTGCCCTGCCGCCTGGGGCTGGGGCCTCAGACAGGGATCTAGCCAACTGTGGAGCACCCCGAAACAGGCCCGTAAATTATCCAAGAAAACCCATCGCCGGGGGGTCTTTGACGTTTTCAAATCACAACCATGCATCTGGCGGTAGTCAGGGTTAATGTCCTATGATCTCAAGCACAGCTAGGGGATGTACAGATTTCGCCTGAGCTCCGAACACGTGCAACTCGAGCTGGTGGCTAATGGCATGGCTGAGTGCTTGCCCTTCCAGGTGATCGGCCCCACCTCAGAGGTTGCTTTTCTTGAAGAGCTGATCGAGGAGGAGTTCAACAGCCTCTCTGCCAACCCGCGCCAACTCTTCCTGTTCCTCGGCGAGGACCCATGGGTTACGCGGTTCTTCCAGCAGCCCCAGCTGCTGGAAGGAGATCTCGAGGCCAGCAGCAAGCCACCCGGCAACGAAAGCTTCAGCAGACAGACCCTCGGCAACAAACTGGTGCAGGCCGGGGTTCTGGAGATTGCAGAGCTGGAGCAGCTGCTGGAGGACTACCGCCCGTTTGCCGAGACCCAGCGGTTCGGCGAGTTCCTGCGCCTGAACCTGCAGATTCCTCATCAGATTCTCGATCTGCTGCTCAATCCGGCCCTGCTCACCGAGCAGGGTTTCAACGAAAAGAGGCTAGGAGAGCGGCTCCTTGAGGTCGGCACCATCAGCCAGGCCCAGCTTGACGAGGCCCTAGCCGAGCAGAGCAGCAGTAAGGGTCGCATCGGCGAAATCCTTTCTGCCAAGGGCTATATCTCGGAAACGATGGCCCGCTTCTTCTCGCTGGCCCGGGTGAACGAACGCGGGGAGATCGACTACATCGCGGCCTGAAGGTTCAGGTCGGGCCCTCCGCTGACACGCGCACGATCGCGTCCACCATCCGGGCCGTCTGCATGATCGGGCGCACATCGTGCACCCGCAGCACGTCGGCGCCAGCGCAGATCGCCTGTGCGCACACTGCCGCGGTGCCCCACAAACGCGCGTTGGGCAGGGGTTGATCCAGCACCGCGCCGATGAAGCGCTTGCGCGAGGGCCCCACCAGCAGAGGAAATCCCTCGGCCCGCAGGCTGGTCAGCCCGCGCAGCAGCGCCAGGTTCTGCTCGGTGGTCTTGGCGAAGCCCAGGCCGGGATCCCAGATCAGCTGATCCGGTTGCACCCCCGCGGCGATGGCCTGATCACTGGCCACCAGCAAGCCATCGCGCACCTCGGCCACCACATCGCCGTAGTGGGCCAGCCCATCCATGGCGGCGCTGTCGCCGCGGCTGTGCATCAGCACATAGGGGCAGTCCGCTGCCGCCAGCAGCTCGAGCATGGCCGGATCCCGCAGGTTGCTGGCGCCGCGCACATCGTTCACCCAGTTAGCGCCTGCCGCCAGGGCCGCCTCGGCCACGGGGGCGAGAAAGGTATCCACCGACAGCAGAACTTCCGGGCAGGCGGCCCGAATCGCCCGGAGCGCCGGCAGCAAACGATCCAATTCCGCGGCAGCGCCAACCTCGGCAGCACCGGGGCGGGTGCTCTGGGCCCCGAGATCCAGCACATCAGCCCCGGCGGTCACCATGCGCCTGGCCTGGGCCAGGGCCCGCTCCGGCCGCTCGAAGCGACCGCCATCACTGAAGGAATCGGGGGTGAGGTTGATCACCCCCATCACTAGGGTGCGCTGGCCCCAGCGCAGGCCCATCAGGCCGCCACCGGCACCTGGTAGTTCGCAATCCGGGCGAAGCCCTCGGGATCGAGGGAGGCGCCGCCCACCAGCACGCCGTCGATATCGCTCTGGGCCATCAGCTGATCGATCGTGGCGGGATTCACCGAACCGCCGTACTGCACCACCACCTCGGGGTAGCCCACCCACTGGCGGATCAGGCCGCAGATGCGATTGGCCTCAGCGGCCTCGCAGGTCTTGCCGGTGCCGATGGCCCAGATGGGCTCATAGGCCACGATCAGCCGGGCCGGGTCGAGTCCGTCCACCCCCTGCTCCACCTGGCGGCGGATCACCCGCTCCGCCTCACCGGCCTCACGCTGCGAATCGCTCTCCCCCACGCAGAGGATCGGGATGATGCCGTGCTTCTGGGCGCTGCGGGCCCGCAGGTTGATCTGCTCGTCCGTCTCGCTGTAGTACTTGCGAGGCTCGCTGTGGCCCACGATCGCGTGTGACACACCATGCTCCAACAGCATCGGCGCCGAGATCATGCCGGTGAAAGCGCCCTTCTCCTGCCAGTGGATGTTCTGGGCGCTGATGTGCACGCCACTGCCGGCCAGAGCGGCGCTGAGGGTTGGGATGGCGACGAACGGCGGTGCCAGCACCACCTCGCGGTCGGCGGGCAGATCAGCAACCAACGGCTTGAACGCGGAGGCGAAGGCCTGCGCTTCGGCGCAGGTCATGTGCATCTTCCAGTTACCGGCGATGACGGCCTTGCCCACAGCGTCCAAAGGGATCATCAGCCCCCCAACCTAGAGGCTGCCCGGTCCGGGCCCTCGCGGCGGTTCAGCTGGCCCCTGGAGGCGGCACCACGCTGGTGCGTCCCGCCAGCTCGACCCGATCACCCGGACGCAGCTTGCGGCCGCGCTGGGTTTCCTGAAAGCCGTTCACCCGCACCTCACCACCCTGGATGCGCTGCTTGGCCTCGCCGCCGGTGCCCACCAGCCCCTCCCACTTGAGGAACTGATCGAGGCGGATCGGCTCGGGGCCAGCGGATGAAGCGGTAGTGGCGCGGCGCGGTTCGGCCAAAACAGCACTGATAGCTTGCCCCGATGCTCGCACCCCCCTCGGCCGGCTTCCGGCGCCTGCTGCCGCTGCTGAAGCCCCACCGCAACGTCCTGCTGGCCGGCGGGGTGTGCATGCTCATCTTCGTGGCCTGCTGGCCGTTGCTGGCCTGGCTGGCCGGTCAGCTGATCCCTGCGATCGGAGCCGGGGAGTTCGGGCAGGTTCTGCGCGTGATCAGCCTGGCCCTCGGCGTGTTCATGCTGCAGAAAATCGCCCAGTTCGGCCAGGACACCCTGCTGGCCGGGCCCGCCCTGCAGGTGAGCCAGGAGCTGCGTCGCCAGCTGTTCGCCCGTTTGCAGCGGCTGGAATTCGGCGCCCTTGAGAAGCTCTCCGCCGGCGACCTCACCTATCGCCTCACCGAGGACGCCGACCGCGTCGGCGAGGTGATCTACAAAACGATTCAGGACACCACGCCCTCGGCTCTGCAGCTGGTGGTGGTGTTCGGCTACATGGTGTGGCTCGACTGGAAGCTGTCGCTCGGCACTCTGCTGCTGGCGCCGCTGGTAGCGGTGCTGGTGAGCCTGTTCGGGGCCAAGGTGATGGGTGCGGCCGAGCGCAGCCAGAAGCAGGTGAGTGAACTGGCTTCGCTGCTGGGGGAAGCCATCGGTGGCCTGCCGCTGGTGCGGGCTTTCGCCGCCGAACCCTGGCTGCAGGCACGCTTCGAAACCGAAACCGACCTGCACCGCCGCGCCCGCTACCGCACCCAGCGGCTGCTGGCCCTGCAGTACCCGGTGGTGGGTTTCCTGGAAGCGGCAGGGATCCTGGCCGTGCTGCTGATGGGCGCTGCCCGCATCCAGAGCGGTGACCTCAACGGCCAGGGGTTCAGCAGCTATGTGGCCGCCCTGCTGATGTTGATCGACCCGATCAGCCACCTCACCACCAACTTCAACGAGTTCCAGCAGGGCCAGGCTTCGCTGCGGCGCCTGCGCGAGATCGAACGCGAGGCGGTGGAGCCTCCCGATCGCGCCGATGCCAAACCCCTCGGCCGTGTGCAAGGGGAACTGGTGCTCGAGCGGGTGCGCTTCGGCTACGACGCGGTCCAACCGGTGCTGCACGATGTGAGCCTGCACGTGGCACCAGGGCAGGTGGTGGCCTTGGTGGGCCCCTCCGGCGCCGGCAAGAGCACCCTCTTTTCCCTGCTGCTCCGCTTCAACACCGCCCAGAGCGGCCGGGTGCTGCTGGATGGCCGCGATCTGGCCGATCTGCGGGCCGCCGAGCTGCGCCGGGCCGTGGCCCTGGTACCCCAGCAGAGCCAGGTGTTCTCCGGCACGGTGGCCGAGGCGATCGCCTTCGGGCGGGCCGCCAGCCCCGAACAGATCCGGGCGGCCGCGCAGCTCGCCAACGCCGATGGCTTCATCGAGGCCCTGCCCGCTGGCTACCAGGCCAGGGTGGAGGAGCGCGGCAGCAACTTCTCCGGCGGCCAGCTGCAGCGCCTGGCGATCGCCCGCGCCGTGCTGGGCGATCCCGCGGTGCTGCTGCTGGATGAGGCCACCAGCGCGCTTGATGCCGAGGCCGAAGAGGCGGTGCAGCGAGGCCTGGATCAGGCCATGGCAGGCCGCACCGTGCTGGTGATCGCCCACCGCCTCTCCACGGTGCAGGAAGCGGATTCGATCGTGGTGCTGGAGAACGGCCGCATCGTGGATCAAGGCAACCACGACCTGCTGATCAGCAGGCCCGGGCGCTACCGCGACCTGTGCGAGCGCCAGCTCATCCGAGGTGCCTAGCCTGAACGGAGGCCGCGATCAGGCAATGGCGATCCAGCCCGAGCCTCAGCCCGCCACACCCACCCAGTGGGAGTACCGGGTGGTGCACATCAACGTGGAACCGGGCAAACCACCCGAGCCGCCCGACCCGCAGGTCGCCAGCGAGCACCTGCGGGGAACCCTGAGCCCAGACTTCCTGGCCCGTGAGTTCCCGGAGGTGTACGGCGAGGAGAGCGAAACAGCCCGCCGAGGCCGCCACCCGGCCGAACAGCTGCAGACCTTCCTTAATCTGCTCGGCCGGCAGGGCTGGGAGATGACCGACTCCTCGCAGGTGGGGCCGCTGCTGATGTTCTTCTTCAAGCGACCACTGCGGCCGTTACCGAAGCTGATCGCCGCCAGCCAGCCCAAGTCCGATAGCCAAACCGCTACAGAAGTCGATGCAGCAGCCGGACCCGAAGCCGGCATGAGCGATGCTCCTCCCGGCCAGCCCACCTAATCTGCGCGCTGATCCATTCCCACCACCGTGACCGACTCAGCGCAACAGCAGCAACCGGTTCTCACCTTCGAGGGCAAGCGCTACGACCTCAACAACCTCCCCGAGGAGCTCAAGGAGCTCGTGCGCGGTCTGCAGGTGGCGGACGCCCAATTGCGCATGCACGAGGACACGCTCAAGGTGCTGGCAGTGGGTCGCCAGTCGATGGCCATGCAGCTCAACGAGAAGCTCCAGGCCGTCCAACCGTTGGCCGACTGAGGCCCCGGCCCCTGGCGGGGCTCAGCCCACCGGCAGGCCCCGCTCGTTGAAGATCCCCTCGAACAGCACCGAGCTCAGATAACGCTCACCTGAATCCGGCAGCACCACCACGATCGTCTGCCCCGCATACGCCTCCTCACGGGCCAGACGCACGGCCGCCACCGCAGCCGCACCGCAGCTGATCCCAGCAAGAATTCCCTCCTCCTTCGTGAGCCGGCGCGCCATCGTCACCGCCTCCTCATCGCTCACCTGCTCCACACGATCCAGCAGGCCCAGATCCAGGTTCCCCGGCACAAAGCCCGCTCCGATCCCCTGAATCTTGTGGGGACCCGGCTGCAGCGCCTGCCCGCCCCTGGTCTGGCTGATCACCGGGCTGTTCTTCGGTTCCACCGCCACGCTCACCAGCGGCTTGCCCAGCGTTCCCTTGATGTACCGGCTCACACCGGTGATCGTGCCGCCGGTGCCCACACCCGCCACCACCACATCCACCTGGCCGTCCGTGTCGTTCCAGATCTCGGGGCCCGTCGTGTCGTGGTGGATCTGCGGATTCGCCGGATTCACGAACTGCTGCAACAGCACATAACGCTCCGGATCCGCCGCCGCAATCTCCTTGGCACGGTTCACCGCCCCGCTCATCCCAAGCCGACCCTCCGTCAGCTCCAGATGCGCCCCATACGCCGTCAGCAGCTTGCGACGTTCCAGGCTCATCGTCTCCGGCATCGTCAGCGTCAGCCGGATCCCCTTGCTCGCCGCCACAAACGCCAGCGCAATCCCCGTGTTGCCACTGGTGGGTTCGATCAGCTCCTTACCCCCAGCCAGCAGCCCATCACGCTCCGCCGCCGCGATCATCGCCGCACCGATCCGGCACTTCACCGAATAGGCCGGGTTACGCCCCTCGATCTTCGCCAGCACTCGCGCTCCGCACCCCTCCGTCACACGGTTCAGCTGCACCAGCGGCGTGCCGCCGATCGTGAGGCTGTTGTCACTGAAGATCGCGGCCATGGGCTGGGCGGAAGGGGCAGGAACGTTGCCCGCACCCTAAGGAGGCCGGCGACGACTGGCCAAAACAAGCGCGACATGCCGTCATGCCCCGCCGAGGCCCGCCTCGAGAAACGCGCCTAAGGTCAGGCGCACTGGACGACCAATCCCTCCGTCGTGACGCCCACCACCCTGCGCCGAATCACCTCCGTTCTGCTGTTCCTGGCAGCTGCGGCTTCGATTGCCCTGCCGTTCCTCTCGGCCACAGCCCTGACCCTGAGCATCGGCGTGATCGCGGCGGTGGCCGGCGTTGGCCAGCTGCTGCGCATCGGCCAGGTGGAGGGCGGCAAGGGCAAGCTCTTCCGAGCCCTCTCCGGCATCTTCTATCTGGTGGCCGGCCTGTGGGTGGTGGCCTACCCGGTGGAGAGTGAAGTGAGCCTCACGCTGTTCGTGGGTCTGCTGCTGATCTTCGAAGGCGTGATGGAGCTGGCCGCCGCAGCCGCCAGCCAGGCCGAAGCCCGCGGGCTGGTGCTGGTCGACGGTGTGGTGACAGCCCTGCTTGGCGGTCTGCTGGTGGCGGAGTGGCCCAGCGACAGCCTCTGGGCCGTGGGCACCCTGTTCGGGATCTCGCTGTTCTTCACCGCCTTCCGCCTGATCACCAGCTCGGAATCGCCCCAGGCCTGATCAACGCAACTTCACCACATCCACGGCCTGGCCGAAGGTGGCCGCAATCTCGCGGGCGGCTGTCACGGCTCGGTCGTGCGTGCGGAAGATCCAGGCCCGCTGGGGATCCTCCACGGGCTCGATCCGCTCGTTGGTGGCGATGCCCAGATACAGCCCCTCCGCCAGCGCCCGCAGGGCGTAGCGCTCGGGATGGTCCGCGCAGCCACCGCTGCAGGGATCAGTCCAGGGAACCAACAGATCAACCGCCATGGGATGGCACCAGCAACGCCTCACTCCCACGCCCTAGCCAGAGCGGAGCTACAAGCGGAACAAGTTGGCCGTGCTGGATAGGCAACTTCATGAACCGGTTGATCGTGGTAGGCGCCGGACCGGCGGGACTGAGCCTCGCCCTGCAGCTCGCCAGGGCAGGCCGCAGCGTCACCCTTCTCGAAGCGCGCCGGGATTTCGCCCGCGGCCTGCGCGGCGATGCGTTGCTGCCCTGCGGACTTGAGGCCCTGGCCCGCATGGGGCTATGGCCTCTGTTGCAGCAGCTGCCGCAGCGGACCCTGGCGGACTGGAGCGTCTGGCTGGAGGGCCGCCTGCTGTTCCAGGTGGCCGAACCAATGGGCTGCCTGCAGCCGTGCCGGCTGGTGCCGCAGCAGGCGCTGCTGGAGGCGTTGCTGCAGGAGGCCTTGGCACTGCAGGCCTTCGACTGGCAAGCCGGCGTGACGGTCACTGGTCTGCTGCGGCGGCCGCGATCTGGCGGGAGCAGCGCCGAAGGGCGTGTCTGCGGCGTGCGGCTGGCCGATGGCCGCTGCCTGGAGGCCGACCTGGTGATCGCCTGCGATGGCCGCGACTCACAGCTGCGCCAGGCGGCCCCGCTGCCGCTGCAGCACCGGGGTGCCCCGCTGGATCTGCTCTGGTTCCAGCTGCCGGCAGCAGCAGCCGCGAAGCCGCAACCAGACCCGATCGCCGGGTTCCACACCCTGGTGGGCGGCGGTGCCATCGCCAGCGCCTGCCGTGGTGCCACGGGGGAGCTGCAGCTGGGCTGGCTGCTGAGGCCGGGCGAACCGCTGCCACGGCGATCGGCCAGGGAGTGGGCTGAGGCGATCGCGGCCCTGGCGCCGCCGCCGCTGGCGGCTCTGCTGCAGCGGCATGGTGATCACCTGAGCGGCCCGCAGCGCTTCCGCGTGCAGGTGGGGCAGGCCCGCCGCTGGCACGCACCAGGGCTGCTGCTGCTGGGGGATGCGGCCCATCCGATGAGCCCGATCCGTGCCCAGGGGATCAACATGGCCCTGCGCGACAGCCTGGTGGCCGCCCGCGAGCTGCTGGCGAGCGCGCCCAATCCCACGGCTCTTGATCAGGCCTGCCAGCGGATCGAGCGGCTGCGGCGGCCTGAGATCAGCCGCCTGCAACAGCTGCAGCTGGCAGAGGCACGCCAGGGGCACTGGATCGGCCACAACGCCGTGCTCCGCCACAGCCTGGCCCTGGGGGCGCCGCTGCTGGGGCCCGTTGCACGCGCCATTTGGATGAAGCGGCAGCGTCCGCTGCGGGAAGGGGCGGTCTGGCTCTGATCCGCCCACCAGCCAGACGGTGATGCGTCAGATCGCCAGCAGCCCTTTCTCCGATGTGCGGATGCGCAGGGCCGTCTCGAGGGTTCGGGTGAAGACCTTGCCATCGCCGATGCGGCCAGTGCGATTCACCTGCTCGATCAGCCGCAGCACCTCGTTCTCCTGGTGGTCATCGAGCACGATCTCCACCCGCACCTTGCGCAGAAAATCCAAACGAAGCCCCGGCCCGCTGTGCAACTGCACCTGAGTGCCCTGGCGGCCGAGGCCACGCACATCGGAGGCGGACATCCCGGGCACCCCCGCCGCCACCAACGCCTGCTGCAGCGGGAGCAGGGCCTCGGGGCGAATGATCGCTTCGATCTTCTTCATCGGCAGAGGATCCAGGTCAGCCGGGATGGCGCACGGTGCGCCAGTTGCCGGACGCGGTGCTCACTTCGATACCGATCGCCATCGGCTCAAGCTGCTCCGCAGGCTCAGGCCTGACGCAGAGGTGCTGCCCCCACCAGCTGCGGGCATCGCTCCAGGCGGCCTCGAGGGAGTCGTAGAGATCGTCGAGCACCGGATGCGGGGCACCACGGTGATCGATCAGGCGGTATTGGGGCATGGAGCCGATTCGGC
>CAIZNP010000011.1 GCA_903934375.1 uncultured Synechococcaceae cyanobacterium
GGCCAGCCCATGGACCGCATCGAGGAAGACACCGACCGCGACTTCTTCATGTCGCCCGCTGAGGCGGTCCAGTATGGCCTGATCGACAAGGTGATCGACAAGCGCCCCGTTCGCCCGGTCTGACCTTGGGGCGCGGTCGCGGAGATTCAGCCGCGCGCCCTGGCGGCAAGGGCCTGCCGCCAAGCCAGCGCCCCAGCAAGGTCTGCCCCGTGTGTGGCAGACCTTTTTTGTGGCGCCGTCGCTGGGCCGCGGTGTGGGAGCAGGTGATCTACTGCTCGGATCGTTGCCGTGGTCAGCGCAGCTCGCGCTCCGATAGCTGAGCTTCTGTTGTTCCCAACCAGTAAAAAGCCCGGGCGCAGGAGCGTCCGGGCTTTGAGAAATCAGGAATCAGAAATCAGCAATCAGGCGCCGGCGGGAGCAGTGGCCGGCTCGGGCTGGGTTTCAGGCTCGCTGCTGAGGAACGGAGAGAAGCGCTCCTTCTCCGGAATGGTGGCGAACTCACTGACGATGGCGCGGAATTCATCGCCATCAAGGCTTTCCTTCTCGATCAGTAGTTCCACCACGCGATCCATGCAGGCGCGATGGGCGGCCACCAGCTTCACCGTGTCGGCATAGCAGTTCTGCACCATCTGGCGCACGGCCAGATCAACGCGGGCGGCGGTGGCATCGGAGCCGTCGCTGCGGGTCATCAGGTCGCGGCCCAGGAACACCTCCTGGTTGCCGGCTTCCAGGGAGAGCTGCCCCACTTCGCTCATGCCGAAACGGGTGACCATCTGGCGGGCGATCGAGGCCACCTGCTGAATGTCGCCACCGGCGCCGGTGGTCACCTCGGCGTAGCCGAACACAACATCCTCGGCGGCACGGCCGCCAAGGGCACCCATGATCCGGGCGCGCAGCTGGGCGCGACTCACCAGCATCTGCTCCTCATCGGGCGAGAACCAGGTGAGGCCCTGGGCCTGGCCGCGAGGAATCAGGGTGACCTTCTGCACGGGGTCGTGGGCCTTCACCAGGGTTCCCACCAGGGCGTGCCCAACCTCGTGGTAGGCGATCAGGCGCTTACTGCGACCATCGGTGAGCGGTTTGCCCTCCATGCCGGCAATGATCCGGTCCACCGCGTCGTCGATCTCGGCGAGGGTGGTGGCCTCCTTGCGGCGGCGGGCGGTGAGGATCGCCGCCTCGTTGAGCAGGTTGGCCAGATCCGCTCCGGAGAACCCGGGGGTTCGGCGGGCGATCGATTCGAGACTCACATCTTCGGCCAGCTTCTTGTCGCGGGCGTGCACCTTGAGCACCGAGAGGCGGCCCTTGATGTCGGGCACGTCCACCTGCACCTGACGGTCGAAGCGACCGGGGCGCAGCAGGGCTGAATCCAGCACATCAGCCCGGTTGGTGGCGGCGATGATGATGATGCCGCTGTTGCCCTCAAAGCCGTCCATCTCGGTGAGCAGCTGGTTGAGGGTCTGCTCCCGTTCGTCGTTGCCGCCGCCCACGCCGGCGCCGCGCTGACGGCCCACGGCGTCGATCTCATCAATGAAGATCAGGCAGGGGCTGTTCTCCTTGGCGCGCTTGAACAGATCGCGCACGCGGCTGGCGCCAACGCCCACGAACATCTCCACGAACTCCGAACCGGAGAGGGAGAAGAAGGGCACACCGGCCTCGCCGGCGATGGCCTTGGCCAGCAGGGTCTTGCCGGTGCCGGGAGGGCCCACCAGCAACACACCCTTGGGAATCTTGGCGCCCACGGAGGTGAAGCGTTCCGGGGTCTTGAGGAAGGTCACTACCTCCTGGAGATCCTGCTTGGCTTCCTCGACGCCTGCCACATCGTCGAATTTCACTCCGGTTTCGGCTTCCATGGCGAAGCGGGCCTTGGTCTTGCCGAACTGCATCGCCTGGCCAGGACCGCCGGGCATGCCGCTGCCGCGCCGGGCCAGGAACACCAGGGTGCCGATCAGCAGCAGCGGGAACAGCAGGTTGCCCAGCAGCCCCAGGGCCGGCGGGGCCTGGCGGGGTGGGTGAATGTCAAAGCTGATGCCCTGCTGCTTGAGGTTGTTCACCAGCTCGGGAGCCAGGCCGGGCAGATCAACGCGCAGGCGTTGAACCCGGTTGTCGAGGTCGGGATCAACGGCTTCCACAACGGCGGTGCGGCCACCGTCGAAGATGTCGACCGCGGTGACACGGCCGGCCTCGACGTAGTCGAGGAAGCGGCCGTAGCTCATCCGGGCCACGGCTGCATTGCGCGGTGCCACGGTGGGACCGCTGGATGCGGTGGGTGCCATGCGATTGGCGCCGCTTCCGAGCACCTGCCAGCCGAGGAACAGGGCTACGCCGATGGGCAGAACCCAGAGGGCGATGGAGCGCCAGCGCTGATTCATGGCTGTCAGAAATGCCGGTTGTTTAACAAGTGTAAAGCCGGCCTCATCCTCTCCGCCGAGCCAGCGGCACGAATCAGACCGCTTCCTGCCAGTCGACTTCGGCCAGGCGCGCGTCCGGCTCCGGCGCAAGGCTGAGATGGCTCGGCTCTTCCAGCGACTCCACCTGCAGGCCGGCGACCTCCAGGCTCTCCACCAGCTCAGGACCACCGAGGCCGTGCGTCCAGATCTCCAGCACGGAATCCGGCGGCGCCAGGAAGCTGAGCAGCTCGAAGGGGAACACCACCCGCTCGAGGAAGAACTCCTCAGGGCCGATGCAACGCACGATCACCATGCGATCGCTGTTGTTGCGGTAGCCGCAGGAAAGCTGCGCCAAGGGTGTCGCCGGGTGTGAAGGATTCACCATGAACCCATCCCTGCGGTCAGGCATTGGTGACATCCGACACGTTTTTGCCGTGAAATCGCCTTCTTAAGGTTTTCTTCCTGAGCTGGGCGCCGCTTCTGTGCTGCTGACGGCTGGAACTGTGCCGCGATGGACCAAATCCCTGCGGGCCTCAGAGGCTGCGCAGGGCGGTGATCGGATCGAGGCGGGAGGCGCGTCGGGCCGGCAGCACCCCGAAGATCAGGCCGATCGAGCCAGAGAGCCCCACCGTGATCAGCACGTTGCCGGCGGCGATCGAGGCCGGCAGGGGTGTGAACGCCGCCACCGCCGCCACGGCCGAGATGCCGAGGGCGCTGCCGATCACGCCGCCGAGGCTGGAGAGCACGAGGGCCTCCACCAGGAACTGGCTCAGCACATCGCTGCTGCGGGCGCCGATCGCCTTGCGCAGGCCGATCTCGCTGGTGCGCTCACTCACCGACACCAGCATGATGTTCATGATGCCGATCCCGCCCACCAGCAGGGAGATGGCGCCGATCGCCGCCAGCATCAGCGTCAGCCCGCCGGTGATCGTGCCCACGATCGAGAGGGCATCCTTCTGGGAGCGCACGGCGAAGTCGTCCTCCCGCAGGATGTTGTGGCGCTGGCGCAGGAGATTCGTGATCTGGAACTTGGCGGCGCCGGTGCTGGCCTCATCCTTCGCTTCCACGCTGATGAAGTTGAGGCTCACCCCGTAGGTGGGATCACGTCCGGAGAGCTTGCTCACCATCGTCGTGAGCGGGATGTAGGCCGCTTCATCCTGGTTCTGGCCGAACACGGCGCCCTTGGACGCCATCACGCCGATCACCTCGAAGCTCTGGTCGCGGATGCGCAGGCTGCGGCCGATGGCCGAGCCTGCCGGCAACAATTTCGTGCGCAGATCGGGGCCGATCACCACCACGTTGCGAGCCCCGTCCAGATCGCGGCGGTCGATGAAGCGCCCCTGAGCCACGTCGAAGCGACGCACCGTGATGAAGTCGGGCGTGATGCCCGACACGCTGCTGCTGGAACTCCTGGAACCGGATTGCAGCACGGTGCTGAGGGTGATCTGGGGCACCACCCGCTTCACCGAGGGCACCTGTTCGGCGATCGCCTCGGCGTCCTCAAGCACCAGGGTCTTGGGAAAATCGATGCCCTGGCGGCGGCTGTCGTTGTTGCCGGGCACTACGAACAGCACGTTGGCGCCGAGGGTGTTGAGCTGCCCCTCCGCCAGGTTCTGGGCACCTTTGCCCACGCCCACCAGGGTGATCACCGAGGCGTTGCCGATCACGATGCCGAGCATCGTGAGCAGCGAGCGCAGCCGGTTGGCCCGCAGGGTGTTCAGGGCCATCCCCACGATTTCGCGCAGGGGCAGCTTCGCGGCCATTGAGGTTCCGGACGTTGAGGGTCTGACTAGACGATGGCGCCGTGGTTGTCGGTGTTGTGGCTGCGGGCGCCGCGGTGCACCTCACCGCGCAGCAGATCGAGGGTGACGATCTCTCCCTGGCGCAGGCTCTCGATCGCATTGGCCACGCCCACGATCGCCGGGATGCCGGTGCTCTGGGCGATCACGGCGGCGTGGCTCTCGCTGCCGCCCTGTTCGGCGATCACGCCCTTGGCCCGGCGCAGCGCTTCCACGTAGTCGGCCGTGGTTTCGCGCACCACCAGGATCTCGCCGGTCTGGATCGAGGCGGCCGCCTCGGGGCTCTCCACCACGCGCACGCGACCGCTCACCGAGCCACTGCCGATGCCGACACCTCTCGAGAGCACCGCCGAGACGATGCCCACCTTGATGAAGTCGGTGGAGCCGCTCACGCCTGCCAGGGTGCCGGCAGTCTGAACCACCAGGTCGCCGTCGTTGAGAACGCCCAGTTCGCGGGCCATGCCCATGGCCATGCTGAAGGTGCTGGTGGAGGAGGTCTGCTCCTCGATCAGCAGCGGGCTGACGCCCCAGCACAGCTGCAGCCGGCGTGCCACAGACACCTCGCTGGTGATCGCGAGGATCGGAGTGCTGGGGCGGAACTTGCTGACGTTGCGGGCCGTGGCGCCGCCTTTGGTGAGGGTGAGGATCGCCGAGGCTTCCAGCTGGCGGGCGATCGCGCTCACCGCCTGGCTGATGGCGTTGGGGATCGTTGAGGCCAGCTGGCTTTCGTCGCCGCGGCGGGGATAGTCGCGCTCGATGCGGCGGGCGATCTGGGTCATCGTTGCCACCGCTTCCACCGGGAAGTCGCCGACGGCGCTTTCGTTGGAGAGCATCACGGCGTCGGTGCCATCGAGGATGGCGTTGGCCACATCGCTCACTTCAGCCCGGGTCGGCCGCGGGCAGCTCACCATCGAATCGAGCATCTGGGTGGCGGTGATCACCGGGATGCCGAGGGCGTTGCATTTGCGGATCAGCTCCTTCTGCAGCAGAGGCACCTCCTCGGCCGGCATCTCAACGCCGAGGTCGCCGCGGGCCACCATCACGCCGTCGCAGAGCGGCAGGATCGCGTCGATCTGATCGATCGCCTCGAACTTCTCGATCTTGGCCACCACCGGCGTGCTGTGGCCGTGGCTGGCGATCAGCTCCTTGATCTCCTGCATGTCGGAGGGGTTGCGCACGAAGCTGAGTGCCACCCAGTCGACCCCCTGCTGCAGACCGAAGGCCAGATCGGTGCGGTCCTTGTCGGTGAGGGCGCGGATCGAGAGTTGAACGTCCGGGAAGTTGACGCCCTTGTTGTTGGAGAGCACACCACCCACGGTGACCGTGCAATAGAGGGTCTGTTCTGGCTTGTCGACACTGTCGACCACCATCTCCACGCGGCCGTCGTCCAGCAGGATCCGGCTGCCGGCCATCACCTCATCGGCCAGCTTGTCGTAGGTGACAGTGGCGATCTCCTGGGTGCAGGCCACATTCCGGGAGGTGAGCGTGAAGCGATCGCCCTTGGCCACGGTGATGGGGCCGTCCTTGAAGCGGCCGAGCCGGATCTTCGGGCCCTGCAGGTCCTGCAGGATGCCCACGTGGATACCCAGCGCCTGACCCACCTGGCGGATGGTGGCGATGCGGGCGGCGTGTTCGCTGTGGTCGCCGTGGGAGAAGTTGAGACGGAACGTGGTGGCGCCGGCCTCGATCAGGCGGCGCAGCTGCTCCGGAGATTCGGTGGCAGGGCCGATGGTGGCCACGATCTTGGTGCGACGCGTGAGATCGGGCAGGGCCATTCGGCAGGGCCAGACGGTTGGCCGACCCTATCATTTGGGCCCTCCAGCCCAGTGGCGCCAATGGATCTCAACGCGTATCAGCAGGGGGCCAGACACACGGCCCGCTACCCCGACGTGGGCTCCAACCCCATCTATCCCACCCTGGGCCTATGCGGTGAAGCCGGTGAGGTGGCCGACAAGGTGAAGAAGGTGCTGCGCGATCACGGCGGCAGCTTCTCGCCCGAGGTGCGCGAGGCCCTCAAGCTGGAACTGGGCGATGTGCTCTGGTACGTAGCCCAGCTGGCCAGTGAGCTGGGCTTCAACCTGGCGGAGATCGGCGAGGCCAACCTGGCGAAGCTGGCCAGCCGCGCCGAGCGCAACGTGATCGGCGGCAGCGGCGACCTGCGCTGAGCAGGATGGGACAACCGGCCATCCGCTCCTTGTTCGTGCCTCGTTCTCTTCCGGTACGCCCGTTGCTGGCCCTGGCGCTTTGCCTGCTGAGCCTGTTCAGCCTGCTGGGCCCCGGCGTACCGCCGGCGCTGGCGGCGGGCCTGAGCGTGAGCCAGGTGAGCCTGGATCCCTGCCCCTCGGAGGACATCGGCGCCCAGCCGCAGCTGCGCCGCCCCAGCGGTGCCAGCTGCTACGTGCTGCGCGGCATGGTGAGCAACCCCGGGCGCAAGCCGGTGGTCGACACCGACGTGTTCGCCCAGATCCTTGATGCAAGCGGTGAACCGGTGCTGCAGAACCGCTCGCGGGTGGGTTCGATCGGTGATGTGCCGCCCGGTGACTCCAGCTTTGCCCTGCGCCTGGCGGTGCCCGCCGGCACACCCGGCCCCTTCACCTTCACCAACGTCAAGGCGCGTGGCTTCAGTGCGCCGGTGCGCACCCGCGCCGGTGAGTTTGATGATCTGCTGCCGCTGGAGCAGGCGGTGGCTGGAGGCTGAGCGGCTTTGGCCGGTCAGCCCGGAGCGCTGGCCTCCGTTGCTGGCGTCAAGCGCTGGCTTCAGTAGAGCGAGGGGTAGAAGAGCACCCGGCTCTGCTCCAGCAGGGTCTGCACCAGTTGCAGGGCCAGGAAGGCCACGATCGCCGAAAGATCCAGGCCGCCGATGGGCGGGATCAGGCCCCGGAAGATGTTGAGGTAGGGGTCGGTGATGGCGCTGACGCTGGAGAGCACCGGGTTGCTCCAATCCAGATTCGGGAACCAGGTGAGCAGCACCCGCACCAGCAGAACCAGGGTGTAGATCGAGAGGGTCTGGATCAGAACCCCGATCAGGTCGCCGAGGATGGGGGCCATGGGGTTGCGCGTGTCTGGGGTGACTGTATTCAGACGAAGCGCAAGCTGCCCCTGGCGGAGCAGGCGGCAGCTCAGGCGGCTTCCCAGTCGGCCTCGCTGAGGGGCTCCGCCGCGGCTGGTTCCTCGCGCCGTCCTGTGCGGCTGCGGGTCACCAGATCGTCGGTGCGGATGGCGAAGGTGCGGTGGAACTTCTCGCTCAGCGTCAGCCAGTAGGAGCGGCCTTCGCTCTGGCGCTTGCGCTCGATGAAGTTCTGAGCCAGCAGCTCCTTGATGTGGTCGTAGGCGCCGGAGCCGCGCAGCTCCACCAGATCCGACTGCAGGATGCGCTTCTTCAGGGCGATGGTGGCCAGGGTGCGCAGGGCGGCGGTGGACAGGTCCACCGGCAGCAGGTTCTGCACCAGCCCGCCCAGGCCGTCGCGCAGCTGCAGGCTGTAGCGCTGGCCCTCCTGGCGGATCTCCAGAGCCGTGTCGCGGTGGGCGTAGTCGGCCATCAGCGTGATCAGCCCCATCTCGGCCTCATCGCGGCTGATGCCGGCGATCTCCGCCAGATCGCCCAGGCTCAGGGGCTTGCCCTTGAGGTAGAGGATCGCCTCGATCCGCGCTGGTAGGGAGAGCAACTCCAGCCCGGGTGCGGCGCCTGACGCGGCGGGATCGCTGGGAGCGGGCGTGAGGCCCTCGGGGTTGGAATCCACCGGCGCCACCTGCGGTTCGCGCAAGTTACCCAACCTCAACGCCCCCGGCCAGCTCACCCAGGAAGAGGCGGTAGGCAGGGTTGCCGGTCTCGTCCACGTAGCGATAGCCGAGGCCGTCGAGGAAGGTCTGCCAGGCGGGCATCTCGGCAGGCGGCACCTGCACCCCCACCACGATGCGGCCCACGTCGGCGCCGTGGTTGCGGTAGTGGAACATGCTGATGTTCCAGTCGGGATGCAGGCTGGTGAGGAAGCGCATCAGCGCCCCCGGCCGCTCAGGAAACTCGAAGCGATAGAGCAGTTCGCGGCCGTGGCCGGCGGCCTCGCCGGCGCTGGCTGGCATGCGGCCGCCCACCATGTGGCGCAGGTGCAGCTTGGCCAGCTCGTCGTTGGAGAGGTCGAGGCAGGGGAAGCCGGCGGCCCGCACATCGTGGATCAGGTTCTGCTCGTCGCTGCTGCCGCTGGTCTGCACCCCCACGAAGATGTGGGCGCGGCCGGGATCAGCCAGGCGGTAGCTGAACTCGGTGAGGTTGCGGCTGCCCAGCAGGTTGCAGAACTGGCGCAGGCTGCCGGGCTGCTCCGGGATCTCCACCGCCAGCATCGCCTCGCGGTCTTCGCTGATCTCGGTGCGCTCGGCCACGAAGCGCAGCCGATCGAAGTTCATGTTGGCGCCGCAGGCCAC
>CAIZNP010000012.1 GCA_903934375.1 uncultured Synechococcaceae cyanobacterium
CGCCATCGGCACCGGCGTCGGTGGCCACGCAGGCGGTGCCGCTGGCCATCGCCTCGAGAAGGGCCAGGCTCAGCCCCTCCACCAGGGATGGCAGCAGGAACACCTCCGCCAGCTGCAGCAGCGCCAGCCGCTTGGCCTGGTCGGGCTCATAGCCCCACCAGTGCACGCCGATCTCGCTGCCATAGGTCTGCATCAGCGACTGGCGGACCGGTCCATCTCCCACCACCACGAGGGTGCAACCGGCCGGTTGCACCAGCCGCCAGGCCCGCAGCAGCGCCTCCACATTCTTCTCGGTGGCGATGCGCCCCATGTAGAGAAACACCCGTTGGCCGCCAAAGCGCTGGCGCAGGCCCAGCAGCTCCGGGGATTCCCCTCCCGGCGGGGCCGGTGCCCAGCGCTCCGGGTCCACGCCGGTGGGGATCACCGCCAGCCGACGCTCGGGCACCCCCAGCCGTGCCAGCACCACGGCCTGCAGTTCCGAGAACACCACCACCCGGTCGAAGCGGGCCAGGGAGGGGGCGTAGAGCTGATAGGTGAGCTGCTGGGTGCCGGCGCTGAGGTTGCGCAGGCTGGCATCGAACGCCGGATGGAAGGTGGCCACCAGGGGCAGGCCCAGCTGCTGGCAGAGGTCCGGCAGGCGGAAATCCAGGGGCGAGAGGGTGAGGCTGGCGTGCACCAGGTCTGGCTGCAGCCGCTCGAGTGATTCCCGCAGCTCCCGCTGCGCCCCTGGCGAGGGGATCGTGTACACCTGCGACTTCACCAGGTAGGGGAGCGCCACTTCGGGATTGGCCTCAGCGCCACCACTGCCGTTGGGTGCGCTCAGTTCGGTGGGCTCATCGCTGCTGCGCCCCAGGGATGCCGCTGGCGTGTCGAAGTGGATGAAGCTCACCTCATGGCCCCGGCGCCGCAGGGCCTCCGTGGTGGTCAGGCCGTAGGTGACGTTGCCGCAGAACGGAGATTTCTTGCCCAGCCAGGCGATGTGGGCCACGCAGCGGCAGGCTCAAGCAAGGTACGAAGCTAGCAGCGTTTCCAGGGCTTCTCGAGCAGGGCGGCCGCCAGGGCCAGGCCGGCCAGGGCCCAGAGCACGGGAAGCAGGCCGTAGCGGCTCACCACGGCACCGGCCAGCACCAGCGGCAGGCTCAGGGCGATGTTGATCAGGTTGTTCTGCAGCCCGAACACCTTGCCGCGCATCGCTTCCGGGGTGTCTTCCTGAATCGTCGTCTGAGCCGGGATCGCCAGCAGCGCGGCCCCCACGCCGAGCACGGCGCAGAGGGTGAGGGTGAGGGGGAGGTTGCCGCGCATCTGGCCCAGCAGTACCAGGCTCCAGGCGATTGTGCCGAGGCCGGCGGAGGCCAGCCGGCGGCGGTTGAAGCTGTGGCCCACCTGGGCAACGGCCACCGCACCGATGGCCAGGCCCACGCCGCTCATGGCCAGCAGCGTTCCGAACTGCGTGGGGCCCAGCTGGCTGATCGCCGAGGCCAGGCTGATGGCCAGCACGTACAGCGCCGCCAGCAGGCTGTAGAGCAGCACCAGCTGCAACATGGCACTGCGCACACTCGCCTGTTCGCGCAGCACCTGCAGCCCTTCGCCGATCTCCTGCCACACCGTCTGCCCCCGCGACGGTTGCGGTGTCTCCTCAACCCGGATCGCCGCGATGCAGAGCGCCGCCATGCCGTAACAGAGGGGGAGCAGCACGAATTCGCCGTCGGGCACGCCGATGCCTGCCAGGAGGCGCTGCAGCAGTCGCAGCACCGGATCACCGAGGGCGAAGCCGACGATCGTGGCGCCCATGCTCGTGGCCTGATACAGCGAGTTCGCTGCCAGCAACTGGTGGCCGGGCACCAGCATCGGGATCGCCGCCTGCTCCGCCGGTGCGAAGAACTGGGTGAGCACCGATTCCAGGAAGGTGATCACGAGCAGTCCCCAGTAGCCCCAGCTGAGCCCCAGCCAGTGGGGACCATCGATCAGGCAGAGCGGAATCAACAGGGCCAGGCCGGCACGGATGCCGTTGGAGGCCACCATCACCTCACGCTTGCGCCAGCGGTCGGCCCAGACCCCAGCCACCAGCCCCAGCAGCATCGCCGGGATGGTGTTGGCCACGTAGATGCCGGTGGCCAGCAGCGTGATCAGCTGGGCGCGGCTTTCGATGCTCAGGTTGAGGGCGCCGGCGGCCTCGGCCAGGGCGCCGCCTGCCGGGGGTGTGGCTGTCACCCAGTACTGGGCGATCAGGAACACCATCAACACGATGTAGAACTTGTCGGCCAGCTGGCTGAACACCTGGCCCAGCCAGAGTTTGCGGAACTCCGGCAGGGCCAGGACGGCCTGGATGCCGGTCTGCTGGCCCTTCGCCTGGTCCGTCTCGGGGGCCTTCTGCAGGCCGGGTGATGGCGAGGAGTCGCTCAAGGGCTGCAAGGGGGTGGCTCAGGTGCCGACCGGTTCTGATGATGCCCCAGCCCATGGCCCAGCGGAGTAGCACTGCCGCAGCAGCCGCCAGGAGCGGGCGCTGCGGCCGAGATGTTCCCGGCTCCAGATCTCCACGAGTTGCAGCAGCCGCAGCCACACCGGCTCCGGGCCCATCA
>CAIZNP010000013.1 GCA_903934375.1 uncultured Synechococcaceae cyanobacterium
CTCGATCACTTATCAGAACTTCTTCCTGCTCTACCCGCGTCTGGCGGGCATGACCGGCACCGCCAAGACCGAGGAGGTGGAGTTCGAGAAGACCTACAAGCTCGAGGTCACGATCGTGCCCACCAACCGCCTGCGCTCACGGGCCGACTGGACCGATCAGGTGTACAAGAACGAGGTGGCCAAGTGGCGCGCCGTGGCCCTGGAAACCGCCGAGGTGCACAGGGGCGGCAGGCCGGTGCTGGTGGGCACTACCAGCGTGGAGAAATCGGAGCTGCTCAGCTCGCTGCTGGCCGAGCAGGACATTCCCCACAACCTGCTGAACGCCAAGCCTGAGAACGTGGAGCGGGAGGCCGAGATCATCGCCCAGGCCGGTCGCGCCGGTGCGGTGACAATCGCCACCAACATGGCCGGCCGCGGTACGGACATCATCCTCGGCGGCAATGCCGACTACATGGCCCGCCTCAAGCTGCGTGAGGTGCTGTTGCCCCGGCTGGTGCGGCCCGAGGATGAGCATCGGCCGGTGGCGCCCCGCCGTGGTCCAGGCGCCGGTAGTTCGGCGGAAGCGCGGGCCGTGCGCGAGCTCTATCCCTGCCAGCTCAGCGAGGCCACCGAGCAATCGCTCAACGAGCTGGTGCAGGATCTGGTGAAGAGCTGGGGCGATCGCCAGCTCACCGTGCTGGAGCTGGAGGATCGCATCGCCCAGGCGGCGGAGAAGGCTCCCACCGACGACCCCCAGATTCAGGAGCTGCGGGCGCTGATCGCCAGGGTCAAGGCGGAATACGACGGTGTCACCGGCAGCGAGGAGCAGCAGGTGCGCGAGGCGGGTGGCCTGCATGTGATCGGCACCGAGCGCCACGAATCGCGCCGGGTCGATAACCAGCTGCGCGGCCGCGCCGGGCGCCAGGGCGACCCGGGCACCACCCGTTTCTTCCTGTCGCTGGAAGACAATCTGTTGCGCATCTTCGGCGGTGATCGTGTTGCTGGCCTGATGAACGCCTTCCGTGTTGAGGAAGACATGCCGATCGAGTCGGGCATGCTCACCCGCTCTTTGGAGGGTGCTCAGAAGAAGGTGGAGACGTATTACTACGACATCCGTAAGCAGGTGTTCGAGTATGACGAAGTCATGAACAATCAGCGCAAAGCTGTTTACGCAGAGCGTCGGCGTGTGCTTGAAGGGCGCGAGCTCAAAGCGCAGGTGGTGGGCTACGGAGAGCGCACGATGGAGGATATCGTTGAGGCCTACGTGAATCCTGATCTCCCGCCCGAGGAGTGGAATCTCGATCGGCTGGTGAGCAAGGTTCAGGAATTCGTCTACATCCTTGAAGATCTGAAGCCCGACCAGCTTCGCGGTTTGTCGGTGGAGGAACTCAAGGCCTTTCTGCAGGAGCAGCTGCGCAACGCCTACGACATCAAGGAGGGTCAGATTGAGCAGGAGCGGCCCGGCCTGATGCGAGAGGCCGAACGCTTCTTCATCCTTCAGCAGATCGATACCCTCTGGCGCGAGCATCTGCAGGCGATGGATGCCCTGCGCGAATCCGTTGGCCTGCGTGGCTATGGCCAGAAGGATCCCTTGATCGAATACAAGAACGAGGGCTACGACATGTTCCTGGAGATGATGACCCAGATGCGTCGCAATGTGATCTACTCCATGTTCATGTTCCAGCCGGCTCCTGCCGGTGCTGCCGCCTGATCAGTCGTTTCAGCGGCCTTCCTCGGAACCGTCCCCCAGAAACTCAAGGATTTCCCGGTCCTTGAGGCTCTGGGCCACGCCTCTGCACGGTTCCAGCAGGGGCCGTCCTGCCGCCAGCTCACGCAGGCAGGCCTGAGTGCGGGCCAGGTCGCTCTCCAGCTGATCGATCCGCTCCATCAGATTGCGGATCACGCGCGCCTCGGCATCGGGCAGCGCCGAGTGGGCCAGTGGGTCGATGCGGACCCCGCTCTGGTGAATCACGCGCCCGGGGATGCCCACCACCGTGCTGTCCGCTTCCACGTCGCGCAGCAGCACGGAGCCGGCGCCGATGCGTGTGTTGGCGCCCACCGTGATCGCCCCCAGCACCTTGGCGCCTGCGCCCACCACCACGTTCTCCGCCAGGGTGGGGTGCCGCTTGCCGTGGGCCTTGCCGGTGCCGCCCAGCGTCACGCCCTGGTAGAGCAGGCAGTTGTCGCCGATGACGGTGGTTTCACCGATCACCACGCCCATGCCGTGGTCGATGAACACGCCGTGGCCGATGCGGGCGCCCGGGTGGATCTCGATGCCGGTGAGCCAGCGCCCCAGCTGGCTGAGCACTCTGGCGAGCAGGGGTGTCAGCGGCCAGCGCTGCCGCCAGAGCCTGTGGCTGAGGCGGTGCAGGCTGAGGGCGTGCAGTCCCGGGTAGCAGTGCAGGATCTCCAGCGTGCCGCGCGCCGCCGGGTCGCGCTCCTTGATGATCGCCAGGTCGGCGCGCAGGGCTTTCAGCATCGGCAGAGTCTGGCGTGTCGCTCTCGGCGCTCC
>CAIZNP010000014.1 GCA_903934375.1 uncultured Synechococcaceae cyanobacterium
GAAAGCGAAAGCTCTGGGCCCCCAGCCGGTGCTTGAACCCCGGCTTGGCGTGCATCTGCACCTCCAGGAGCACCACCGGCTGCTCCGGCGCCTCAAAACGGTAGAGCGCATCGCCAGGCGCATCTGGCCCCAGAGAGGGAGCCTCAGCGGCACCATGCGGCAAGAGCAAGGCGATCAGATCCTGGGCGCTCTGAAACAGCCCGTAGAACCAGTGATCGGTTTTCAAGCCCCACCCACTGACACCGGTCAGCCCTCTGCTGGCTGATCAGGCCATGCAGGCGCTGTTTCTGGAACTGGTTCACCGCTTCCACGGCCTGGAGGAACTCGGGCACATACCCAGCCTGCTGGGCAGTGCACCAGGGCCTGCACATCTTTGGGGAAGCAGGAGCCGCCATAACTGCAGCCAGACCCGCTCAGGCCTTTGGCGGTCTTAGCTCCTCAAGCAGCACTGACAGGGCCTCACTCAGTTGGAGCCGGTTGCGGGAGGAGTCTGCGAGGAGGAATCGGCATTGAGCAGCAAGGCATCCATTCTGGATTCGAGTGCGGCGAGCCGCTTGTTCTCGATCTCGAGCAGCTTCAAGCGCTTCTCGCTTTCGAGCAGCCGCTTCTCGCTCTCGCGTCCACGCATCTCGATGTCGTAGACGGGTCGCCAGTTGAACGTCGCCAGCAAGCGCCGCCAAGGCGGCAACGTGGAGACCCATTCCGACCTGGTCATCAACCGGGATGGTGCCGAAGAGGAGGAGGTTGTCATCGCCGTAGTTCGTGGTGAACGAAATCAGGAGCAGCAGGGCGCCAGCCACAAGGGTTGACCAGCCCTGGCGATCCAGCAGCCAGGGCCGCGGAACTGGATCAGGCAGCCCCGGAAGACTTTCAACACCTTCGGCCACCGTAGCGAGCCCAAACCAACACCGATCACCAAGTAGTACCCCTGTGCTTCCAGTTGGGGCTTCCGTGGTTTCACGGGTTTTCCAGCCAAGCGCCTGCGGCGGGCATCAACTCCCTGGATCAAGCCCCCTCCAGGCGGGCACCATCCCAATCACGCCCTCATACCACCGCCTGAACAGAAGCGCCCCGCCCGACGGCGTAATACGTCCAGCCCAGCTCCGCCAATCGCTCGGGGTCATACAAGTTGCGCCCATCAACGATCAGCTTGTGGCGCAAGGCGGCTGCCAACTGATCGAAGTTGGGGGCCATAAACCGCTTCCATTCGGTGCAGATCACCAGGGCATCGGCCCCTTCTGCGGCTTTGGGGTCGTAGGCGGCCACGCTGGCGCATCCCCCATGTCGTCGGTGTTGGGCTTAAACGCCAGCCCCCAGAGTGCAAAGCGGCGGCCGGCCAGGCCCTTGGCGCCGCCGTAGCCGCAGCCGGGCCAGCTCGTTCATGAACGAGATGAGTTCGGCGGGGCTCCGCTCGAATCAAGCAGGGGGGCTGATGCCTGCCGAGTGGGCCGGTGCAAGAGACGCCAAAAACTTGCCGTACCAGAAGGCGCCTCACGGCCTGCAGCCCTGTCAGCGCTCGGGCCTCAGCCGGCGTGCTCTGCCAACCAGACCGCCAGGTCGGCTGGTCCGCTGAAATCGAGCAACGCCTCAGCCAGGGCCTCCAGCAGCTCCAGCGGCAGGGCCTGGATGCGCGCGGTGGTGGCATCGCTCAGGGGGGCCGCAGCGGCGGTGAGCTGGCGGAGGGCCACCGTTGCTCCGCTGCGGGCTTCGCCACGCGCTTCGCCTTGCGCCGCTCCTCCTTCCAGGAGCATCTGGGCAGCGCGGGTGTGGCGCAGCTGGTGGGTGGGGAAGCCGCCAAGGCGATGGTTGGCGACTCCGGCAGCATGCGGCTGGGAGCCACCAGTGGCGCCAGCGCCGGCGCATTGTGCCTCAGCGCAGAATGGGTGATGTAGCCGAGCCATGGCGATGAATGTTGCCGCCAGCGGCGAACCGTTGCCTGAATTTGTGGTGGGCCTGGTGGCGCTGCAGGAGCTCTGCGGCGACTGGCCTGCCGCGCAGCGGCTGCAGGTGTGGCAGTGGCTGCTGAAGCGGGAACTGGATGCGATCGGCCAGTCAGCGGAGCTGGCGGTGGTGCGCCAGCGACTGTCTGCATTGCGGCAGGCCGCACAGTGGTTCACGCCGCAGGGCCCGGAGTTCGGTGCGGTTTTGGCCTGTCAGTTGGTTCAGCTGGCGGGCACCTGGCATCAGCGGCTGGTGCTGGAGCATGCGAACGATGCTGATTCGCTGGAGTGGTTCTGGCTGGCCTGGGAGATGGTTCAGTGGCGCCAAGAGCTGGGAACAGAGGTGGCGGAGTGGTGGCCGGCCGTGCAGGAGCAGCTGGTGCGGCTGGGGGCGCTCGCCTGGGCTGAGCAGGCGCAATCGGCAGAACTGCCGCAGCCGGAGCGGCATGAGGCGATCAGCAGGGCGCTTGTTTTGTTGAAGGCCTTGGAGCCGATGCACCAGCCTCTGCCGCTGTGGATTTTGCAGCTGGAGAAACAGCTCCTGCACCTGGGCATCGAACCTTTGATTGATGCAGCGCCTCCGTCTGTGGAGCGCCTGGTGGAGGCGATGGCGTGGATCTGCCTTTGTCGCTCGCAGCCAATTTCGGAACAACCGCACTCTCGCGCGTGCGCAGATCGGCTTGCTACTGCATGGAGAGGGCTCGGGAATGGCTTGCAGGAGCTGGGTTTGGTTCAGCTGGCTGAGCGTGCCCTGGCGGCCGCCCAGCGCCAGGATAGGCGTTCGGGCTGTAACGGCAATTCGCGATCAAGGCCGTTGGTGCGAACAATTCACCATTTTGCCTGCAGCGGAGGCACTGTGATCAGCAAATGTGTTGCAGCCATGCCGCATGTGGCCTTGCTGAGCGAAGTGAATCCGCTGAATCGCTTTGGAGCTGATTTTGAACCAACCAATCCGCTTCTGATGCTGGAGAGGAGCTATCGCCAGTTGTCGGTGGAGGAGATTCGCGATGATTTTCAACGCCAAATTGCGCAGGCCGTGAAAATCTGCGTCGACGATGGTGTTGATCTTGTGATACGTGATCATAGCCACACTGATTTTTGTATTGGCCAGCAGCCAGCAGCACTCACGCCGATCTTCGACTTTCTTGGTGAGGCTTACGAGCTATTGTCTGTGCTAACAATAAGGCATCCGTTGGACAGCTATCTTGGGCTTGTGGCCCATGGTTGGCAGTCGCAATTTAGTCCAAGCTCATTGGAGGAATATGCCTCGCGTTATCTCTGTTTCATGGATCGCTATGCGGGGCTTCCGGTCTTTCGTTATGAGGATTTCTGCTTAGAGCCTGTAGCATTCATGCTCGGCCTGTGCAGAGCGCTTGAGATCGAGTATGATCCAACGTTTGTAGAGCGCTTTGGCCGAATCCGCCTGAGTGGCGATAGTGGACGCGGCAGCAATGTGGAAATCAGTCCGAGGCCGCGCAGGGAGGTGCCAGAGCAGGTGCAGGATGAAATGCAATCGTCGACAACTTATGCTGAACTTATCTCTCGGCTTGGCTATTGTCCCTCAGCATCTAATTCGAGTAGCTAACAACGGAATCGAGTCCCAGTTCCATTCCTCTATGACCCCGTGGCATTTGCAAAGGAGCGACCAAACACTGGCGTCATGGCGGTTTTCCTTGAATCCGGGCAAGTTGGGTTTTCGTGATGGCGTGTCATCAAACAGCGTTGGTTGCTCACAGGCAGTCTTCCACCATGAGCTGTAAAGAAGCAGCGAGTGCCGGCATTTTTTGGCAAGATGCAACCTGCCGGCACTGAACTGACGTGAGTGTGTAATGGCCTGATTGTCAAATGCGCCAAAGTAGTGTAAGACGTCACCCTTCGTCCAGTCCGCTTCGATAAATGGATTCCGGCAGCCAAGCACCCCAAGTTCGCTATCGCGAATGCGATTGATTAATCGCTTCGTGGAGGCGACGCACTCCTGGCTGTTTGGGAACGTTGAGCCTGCATCTGAATAGATAAGAATGTCGCCCTCGTTTAGATTCGCGAGTGTTTTGTATAGAATGTATGGCTTCCATAGCCAGTAACCACCGCCGCGATCAGCGGTGGCGGCTGAACGAAATGCAGGGTTTTCGAGTGCATTTCTGAACTCTGAATCGTTTTTCGTTGCCTCTGTATATGTGATGCATCTGTCAAAAAGTCCTGTGGCTTCTGCTTCTTTGCAAAGGCGAACACGTGATGATGAGAATTTCGAGTCTCCGTATGTACAAAAGATTGTTTCCATGATGGTGTATGCAATTGAAAGCGTCTGGCTTGGAGCTGGCCTGTTTCAACGATTCATTGTAATTCCGGTGACTTTCAGGAAAGATACGGCGCGGATGTCAACCAGCCTGGCGGCCCGGGCGCATCAACGCAGCCAGGGCCGATCCAATCGAGCTGGCGGAACAGCAGCTGCACGGTGAGCAGCAACAAGGCAGCCGCACCCTCCGCCCCGTCAGGGATCCGGTGGTGGGTTCGATTGAGCCTCGCAGGGTTATGCCATCACAGACCAACTGATCGAGATAATTTGTACCACTTGGAATCCGAGCGATTGTCCAATCCCGGATGGCGCCGCGGACCGCTGTGACGTTCAGCTGCAGGAAAAAGTAGCAAAAGGCTGATACTTAAGGCGTTTGAGTTCAATCCCCAGCGCCTGGGAGAGAGCGCCGTGGTGCCGGCGAGCAAAACGCTCCAGATCCCGCAGGCTCTCGTATTTGCTCAGGATCCCGAGCAAAGCCACCAAGAGCAGGTACCAGGCCGGAGTGCGCACGCCACGCCGAATGCGTGCATTGGGGATCGCTATGAGAAAGCTGATCGGTTGGAGATCGGTTGCGGCAAGGGCACGTGTGTCACACTTTGAATTAGTTCACATCCAGCTCTTCAGACCACCGGGCTAACAGAAGCCCCCCGTCCAATCGCGTAATACGTCCACCCCAGCTCGGCCAGGCGCGCGGGGTCGTACAGATTTCGCCCATCAAAGATCAGCTTTTGGCGCAGTGAGGCGGCGAGCTGATCGAAGTTTGGTGCCATGAATCGTTTCCATTCGGTGCAGATCACCAGGGCATCGGCACCCTCGGTGGCATCCTCCTTGGTTGAAGCCAGGATCAAGCGGCCATCTGCGAGGGCTTCCGGGTAAAGCCGTTCGGCTTCCTCCGCCGCCTTGGGGTCGTAGGCCGCCACCGTGGCGCCATCTGCCCAGAGAGCCTCCAGCAGCTCACGAGACGGCGCTTCTCGCATGTCGTCGGTGTTGGGCTTGAAGGCCAGCCCCCACACCGCAAAGCGGCGGCCTTCCAAGCCCTTGGCGCCACCGAAGTGCTGGCTGATCATGCGGTGCAGGCGTTGCTTCTGGAATTGGTTCACCGCTTCCACGGCTTGCAGCAGCTCGGGTACATAGCCGGCCTGCTGGGCGGTGCGCACCAGGGCCTGCACGTCTTTGGGGAAGCAGGAGCCGCCGTAACCGCAGCCTGGCCAGATGAACTGGAAACCAATCCGCGGGTCAGAGCCAATGCCAATGCGCACGCGCTCGATATCAGCGCCAAGGCGTTCGGCCAGATTGGCCAGCTCGTTCATGAACGATATCTTGGTGGCCAGCATGGCGTTGGCGGCGTATTTGGTGAGTTCGGCTGAACGAATGTCCATCACCACGATACGGTCGTGGTTGCGATTGAAGGGAGCGTAAAGATCCTTCATTGCCTCAATCGCGGTGGGGCTGTCGCTGCCGATCACGATGCGATCGGGCTTCTGGAAATCAGCCACAGCCGAACCCTCCTTGAGGAATTCCGGGTTGGACACCACCTCAAATGGGATTTCCACGCCGCGGGCCAGTTGCTCGGCGCGGATGGCTTCGGCCACCTTGTCTGCGGTGCCCACGGGCACGGTGCTCTTGGTGACCACGATCCGCGGGTTA
>CAIZNP010000015.1 GCA_903934375.1 uncultured Synechococcaceae cyanobacterium
GCAGCTGCGGGATGTCGCCGCCGCCATGCACCATCCAGGCCACCGCCGGCAGGCCGTCACGGCCGGCCCGGCCCGTTTCCTGGTAGTAGGCCTCCAGGCTCTTGGGCAGATCCACATGCGCCACGAAGCGCACATCCGGCTTGTCGATGCCCATGCCGAAGGCGATCGTGGCCACCACCACCACGGCGCTGCCAAGCCGGAACCGCTGCAGCGCTGCTCGCCGCTGCTCCGCTTCCAGTCCGGCGTGATATGCGATCGCATCAAAACCCGCCGCCTGCAGCTCGGCGCAGAGCCGATCCACCCGCGACCTGGAGCGGGCGTAGACGATGCCCGACGCACCGCGATGCTGCTCGAGAAATGGCAGCAGCTGACGGCGCAGGTTGTCGAGCGGCTGCACGCGGTAGCGGATGTTGGGCCGATCGAAGCTGGCCAGGAACACCTGGCCCTGCTGCAGGCCCAGTCGCTCGCGGATGTCCTCGCGGGTGCGGGGATCGGCCGTGGCGGTCAGGGCGAGCCGCGGCACCTGTGGGAAGCGTGCCGCCAGTTGATCGAGCTGGCGGTATTCGGGGCGGAAATCGTGGCCCCACTGCGAGACGCAATGGGCTTCGTCGATCGCGAACAGGCTGATCGGCAGGGCTGCCGCCAGACGCTCGAGCAGGTCGCCGCTCAGCAACCGCTCCGGCGACACGTACAGCAGCTTCAGCGCGCCGCTACTCAGTTGCCGCCATACGCTGCTGGCCTCCTCCGCCTCCAGGCCGGAATGCAGTGCTGCAGCGGCAACGCCGGCCTGCTGCAGCGCCTCCACCTGGTCCTGCATTAGGGCGATCAGGGGCGAGATCACCACCGCCAGTCCGGGCAGGCAGAGGGCCGGCACCTGATAGCAGAGCGATTTGCCGCCACCGGTGGGCATCAGCACCAGGCCCGAGCCACCACCGATCACATGGCGCACGATCGCCTCCTGCGGCCCGCGGAAGTCGGCGTAGCCGAACACGCTGCGCAGCACCGTCTGCGGCTCGGCCGCCTCGAAGGCTCTCTCTTGCTGGCTGGGCTTGGGCCCCACGGACTGGTTCATGTCTTCAGATCTCCCACAATGGCGGGATCACGCCCGGGTGCCTGAGCCGATGTCTGCCCCTGCTGGCCCTGGGCCGATCGCGCGCGGCAGCACCGCCCTGCGCAGCAGTACCGCCCCGGGCAGCAGCAGCGCCTGGGCCTTCCTGGCACCAGGACTGATCCTGCTGGCGCTGTCGGTGCTGATCCCGGCGGTGATGGCGCTGGTGATCAGCTTCAGCCGCAGCGGGCTGGATGTGAGTGAGCCCCTGCAGTTCATCGGCCTGGCCAATATCCGCCGCCTGCTGGCCGATCCGATGTTCTTCCGGGTGCTGGGCACCACGCTGCTCTATCTGGTGGGGGTGGTGCCGCCGGTGGTGCTGGGCTCCCTCGCCCTGGCGGTGCTGGTGAACCGCCAGCTGCCGGGCATCCATCTGTTCCGGGCCGCCTTCTACACGCCGGTGCTGGTGTCGATCGTGGTGGCGGCCATTGCCTTTCGCTGGCTCTACGCCGAAACGGGCCTGGTGAACGGCTGGCTGAGCGCCCTGCTCGGGCCTGCCTTCTCGCCGATCGGCTTCCTCACCAACCCTGTTCTGGCCCTGCCGGCGGTGATGGTGGTGACCCTCTGGAAGGGCCTCGGCTACTACATGGTGATCTTCCTGGCGGGGCTACAGGGCATCGCGCAGGACCTCTACGAGGCGGCCGAACTCGATGGCAGCGAGGGCTGGCGCAAGCACCTCGACATCACCCTGCCGTTGCTGCGCCCCTACGTGACGCTGGTGGCCGTGATCTCCGCCATCGCCGCCACCAAGGTGTTCGAGGAGGTCTACCTGATGACCCAGGGCGGCCCCGCCGATGCCACCCGAACCCTCGTCTACTACGTCTACGACCAGGCCTTCGCCGAGCTGGAGATCAGCTATGCCTGCACCGTCGGCCTGGCGCTGTTCGTGATCGTGCTGCTGCTCAGCGCCGTTCGTTTCGCCTTTGCCGGCGACCGCGGCCTCAGCTGAAGCGCCGCTTCTGGTGTCAGTCGCGTGTCAGACGAGGCACTGGGCCTGGGCAGTGGGGCTCACAGATGCGACATTGAGTGATTGATCCTTCAGGCGCATGGGCGCGTCGAGCGGGCCGGGACAGGGTGATCCAGCGGCCATCGGCAAGGCGATCGGCATCGTCGGTGGCGGACAGCTGGCCTGGATGCTGGCCGAATCCGCCCGCCGTCACAACGTGCCCCTGCACGTGCAGACCCCCGGAGCGCAGGATCCGGCGGTGGCCATCGCCACCAGCGTGGTGCTGGCTGAGGTGCGCGATGTGGCCGGTACCGCCGAACTGGCGCGTCGCTGCCAGGCCATCAGCTTCGAGAACGAGTGGGTGGACCTCGATGGCCTCGCTCCACTCGAGGCCGCTGGTGTGCACTTCGTGCCGCGTCTCGATGCCCTGCGTCCGCTGGTGAGCAAGCGCAGTCAGCGGGAGCTGCTGCAGCGGTTCAATCTGCCCTCGCCACGCTGGTTCCCGCTCGAGCAGCTGGCCTTCCAGGCGCAGGAGCCGCCGGATGATCGCTCCGATGGTGCCGCTGATTCCGGCGGTGCTGGCGGTGCCGGCGCTGCTGGAGGTTCTGGCGGTGCTGATGGAGGCGGCCAGAACGGTGGGGGCGTTGATCCCGCTGGTCCCGCTGCCGGCTCCAGCGTCGATGCGGTGGGGTTGGCATCCCCGAGGCTGCCTGATGGCTTCGGATACCCCGTGATGGCCAAGGCCGCAAGCGGTGGCTACGACGGCCGGGGCACGGTGCTGCTGCGTGACACCGCCGAGCTGGAGGCCCTGCTGGAGCGGGTCACGCCTGCGGAGTGGATCGTTGAGGAGTACGTGACCTTCGAGCAGGAGCTGGCGGTGGTTGCCGCTCGCGACAGCCAGGGGGAGGTGGTGGTGTTCCCGTTGGTGCAGACCCAGCAGCACGGTCAGGTGTGCGATTGGGTCCTGGCACCGCTGGAGGCCAGCCAGGCTCTGGAGCAGGCGGTGCGCAACATTGCCGCCTCGCTCCTCACCTCCTTGAACTATGTGGGGGTGCTGGCGATCGAATTCTTCTACGGGCCCCACGGTCTGCTGATCAACGAGCTGGCACCCCGCACCCACAATTCGGGCCACTACACGATCGAGGCCTGCACGGTCAGCCAGTTCGATCAGCAGCTTCGTGTTGTCGGCGGGGCGCCGGCGCTTGAGCCCGATCTGGTGGTTCCCGGCGCCCTGATGGTGAATCTGCTCGGCTTTGAGAACCGCGACGTGGCCGACACCGCCGCCGACTACGCCAGCCAGCGTGAGGCTCTGGCCGCCCTGCCGGAGGCCCACCTGCATTGGTATGGCAAGGCGGGATCCTCGATCGGCCGCAAGCTGGGGCACGTGACGCTGCTGCTGCGCCAGGCGGATCCTGAAGCCCGCCGGCAGGAGGCGATGGAACGCCTCGCCCAGGTGCGGCAGATCTGGCCCCTTCCCCCCGATCCAGAGCCCTGAGATCCCTGCGGAGGGCCTAGGATCAAACATGAACTGCTGTGTTGGTGACTGCCTTCTACAGTTTTCTGATCTGACTCCCTTTTCGACTTGGGGCGTCTGTCGCGACAGTGCCGTAAACCGGCCTCGTAGCCGGAAACGAATCTCCGCTCTGACTCCCCTTCTGGTTTATCCAGGTCGGAATCTGGGGCAGAACGGCACAGCGGTTCACCCTTTTCCGATGGCGTGATCGATGGCCCTGTTTCCGGGGCCATTGCTTTAACCATGCAGCACTGAATTCACCTGCTATGGATAACCGCCTTCCGCTCACCATCCTGTTCAGCGCCCTGATGCTGTCGGTGCTGCCCCTGGCGGCCGGCCTCTATCTCCATGGCCACATGAGCATCGCTGCCGTTCTCAAGAACGCCTTCGGCTGAGCCTCGCTGCGGAGCCTTTGCCGCTGACCAGCGGCCGCTCAGTTGCCCAGCTCGCGGGCAATGGCCTGCTCCAGTTCGGCGGCATCGAGCTCGGTGACCACGAACACCTCCTGGGCGGAGCTGCCGCGGCGGGCCAGCAGCTTCCAGCCGCCGGTGATCGGGGCTGAGACCCGCAGACGCAGTTCCGGCGCGCGGCCTCGCACCCTGGCGATCACCGCCGGGGTGATCGTGTCGATGCGGGGATGCCGCACGAGCCGTTTCAGCAGTGGGATCAGGCCCTCCAGATAGGTGCTGTGGGTGATCACCAGCCGGCCCATCGGGCTGTTGCCTGTGTGGGCTGGTCAACCTTAGGGAACCCTGCTAGAGATCAGATCCGCCTGTGCGGGCCGACGCAACCATGGCTTCCTCTGCCACCACGCCCGAGCTGCGTCAGCGGCTCGATCACGCTCTGCGCCTGCAGCTGGGCGATGACGCCGCTGTGGTGTCCCTGCGTGAGGACGGGGAGCAGCGCCTGCGCGGTGTGGCCGTGTGTGCCGGCCGGATCCTCAGCTTCGTGCTGGATGCCGAGGACGCGCGGCTGCGCACCCGCCCGCTTTTCGATCTGCTCCAGCACAGCCGCCGCCCCTGAGATCAGCAGCGTTCCAGCGGCGCCATCGTGAGCCCCTCGCCCGCCAGCTGCTGGTGATGCAGTTCGGCCTGCTCCAGCGGCCCGGACCAGACCACCGCCGAGCCACTCGAGTCGATCTGATGGGCCAGGGACCAGGCTCGATCGGGCGTCATGCCGGGGATGTGGCGCACCAGCACCTCCACGACGTGCTGAAAGGTGTTGTGGTCGTCGTCGAGCACGATCACGCGACCATTGGGGTAGGGCGCCCGCAGCTGCTGCCGCTCCATCACGGCCTGGCCGCCCGGATCGGAACTGCTGGCATGGAGCGCGGACATCAGGCGACAGACCATCAAGGGCCTCCCAGTCTGATGCCCTGGGCTGAGTACAGTGCCGCGAACCGCTGTTCTCTCGGCCATGCTGATCACTGTGGGTTGGGCCGCTCTTGCTGCCACCTTCACCTTCTCGATCGCCATGGTGGTGTGGGGCCGCAACGGCGATAACACTCTCAACTTCTGATGGGCTGACAGCCGAACCGGCGCCGTGAATGATGCCGTGCTGGCCGCCACCGGCCTCAGCCTCAACAACATCCTCGCCATCGCGGCGGCCAGCCTGCTCGTGTTCGTGAGTGGCGGTGTGATTTATCTCTCCACGATCGAGTGGCGGGATCGCCGCCGGCGTCAGCAGCC
>CAIZNP010000016.1 GCA_903934375.1 uncultured Synechococcaceae cyanobacterium
AGCCGCCCGGTGAATTGATATAGATCTGAATGTCCTTCTCGGGGTCCTCGGCTTCGAGGAAGAGCAGCTGCGCCACCAGGGCATCAGCCACCTGGTCGTCGATGCCGGTGCCCAGGAAGATGATCCGTTCGCGCAGCAGGCGCGAATAAATGTCGAACGCCCGCTCGCCCCGGCCGGACTGCTCCACCACCGTGGGAAGCACGCCTGGGGCGGCCATGGGTGCGATTGAGGCCACCGCCGCAAACGTGGCCTCAGGGCGCTGACCCCGCCAGCGGTTCTCGATCGGGTGGGGGCTGCTGGCGTTGATCACGCGGCCGGTTCGGATGCGGTCCGGCCAATCTATGGGGATCGGGTCGGGGTGGCGGCGCGGATCACCGGCCACCCCGATCCACTGGGGCCTCAGGCGTCGGCGTCGGTCTCGTCAGCTTCGGCCTTGGCCTTCTTGGCCGCGGCCTTTTTTGCGGCGGGCTTGGCCTGGGTGTCGCCGTCGTCGCTGGGGGCCTTCTCGCTGATGGTGCTGTTGGCTTCCAGGAAGCCCAGCAGCTTTTCGCGCATCAGGTCCTCCTGCACGGCCTCGCGCAGGCGGGTCGGATCGATGCGGGAGCTGTCGCTGAAGCCGCGGCTGAGCTCCTTCACCTTGGCTTCGATCTCGCCGGCCTCGAGGGCGATCGCCTCGGCAGTGGCCAGGGCCTTGAGGGCAAGGCTGCGCTTGAGGCGCTCCTCGGCCTCGGGGCGAGAGGTGTCGCGCAGGCTCTGGATCAGCTGCGGCGTGAACAGCTTCTTGACGTCCATCCCCTGCTGGGCGAGCTGGCCGGCGGTCTGCTCCAGCAGCGAGACGATCTCCTGCTGCACCAGGGTTTCCGGCAGTTCCACCTCCAGCTGCTCCACCAGAGCCGCCAGCAGGGCGTCGTGGCGGTTGGAGCGGTTGCGGCGCTCGGCATCCTCCTTGAGGCGCTCCTCCAGGTCGGCGCGCAGTTCGGCCAGGGTCTGCTTGTCGCTGGCCTGCTGGGCGAAGGCGTCGTCGAGGGCGGGCAGCTCACGGGCCTTGAGCTCGCTCAGGCTGATCACGAAGCTGGCCTTGCGGCCGGCGGCGTCCTCCTGGGGGTAGTCCTCGGGGAACTGGCAGGCCACGGTCTTGGTCTCGCCGGCCTTCATGCCGAGGATGCCCTCGACGAAGCCGGGGATCATGCGGCCGTCCTCCAGCTCCACCTCCATGGCATCGCCACTGCCGCCGCTGATGGCTTCGCCGCTGTCGGCATAGGTGCCCTCGAAGCTGATCACCACCACATCACCGCTGGCGGCGGCGCGGCCCTCCACGGGCACGAGCGTGGCCAGCTGGCGGCGGGACTGGTCGATCAGCTCATCGATTCGGGCGGGGTCGAAGCTGACGCTCTCGGCTTCGGCCTTCAGCCCCTTGGTGGCCTTGAGGCTGGGGGTGGGCTCCACATCCATCTCGAGGGTGAGGCTCAGTTCCTGGCCGGGCTCGAAGCGCTCCAGCAGGGCTTCGAAGCCGCCATCAAGGGCGGGCTGGCCGATGGCGGCGATCTCCGCCTGCTGCAGTGCATCACGGAAGACGCTGTCCACCAGGTCTTCCAGGGCGGTGGCGCGGATGCGCAGGGGTCCGATCTGCTGCAGCAGCACGGCGCGGGGCACCTTGCCCTTGCGGAAGCCGGGCAGCTTGACGCTGCGGCTCAGCTTCTCCACCGCCTGGTCGTGGCAGGTCTGGGTGCGGCCCGCCGGCACGGCGATCTCAACCGCCATGCGGCTGCCCGGGCGGGGGCTCGTGCTCAGCGTCAGCGCGGCGGCGGCCGCCTTGGTGCTGGGCTTGTCGGCAGTGCTGGCGGCAGGACTCATGGAAGGGAGAGGCTGGGATGGCCGAAGCGATTCGGCAGGGCAGCCCATGATCCTAGGAACTGGCCCGTGACAGTCCTCCGCAGCCCCTCGCCAGGACCGTGATGGCCACGTATTGTTGCTCTCAAGAACAAGCGACCTGAATTGCCCGAGTCCGGAGTCCTGCAGGGATTTCGGCGAGTGCTTCGCAGGCGCGCACTGCATCGACACCAGCCTCCAGTCACTTCCCCCTCATTCCACAGGGCATTCAGCCCGTCACTCCATCAAGCCGTTGAACCGCTGCTGTCTGAGCGGCCGTTCAACTAACTCACCCCCAGCTCGCCGCAGTCCGGCGATCGTTTGGCGGCAGTCCCGCGATTCGGATTCACAGCTTTCAATCGCCAGCCCACCACCTGCCTCCCACGGCGTCGTCGCCTGTCGCGACCAGCGTGATGCCAGGGCACCGCAACAGGCCCCCATTTCTTCCAGACCCCTTCTCCGCATTGACCAGCTCCACCGGCACACCCCGTTCCCTGCCACAGCGCCCGCTGCATGTGGCCGTGCTCGGCTCCACAGGCGCCGTCGGTCAGGAGCTGCTTGCCCTGCTGGCGGAACGCCGCTTTCCGGTCGGCCGGCTCACGCTGCTGGCCTCGCCTCGCTCTGCTGGCCAGACCTTGACCTGGAACGGCCAGACCCTGACCGTTGAGCCCGTCAGCGCCGAAGCCTTCAACGGTGTGGATGTGGTGCTGGCGTCCGCCGGGGGCTCGGTGTCGAAGCAGTGGGCCCCCGTGGCCGCCGCCGCCGGCGCTGTGGTGATTGACAACTCCAGTGCCTTCCGCATGGATCCCTCCGTGCCGCTGGTGGTGCCCGAGGTGAATCCGCAGGCGGCGTTTCAGCACAACGGCGTGATCGCAAACCCCAACTGCACCACGATCCTGATGACCCTGGCCCTGGCGCCCCTGGCGGCACGGCGGCCTCTGCGCCGGGTGGTGGTGAGCACCTATCAATCCGCCAGCGGCGCCGGCGCCAGGGCGATGGAAGAGCTGCGTCAGCTCAGCCGCACCGTGCTGGAGGGAGGCACACCCGAAAGCGAGGTGCTGCCCTACTCGCTGGCGTTCAACCTGTTCCTGCACAACTCGCCCCTGCAGGACAACAGCTACTGCGAGGAGGAGCTGAAGATGCTGTATGAGACCCGCAAGATCATGGGCCTGCCGGAGCTGCGCGTGTCGGCCACCTGCGTGCGCGTGCCGGTGCTGCGGGCCCACTCCGAGGCCATCAACATCGAGTTCACGGAGCCCTTCCCGGTGGAGGAGGCCCGGGAGCTTTTGGCAGCCGCTCCCGGGGTGGAGCTGATCGAAGACCTTGCTGCCAACCGCTTCCCGATGCCCACCGATGTGACCGGCCGCGACCCGGTGGCCGTGGGCCGCATCCGCCAGGATCTGAGCGAGCCCAATGCGCTGGAGCTCTGGCTCTGCGGCGATCAGATCCGCAAGGGTGCGGCCCTCAACGCCATCCAGATCGCTGAACTGCTGCTGGATGCCGGTGCATCCGCAGGGGTGCCCGCATGAGTCCTGGAGCTCCTTCTCCCGCCCCGTTCGGTCGGGTGCTCACTGCGATGGTCACCCCCTTCGCCGCTGACGGCTCCGTGGATCTGGAGCTGGCTGCCCGGCTTGCGGTGCATCTGGTGGATCACGGTTCCGACGGCCTGGTGCTCTGCGGCACCACAGGCGAATCCCCCACCCTCAGCTGGGAGGAGCAGCACCAGCTGTTTTCGGCTGTGAAAGAGGCCGTGGGGCAGCGGGCCCATCTGCTGGCGGGCACCGGCAGCAACTGCACCGCTGAAGCCGTGGAGGCGATCGGCGAAGCGGCGGCCCTCGGCGCCGATGGCGCCCTGGTGGTGGTGCCGTATTACAACAAGCCGCCTCGGGAAGGGCTCGAAGCCCATTTCCGTGCCGTCGCGGCCGCGGCGCCTCAGCTGCCGCTGATGCTCTACAACATTCCCGGCCGCACCGGCTGCAGCATCAGCCCCGACACCACGGCCCGGCTGATGGACGTGCCGAACGTGGTGAGTTTTAAAGCTGCCAGCGGCACCACCGAGGAGGTGAGCGCCCTGCGGGCCCTCTGCGGCGAGCGGCTGGCGATCTACAGCGGCGACGACGCCCTCACCCTGCCAATGCTGGCTGTCGGGGGTGTCGGCGTGGTGAGCGTGGCCAGCCACCTGGCCGGCGATCAGATCCAGGCGATGGTGCAGGCCTTCCTCGGCGGCGACCTGAGCGGCGCCCTCGCCCTGCACGAGCAGTTGCTGCCGCTGTGCAAGGCCCTGTTCTGCACCACCAATCCCATCCCTGTCAAAGCCGCGCTCGAGCTGAGCGGCTGGCCTGTGGGTGCCCCCCGTCTTCCCCTTGTTTCCGCCTCTAGCGACGTGCGCGACCGACTCACCTCCGTTCTGGCAGCCCTGCGTCCCACCTGACGCCAAGGCCCATCGCCCAGCCGATCAGCGGCCGGCGCTCTGTTCCCGCTTCAGCCACATCTTTTCGTTCTCTGGCCGGCGACGCCGGCAACCCCTTCCTGAATGACTGTTCAACCCATCAGCCGCAACGGCAGCAACGGCAACGGCGCTCCCCGCAAGCCCTGCCTGCGTGTGATTCCGCTCGGCGGCCTGCACGAGATCGGTAAGAACACTTGCGTGTTCGAATACGGCGACGACATCATGTTGGTGGATGCCGGTCTGGCCTTCCCCAGCGACGGCATGCACGGCGTCAACGTGGTGATGCCGGATACCAGCTATCTCAAGGAAAACCAGAATCGCATCCGCGGCATGATCGTGACCCACGGTCACGAAGATCACATCGGTGGCATTGCCCACCACCTCAAGAACTTCAATATCCCCGTGATTCACGGCCCACGCCTGGCGCTGGCCATGCTCACCGGCAAGATGGAGGAAGCTGGTGTGATGGATCGCACCATCCTGCAGACCGTTGCGCCGCGGGATGTGGTGAAGGTGGGGCAGCACTTCTCCGTCGAGTTCATCCGCAACACCCACTCGATGGCGGACAGCTTCTCGCTGGCCATCACCACACCAGTGGGGACGGTGATCTTCACCGGCGACTTCAAGTTTGACCACACACCGGTGGACGGCGAAACCTTTGACATGGCTCGCCTCGCCCACTACGGCGAGCAGGGCGTGCTCTGCCTGTTCAGCGATTCCACCAACGCTGAAATCCCCGGCTTCTGCCCGCCAGAGCGCTCGGTGTTCCCCTGCCTGGATCGCCACATCTCCCAGGCGGAAGGCCGGGTGATCATCACCACCTTCGCCAGCTCGATCCATCGGGTGTCGATGATTCTTGAGCTCGCCCTCAAGAACGGCCGCAAAGTGGGCCTGCTGGGCCGTTCGATGCTGAATGTGATCGCCAAGGCACGCGAGCTCGGCTACATGCGCGCTCCTGATGATCTGTTCGTGCCGATCAAGCAGATCCGTGATCTGCCCGATCGCGAAACCTTGCTGCTGATGACCGGCAGCCAGGGCGAACCCCTCGCCGCCTTGAGCCGCATCTCCCGCGGTGAACACCCCCAGGTGCAGGTGAAGAGCACCGACACGATCATCTTCTCCGCCAGTCCGATCCCCGGCAACACCATCTCCGTGGTGAACACCATCGACCGGCTGATGATGCTTGGGGCGAAGGTGGTCTACGGCAAGGGCGAAGGCATTCACGTGTCTGGCCACGGCTTCCAGGAAGACCAGAAGCTGATGCTGGCTCTCACCAAGCCCAAGTACTTCGTGCCCGTGCACGGCGAGCACCGCATGCTCGTGGCCCACTCCAAAACGGGTCACTCCATGGGCATCCCCGTGGAGAACACCCTGATCATCGACAACGGTGATGTGGTGGAACTCACCGCCGATTCGATCGGTAAGGGCGAGCCGGTGAAGGCCGGCATCGAGCTGCTCGATGCCTCCCGCAACGGCATCGTCGATGCCCGGGTGCTCAAGGAGCGCCAGCAGCTGGCGGAAGACGGCGTGATCACGATGCTGGCGGTGATCAGCACCGACGGGGCGATGGCCGCTCCGCCGCGGGTGAACCTGCGCGGCGTGGTCACGGCCGCCGATCCCCGCAAGCTCAGCCTCTGGACCGAGCGTGAGATCACCTGGGTGCTGGAGAACCGCTGGCAGCAGCTCTCGCGCAACAGCGGCGGCAACGCCCCTGACGTGGACTGGATGGGCGTCCAGCGCGAGATCGAGCTGGGTCTGCAGCGTCGTCTGCGCCGCGAGCTGCAGGTGGAGCCGCTGATCATCTGCCTGGTGCAGCCGGCGCCTGGTGGCACTCCGGCCTACAAGGGCCGCGCCGATGCCGAGCCTGATAGCCGTCCGGTACAACGCGGTGGTCGAGGGGGTGGTCGTGATGGAGGTCGTGATGGAGGTCGTGACCGGAGTGAGCGCGGCGGTGATCGTGCACCCCAACCCCGTCGTGAGCTTGCAGCCGTGGCTGCTGCTCCGACCCCGGGGCCTGCCGTAGTTGCGGCACCGGCTGCCGCGGCAGCTCGGGTTACACCCGCACCCGCACCTGAGCCGGAGATCGCCGGCCGCATCCGCCGTCGCCGCTCCGCCGCCAGCTGAGGCGGGCGTTCAGGGGAGGGGGGTCACGCCTTCTGGCTGTTGCTCAGTTCCACCAGCAGCAGCCCGAGGCTGAGGTTGGCCCACTCCTCCTCGCTGAAACGTGGCGGCGTCGGTTCAGCCAGGTCCGCCGCCACCGCCATAGTCTTCATGTCTGCGCTGGCGCTGGTCCCTGCACTGGCTGAGGCCTCAGGCAGCTCCTGGATGGGAATGTCCTCCTCAACGGTCACCACCACCGGAATGATGGTTTTCGGGTCTGTGCTGGCGTCCGTGTCTGCTCCCGAAGGGGGTTCGTCTGCCGGTTGTAGGGAACGACCGCCGTTCTCGGCTGCGGCCTGAGCATCAGCCACCTCCCCGGCGTTGGTCTTCGCCTTCGCTTCGGGCCTGACGTCGGGAGCGGTCGCGGCTGCAGCTTTGGGTCCAGGGCCGGGGGCAGTGTCCACTGCGGCTGTGGGCGCCACGGCAGCCGGCGCGGTCTGGATCTGTTGCAGAGCCTGCAGGGGATCCTGCAGCTGACTCAGCCAGGGAATGGCCGGCGATGCCGCTGTCGGCTGGCGTTGCGGGCTGGCGTTGCGGGCTCCTGGCGTGCCGCCGATCTCCAGCGCTGCGCTGCCCGGTGCGGCGGGTTCCCAGGGTGTTGCCCCCGCCGTTTCCGGAGCGTTGACGGGAGCCGCAGCCGTTTGCTCACGGCTCAGATCCAGCCCCTGGCTGGCCAGGTCGCGGTAAGCGGGTTCGTTGCAGGTTTCCAGAACGGCCGCATAGGCCGTTGCCGCTGGGCCCGGCTGGTTCAGTCCGTAGAGGTGGATATGGCCGAGCAGCAGCTGCAGGCGCTGATCCATCAGGTCGGGTCGTCCTGTCTGCACCTGGGGGCGCAGCGCTTGGGCCAGTTGCAGGGCAGAGGCGAAGTCTCCCTGGCCGTAGGCCCGCTCCACGGCCACATAGGCCTCCTCCAGGGAACCGCTCATCGCTGCTGCCGTGCTGCGTCAGAGGCCCTGTTTAGGGCAGCTGCTCCGCCTCCGCCAGCCAGAGGCGTTGCCGGTTCCAGAGCAGCACTCGAGCACCGGCCAGCGAGCGCCGGCCCGGCCCCCGCCCCGGCTCCAGCTGGTGCCGCAGCTCCTCCAGCTGGCGGGCCGTCAGGGGTGGCGCGCCTGCCCGCTCCAGCCACCGCTGCAGCAGGCGTCGTTGCACGGCCGGGTGCAGCGCCATAAGGGCCCGGCGGTTCAGGCACCCTGCCGGCTCTGGCGTGGTCTTGATCAGCCCCTCCAGGGCCAGATCGGTCAGGTCGGCCATGGCCTCCTCCTCCTCGGCCAGCCGTTCGCTCAGGGTGCAGATCCTGCCGCCGGCCCCGGGATGCAGCTGTTCCAGCACTGGCAGCACCTCCAGGCGGATGCGGTTGCGTGCGAACGCCGGATTGCCGTTGCTGGCATCCAGCCACACCGGCAGGTCCAGCTCCCGGCAGATGCGGCTCGTGTCCGCACGGCTGAACCCCAGCAGTGGACGGGCCAGCTGCAGCTCCCCCGCCAAGGGGCGCAGGGCCTGAGGGCCGCCGAGGCCGCGGCGGTGGCTGCCCCGGGCCAGCTGCAACAGCAGCGTTTCCGCCCGGTCGCTGGCGGTGTGGCCTGTCACCACCCGCTGGGCACCAATGCGTTGGGCTTGGTGCGTCAGGCGCTGGTGACGCCAGTCCCGGGCGGCGGCTTCACCGGACTCGGGTTCGCTCCAGACGTCAATCGTCAGGGGCAGGTCCTGCTCACGGGCCCAGTCGGCCAGTTCGCTGGCCTGCTGGGCGGAGTCGGCGCGCCAGCGGTGGTCGCCGTGCCAGAGCGCCAGCGACCAGTGGTGCAGCCGGCAGAGATCCCCCAGCAGCGCCAGCAGGGCCATCGAGTCCTGCCCGCCGGACACCGCCAGCAGCAGCGGGCTGCCCTGGGGCAGCAGCGCCGGCCGGCTCAGCAGCAGCCGGTGCAGGCGCAGGTGATCCGGACTCCAGCGCTCAGCCATGGCCCCAGCCTGGCTCCAGGCACAGCGTGGGAGAATCGATCCACTGCAATTCCAGACCGGCATGTCGCGTCTCGCCCAGCTGCCCGCCCCGCTGCGCACGGCCCTGGCCGAGCGTCGGGCCCTCAAGGTGATCGCCGGCCTCACCAACTTCGATGCCGCCAGCGTGGCTCGCATCAGCCGCGCCGCCGGCCTGGGCGGAGCCGATCTGATCGACGTGGCCTGTGATCCCGAGCTGGTGCGGCTGGCCGCCGAGGCCTCCGGTCTGCCGATCTGCGTCAGTGCTGTGGATCCCGAGCTGTTCCCCGCCGCCGTGGAGGCCGGTGCCGCCCTCGTGGAGATCGGCAACTACGACGCCTTCTATCCCCTCGGCCGCGTCTTCGACGCCGCCGAGGTGCTCGAGCTCACCCGCCGCACCCGGGCGCTGCTGCCCGAGGTGGTGCTGAGCGTCACCGTGCCCCACGTGCTGCCGCTTGATCAGCAGGAGCAGCTGGCCGTTGATCTGGTGGCCGCCGGTGCCGACATCATTCAGACCGAGGGTGGCACCAGCGCCAGACCCTTCAGCCCCGGCAGCCTCGGCCTGATCGAGAAGGCAGCCCCCACCCTGGCAGCCGCCCACACCATCAGCCGCGCCGTGAGTGTGCCGGTGCTGTGCGCCTCCGGGCTCTCCGCCGTCACCCTGCCGCTGGCGATCGCCGCCGGTGCCAGCGGCGTGGGTGTGGGCTCGGCCGTGAACAGGCTCGGCGATGAGCTGGCGATGGTGGCCGTGGTCCGCGGCCTGCGCGAAGCCCTCGGCGCCGGCGTGAGGGCGGCTGTCTGAGCTGGCTGTCTGAGCTGGCTGCCTCGTTGAACAGGCGCGGTCTTGTTGAACGCTGCCGGCGGTGATTGGCCGCCGACGCCATCCCGCCTGCGGCCGGATCGGGACCTGATGTCTAGCTTCCGGGAGACGACTCTCCCTTTGCTGTCATGGGTTCCTTCGTCTGGTTGCTGCAGTGGCCGATCCGGGCCCTGGTGTTGCTGCTTGTGGCCTGGCTGCCCCTCGGTGTCGAGGTGGACAGCTTCCCGGTGGCGCTGCTCTCGGCCGTGGTGATCGGCCTGCTGGGCACGCTGTTGATCCTGCCGCTCAAGGCCCTGCTTGCCCTGCCCTGGGCTGTCGCCAGCCTCGGTGGTCTGCTGGCACCGATCACCGGCCTGTTCAACTGGGTGATCACGGTGATCCTGTTCGGGCTGGCTGCCTGGCTGATCAAGGGCTTCCGCCTCAAGAACGGTGTGATCAGTGCCGTTCTGGGTGCGGTGGTCTACGCCGTGATCTCCACGGTGCTGCTGCGGATCCTCGGCCTGGATGTCGATATGACCCGCGCCTCCGTCGTGATGAGCAGCCTGCCGCTGGCCTGAACTCTGGCCGGAGCGGGGCCCGCAGCCCCGGGCTGACTGTCCGAGAATGGGCAGATGCCCATCCCCTTCCAGCTGCACGCCCCCTACGAGCCCCGCGGTGATCAGCCCGAGGCGATCGCTGGTCTGGTGCGGGGCGTTGAGGGGGGTGAGCGCTTTCAGACCCTGCTGGGGGCCACCGGCACCGGCAAGACCTTCACGATCGCCAATGTGATCGCCCGCACGGGCAGACCCACGCTGGTGCTGGCCCACAACAAGACGCTGGCGGCGCAGCTCTGCAATGAGCTGCGCGAGTTCTTCCCGAACAACGCCGTCGAATACTTCATTTCTTACTACGACTACTACCAGCCGGAGGCGTATGTGCCCGTCTCCGACACCTACATCGCCAAGACGGCGTCGATCAACGAGGAGATCGACATGCTGCGCCACTCGGCGACCCGCTCGCTGTTCGAGCGCCAGGATGTGATCGTGGTGGCCTCGATCAGCTGCATCTACGGCCTGGGCATCCCCAGCGAATACCTCAAGGCGGCGGTGAAATTTCAGGTGGGCGACACGCTCAACCTGCGCGGCTCCCTGCGCGAGCTCGTGAACAATCAGTACTCTCGCAACGATCTGGAGATCTCGCGCGGCCGCTTCCGGGTGCGTGGCGATGTTCTCGAGATCGGCCCGGCCTATGAAGACCGCCTGGTGCGCATCGAGCTGTTCGGCGATGAGGTGGAGGCGATCCGCTACGTGGACCCCACCACCGGCGAAATCCTGCAGAGCCTGGAGAGCATCAACATCTACCCGGCCAAGCACTTCGTGACACCGAAGGAGCGCCTGGCGGATGCCATCAAGGAGATCCGCACCGAACTGCGCGAGCGGTTGGAGGTGCTCAACGGTCAGGGCCGGCTGTTGGAGGCCCAGCGCCTCGAGCAGCGCACCACCTATGACCTGGAAATGCTCGAGCAGGTGGGCTACTGCAACGGCGTCGAGAACTACGCCCGCCATCTGGCCGGCCGCCAAGCCGGCACGCCACCCGAATGCCTGATCGACTACTTCCCCGACGACTGGCTGCTGGTGGTGGATGAAAGCCATGTCACCTGCAGCCAGCTGCAGGCCATGTACAACGGCGATCAGAGTCGAAAGCAGGTGCTGATTGAGCACGGCTTCCGCCTGCCCTCCGCTGCCGACAACCGACCGCTCAAGGGTGAGGAGTTCTGGCAGAAGGCGCGCCAGAGCATCTTTGTGAGTGCGACCCCCGGCGACTGGGAGCTGCGCCAGAGCGAGGGCCAGGTGGTGGAGCAGGTGATCCGCCCCACCGGCGTGCTCGATCCGATCGTCGAGGTGCGTCCCACCGATGGCCAGGTCGATGACCTGCTCGGCGAGATCCGTGTGCGGGCCGAGAAGCAGGAGCGGGTGCTGGTGACCACCCTCACCAAACGTATGGCCGAGGACCTCACCGACTACCTGGCGGAGAACGGCGTGCGAGTGCGCTATCTGCACTCGGAGATCCACTCGCTCGAGCGGATCGAGATCATCCAGGACCTGCGCAACGGCGAGTACGACGTTCTGGTGGGGGTGAACCTGCTGCGCGAGGGCCTCGATTTGCCTGAGGTGTCGCTGGTGGCGATACTCGATGCCGACAAGGAGGGCTTCCTGCGGGCCGAGCGCTCCCTGATCCAGACCATCGGCCGCGCCGCCCGTCACATCGAGGGGGTGGCCCTGCTCTACGCCGACAACCTCACCGATTCGATGGCCAGGGCGATTTCGGAAACCGAGCGACGCCGCGCCATCCAGCACACCTACAACCAGGAGCACGGCATCACGCCGACCCCCGCCGGCAAGCGGGCCGGCAATTCGATCCTGGCTTTTCTGGAGGTGTCGCGCCGGCTCAATGACGACCAGCTGGAGCAGGCCAGCGAGCAGGCTGTGCACAACGAAGTGCCGCTGGATTCCCTGCCGGAGCTGATACAGCAGCTGGAAGATAAAATGAAATCTGCGGCGAAGAATCTGGAGTTCGAGGAGGCGGCCAACCTGCGGGATCGCATCAAGACTCTCCGACAGAAGCTCGTTGGCAAGGCCTGAGCGCCGTTTGCCAGAATTAGCATCTCATTGGGATCACATTGGGTGTCGTTCCGGCACGGCCCCCTTTTGTGGCTAGGCATGGGATGAGCGCCTGGGTGTCCGTTGGGCCTGTCTTTGCTGCATCTGCACCTGCACGGGCTGTTCCGTGGACACGATCTTGAACTTGGGCGCGATGCGGATACAGGTGGGCAGACCACCTATGTGCTGGAGCTGATCCGCAGCCTGGCGGCCCGCCCTGAGGTGGATCAGGTGGAGGTGATCACCCGTCTGATCGACGACAAGCGCCTCTCGGCCGACTACGCCGTGCCCCATGAGCCCCTCGGGGATGGTGCGGCGATCGTTCGCCTGCCGTTCGGGCCGCGTCGCTATCTGCGCAAGGAGCAGCTCTGGCCCCATCTCGATGACCTGGCCGATGCGATCACCGCTCGCCTTTGCGCTCAGCAGCGCCGGCCCGACTGGATCCATGCCCACTACGCCGATGCCGGCTATGTCGGCGCCCTCGTGTCGCAGCGCCTGGAGATCCCGCTGGTCTTCACCGGCCATTCCCTCGGCCGCGAGAAGCTGCGTCGGCTGCTGGCCGGCGGTCTCACCCATGACCAGATCGAGCAGCAGTACGCCATTGCCGCACGCATCGCCGCCGAGGAGCGCACCCTGGCTCAGTGCTCTCTGGTGGTCACCAGCACCGACCAGGAAGCCCGGCAGCAATATGCCCGCTACGACGGCTTTCGTGCCGACCGGGCGGTGACGGTGCCGCCGGGGGTGGATGCGCGGCGCTTCCATCCCGATCCCCTGCCGGGCGAGCACCAGGGGCTGGATGCGCTGTTGCGGCCATTTCTGCGCCGTCCGGAGCGGCCGCCGCTGCTGGCGATCTGCCGGGCGGAGCGGCGCAAGAACATTCCGGCCCTGATCGAGGCCTACGGCCGTTCAGCCCTGCTGCGGGAGCGCCACAACCTGGTGCTGGTGCTCGGCTGCCGTGAGGATCCCACCGCCCTGGAGAAGCAGCAGCGGGAGCTGTTTCAGCAGGTGTTCGAGCTGGTGGATCGCTTCGATCTGTATGGCCGGGTGGCCTACCCCAAGCAGCACCGCAGCGCTGAGATCCCGGCCCTCTACCGCTGGGCCGCGGGCCTGGGCGGGGTGTTCGTGAACCCGGCCCTCACGGAGCCCTTCGGGCTCACCCTGCTGGAGGCGGCCGCCTGCGGCCTGCCGATCGTGGCCACCGACGATGGCGGTCCGCGCGACATCATGCGGCACTGCGCCAATGGCCGGTTGGTGGATGTAACCGACCTCGACGCGCTGCAGGAGGCCCTGGAGCTGGCGGCCGCCGATGGCGCCCGCTGGCGCAGCTGGCGGGACAACGGCCTGGAGGCCGTGAGCCGCAGCTACAGCTGGGATGCGCATGTGTGCAGCTATCTGGGCCATGGCCAGCGGCACTGCCTGAAGCCGGCAGCCGCCCCTCTGCCTGCGCCACCCGTCGCTTCGCCGCTGCCGGAGCGGCTGCTGGTGCTGGACCTGGATGTGGCGCTCGAGGCACCGGATCCGGCCGGGCTGGAGGAGCTTCGCCGTCGTTTGGCTGCGGATTCCGGCAGCGGTCTGGGCCTGCTCAGCGGTCGTGGCTTCAAGGCGGCGCGCCTGCGCTACGGCGAGCTGCACCTGCCGGAACCCAGGGTGTGGATTGTGCAGGCCGGCAGCGAGATCCGCTACGGGCCGGAGGGAAGCCAGGACCTCGCCTGGCAGGACCACATCGCCAGGGGCTGGCAGCGGCGTGCGGTGGAGGAGGCCCTGGCTGGCCTGGCGCCCCGGCTGGAGCTGCAGGCCGAGGCTCAGCAGGGGGACTTCAAGGTGAGCTATCTGCTGCGGCCCCCGCCGGCCGGGGTGCTGGAGATGGTGCATCGCCGTCTGCGCCAGCGGCAGCTGGCGGCCCGGGCCCATCTGTTCAACCACTGGTATCTCGACGTGCTTCCCGTGCGTGCCTCCAAGGCCGAGGCGATCCGTCACCTGGCCCGGCGCTGGCAGCTGCCTCTCGAGCAGATCCTGGTGGTGGCGGCCCAGCAGGGGGATGGCGAACTGCTCAGCGGTCCCGGCCCCGGCGTGGTGGTCGGTGCCCACGCTGCAGTCAGCGAGGGTCTGCACCCACGCCGCCGCAAGCTGTTCTTCGCTTCACGCCCCCAGGCCTGGGGTGTGCTGGAGGGCATCGATCACCATCGCTTCCTGCGCCGCTGAGGCGGGCGCTTCCGCGGTTGCCGCAGGCTCAGAGCGGCGGCTCCTGCCCGGCCGGGACCTGGTGGGCCCTGGCCTCCGGCAGCCAGTAGCTGATGTCGTCGTGCCAGTAGGGCGTTCCGGCCAGGCGGCTGGAGCTGAGCTTTGTGGTGGCCATGGCGGTCACCAGGGTGCCCATGTCCACCGGTGAGAGATCGGTGCGCATGTCGCTGCCGGCGATCTTCATCAGCTCGGGCAGACGCGTCACCACGCCAGGGCTGGCCAGTTTGCGGAACACCTGAGCCAGCACCAGCTTCTGCCGCTCCATCCGGCCGATGTCGCCCAGCTCGTCGTGGCGGAAGCGCAGGAATCCCTCCAGTTCGATGCCCTTCAGCAGCTGCCGGCCTGGGTAGAGGTCGATGTAGAGGCCCTGGCTGTTGTCGACGTAGTACATCCGCTTGGGCACATCCACCTCGACGCCGCCGAGGGCATCCGCCAGGCGCTGCACCGCATCGAGGTTGATCACCAGAAAGCGGTCGACCCGGGCATCGAGCAGCCGGCTCAGCTCCTGCTTCACCATCTCCGGCCCGCCACTGCTGTACAGCGCGTTGGCCTTCATCACGCCGTACTTCTGTGACTCGATGTAGGTGTCGCGCGGAACCTGGGTGAGTTCGGTGCGGCCATCCTTCAGCTGCACCGTGATCATCACGTCTGTGTTGGTGCTGACGTGGTCGGTGCCCAAGACGACGATGCGGCGATCGCCCATGCCGGCCGGCGTCACCAGAGAGGTGAGCATGCCGCCGGGGTGGGGCAGAGTAGCGAGCAGTCCCGTCGCCAGATGGGGCAGGGGGCCGTTCAGGCCGTAGCCGAGTCCGATTCCGGCCAGGAACAGGGGCAGGCGGGGCAGGCCACCGCGGGTCCGCGGCGCTGGCCTGCCGGCCACGGTCTGGGGCTCGGGTTCCGCCCGGCGACTGCCGCGGCCCTGGCGGCGCTGCTCCACCAGGCTGGTCACAGCGCCACTGCGGGCAACGGTCTCAGCCTGCTGGCGCTCGGCCCGGCTGCGGCCGCGGTTCGGTCGGCCGGTTCGGCGCGGTGCGGGGTTGGGCTGAGCCTGGGTCATCGGGCGGATGGCGTGGCCGCACCTTACGGCCCGTCTTCCCTTGCCGCCAGAGGGATTGGCGGATGTCAGGCCCCCGGCAGCACCCGGATGGCGGCCGCGGCTCGGTCGGCGCGGTTGCGGGCCTCCTCCAGGCTGGCGCCGCCGGCCAGGGTCACCCCCATTCGCCGTTGCGGGCGTGCATCGGGTTTGCCGAACAGCAGCACCTGCACATCGCTCTGGGCCAGGGCCTGCTCCAGGCCACTGAAGGCCACGCCATCGCTGGCCTGATCCGCCAGAATCACGCGGCTGGCGGCCGCTCCGGTGGAACGGATCTCGGGGATCGGCAGCCCCAGCACCGCCCGCAGGTGCAGTTCGAATTCGCTGAGGTTCTGGCCCACCAGCGTCACCAGGCCGGTGTCGTGCGGGCGGGGGGAGAGCTCGGAGAACACCACCTCGCTGCCGCCAGCGGCCGTGCGGCACACGAAGAACTCCACGCCGAACAGGCCGGCGCCGCCGAGGTTGTCGGTGACGCGACGGGCCATGGCCTGCGCCGCCGCCAGTTGGTCCCACGCCAGGTGGGCCGGCTGCCAGCTGGTCTGGTAGTCGCCCCGCTCCTGGATATGGCCGATCGGCGGGCAGAACAGGGTGGGGCCGTGCCACTGCTTCACGGTGAGCAGGGTGATCTCCTGTTCAAAGTGCAGGAACTCTTCCACGATCACCCGCTCGCCGCTGCCGCGGGCGCCGGCCATGGCGCTCTCCCAGGCGGCGGCGATCCCCTCGGGCCCCTGCACCACGCTCTGGCCCTTGCCGGAGGAGCTCATCACCGGTTTCACCACCACCGGCCAGCCCAGTGGCGCGGCGGCGGCGGCCAGCTCTGCGGCGCTGGCGGCATAGGCGAAGCGGGCGGTGCGCAGGCCCAGCTCGGTGGCCGCCAGGTCGCGGATGCGGTCGCGGTTCATCGTCACCGCCGTGGCGCGGGCCGTGGGGATCACGGTGGTGCCGCCGGCTTCCAGTTCAGCGAGAGCATCCACCGCCAGGGCCTCGATCTCGGGAATCAGCACGTCAGGGTTGTGCCGGCGCACCGTCGCCTTGAGTGCCTCGGGGTCGGTCATGGCCACCACCTCGGCCACGTCCGCCACCTGCATGGCCGGGGCGCCGGCGTAGCGATCCACGGCGATCACGCGGCAGCCGAGCCGCTGGGCGGCGATCGCCACCTCCTTGCCCAGCTCGCCGCTGCCCAGGAGCATCAGGGTGCGCGGGAAGGTGGGGCTGGCCATGGCCGTGGCTGAGGCGAGAGACTCCCACGATCCTGCCCCGCCATGCACGCTCGTGCCTCTTCTCCCCCTGCTGGCCTATGCCACCGCCGGCGATGCCGCCAACGGGTTCCTCAACGGCTGGGACATCGCCACCCTGCAGCGCTGGACGCTGATCTACCTCGGCCTCTCCTCGCTGGCCTTCGTGGTGGTGTGGCTGGTGGGCTACCTGCGGCGGCCAGGCTGATCAGCCCGGCTCGATCAGGTTGAGCTGGCGCACCGGCGACTGTTCGTCGATGAAGCCATAGGCCTCGAACACGGCCTGATCGGGGTGCGTGATGTGCTGGCCGTCGCTGTGGCGCTCGAGCGCAAAGCCCTCGGCTGCCATGCGCCGCATCAGTGCCGCCGCCTCCTCGAAGCGCGCCGCCATCGCCTCGAGGCTGGCGCAATCGGCCGTCAGGCCGGTTTCCTTCCAGGTGAAGTAGGCCATGGCAGAGCTGGGGCGCAGGGAGCTGGCGATCAGGGCAGCAGCAGCAGCCCTGCTCCCACCAGTAGCAAGCTGACGGCCCAGAACCCCACCACCACCTGCTGTTCGCTGGCGCCGCCAAGCTCGAAGTGGTGATGCAACGGCGCCATGCGCAGCACGCGGCGGCCCACGCCATCGGGGCCCTTGGTGGCCTTGAACACCCACACCTGCACGATCACCGAGAGGGATTCCGCCAGGAAGACCCCGCCCATCAGCAGCAGCGGCCAGAGGCTGTTGCTCAGCAGACTCACGGCTGCCAGGCCAGCGCCCATGGCCAGGGAGCCCGTGTCGCCCATGAACACCCGGGCCGGATGGCGGTTGAACAGCAGGAAGCCCAGCCAGCAGCCGGCCATGGCGGCGCAGAAGCCTGCCAGGGCCGGATCGCCGCTGTGGCCCCGCAGCATCAGCTGCAGCCCCAGCCCGCTGAACACGATGGCGCCGCAGCCGGCGGCCAGCCCGTCAAGGCCGTCGGTGAGGTTGGTGGCGTTGCTCTCGGCCAGAAACACGAACAGCCCCAGGGGCCAGATCAGCAGCCCCAGGGGTAGGGCCCAGCCCAGGGGCAGGGCGATGTCGGCGGTGGGCAGCTGCTGGGTCCACCAGGCCCAGGCCAGAAATGCCACGGCGCTCAAGGCCTGCAGCAGCAGCTTGCCGCGGGGAGTGAGGCCGGTGTTGTGGCGCTTGGTCAGGCTGCGCCAGTCGTCGGCGGCGCCGATCGCCAGGTAGGCCAGCGTGATGGCGGCCACCGCCGGCAGGCGCGGGTCGGCGGGGGCCACCAGGGATCCCACGATCACACCCACCGGCACCACCAGCAGGCCGCCCATGGTGGGGGTGCCCGCCTTGCTCAGGTGGGCCTGGGGCCCCTCCTCGCGGATCACCTGGCCCAGCTTCAGCTGCCGGAGCCGCGGCACGCCCCAGGCGCACAGTCCGGCGCTGATCAGGGCCGCCGCCAGCAGTGGCACGCTCAGCTGCGGCGCCTGGCTCAGGCCGTCGCTGAGCAGTGCCAGGGCCAGCAGCAAAAAGCCCAGCAGCAGCGCCAGGGGGCGACTGTTGCCGGGCAGGGAGGCGATCAGCCTGGTGGGGGAGGCCAAGGGGTAAACGGATCAGTCCTCCCAGTCTTCCTCGGTGGCCTCGTCTGCGGCGTTGTAGTCCTCCTTTTCGCCCATCAGCGCGGAGAGTTCCTCCTCTTCCACGGTGCTCACATCGGCTGCGGCGGTCTCCTCGTCGGCCACCAGGCGGCCGCTGGTCTCCAGCCAGCTCAGCAGGTCGGGCTCCTCGCGCAGGGGCAGCACCGGCGCCGGCTCGCTGCGGCCGTAGCGGGTGAGCGATGGGTTGATGCCATCCAGCTGAGGAGCCAGCTCAGAGAGGCTTGTGCCGGGATTGCTGCTCATGCTGCCGGTGCTTGGACGAACCAATCCGTCATTCTAGCGAAGGCCATCGACTCTTTTCCCCCCTGAGCTCCACCGAACGGATCCCCGGTGCCAAGGCTGTGCAGTTGCTGCTGACCTGGGCTGCGGCACTGGTCCTCAGCGCCTTATTGGTGTGGTGTGGCCGCCATTGGCCGCTGCCGCTGCTGGAGCAGAGCTGGGCACTGCGGCGGCCCGAGCGACCCGTTCAGATCGCCCTGGCGCTGGTGTTGATGCCGCCACTCCTGCTGGGCCTGGTGCTGCTGCGTGGTCTGCTCCGGCATCCCACGGCACCGGCTGCTCACCCTGACAGGGGAGAATCGTCCGACTGAGTGCACGGAGCGCGTTGATGGGTCGGGCCAAGAAGGCGGTGTTGGCGTATTCCGGCGGTGTGGACACCAGCGTCTGCATCCCTTATCTGATGCAGGAGTGGGGCGTGGAGGAGGTGATCACCTTCGCCGCCGACCTGGGCCAGGGCGATGAGCTGGAGCCGATCCGCCAGAAGGCGCTTGATTCCGGTGCCAGCCAGTCGATCGTGGGCGACCTGATCGAGCCGTTCATCACCGAGTTCGCCTTCCCGGCGATCCGTGCCAATGCCCTCTATGAGGGGCGTTACCCCCTCTCCACCGCCCTGGCCCGGCCACTGATCGCCCGCCGGCTGGTGGAGATCGCCCGCGAGGTGGGCGCCGATGCCGTGGCCCATGGCTGCACCGGCAAGGGCAACGATCAGGTGCGCTTCGATGTGACCATCGGCGCCCTGGCGCCGGATCTCAAGGTGCTCACCCCGGCACGGGAGTGGGGCATGAGCCGCGAGCAAACGATCGCCTACGGCGAGCGCTGCGGCATCCCGGCGCCGGTGAGCAAGAAATCGCCCTATTCGATCGACCTCAACCTGCTGGGCCGCTCGATCGAGGCCGGTCCGCTCGAGGATCCGAATGTGGAGCCTCCCGAGGAGATCTACGCCCTCACTGTGAGCGTGGATGCGGCACCCGATCAGCCCCAGGTGGTGGAGATCGGCTTCGAGCAGGGCAATCCGGTGAGCATTGATGGCGTGCGCCTCGATCCGGTGAACCTGATCCGCCGGGCCAATGACCTCGCCGGCAGCCACGGCTTCGGCCGGCTCGACATGATCGAGAACCGGGTGGTGGGCATCAAGAGCCGCGAGATCTACGAGACCCCGGGGCTGCTGCTGCTGATCAAGGCCCACCAGGAGCTCGAGAGCCTCACCCTGGCGGCGGATGTGCTGCGCAGCAAGCGTCAGCTGGAGCAGCAGTGGGCCGATCAGGTGTATCAGGGCCTCTGGTATGGCCCGCTCAAGGACGCCCTCGATGGCTTCATCGAGCGCACACAGCGCACCGTGAACGGCACCGTGAAGGTGAAGTTGCATAAGGGCAACGCCACGGTGGTCGGCCGCAGCAGCGCCAACAGCCTCTACGTGCCCGACATGGCCACCTACGACGCCGGTGATCGCTTCGACCACCGCGCCGCCGAGGGCTTCATCTACGTCTGGGGTCTGCCTACCCGCCTTTGGGCCGCCAGCCAGCGCTGAGGTTCGGCTGGCCGCTCAGGCCGCGCGGCCGTTCTGTCTGGGGTTGCCCAGGAACGACCAGCGTTTCGGTGGCTTGTCGGGCAGGCTGGTCAGCTGGAGGTCGCTGTCGGCAGGGTCAGCGGCGCTGGCCTCTGCTGGCGGCAGCTGCCGCATCTCGGCGTTCGTGGCGGTGAACTGCCGCAGCTGCTGCCGCAGCTGCTGGTTGTCTTCAAGCAGGCGGTCGTGCCGATCCAGCAGGGGCTGCAGACGCTGCTGGAACTTGCGCTCAAAGATTTCGGGCAGATCGCGCAGTAGCTCCTCCATGTCGGCAAGCCGCTGGCGGGCGTCCAGCAGTTGCTGTTCGGTCATCGCCAGGCGCAGAGCTTTCGCCAGGCGCAGGGCTTCCACACTGGTGGTGGTCGCAGGTGCCGGTGGAGAGGGCGGCGGCGGTGGGGCTGGCACCATCCCGGGAGGAACCGCGCCCGGCCATCCCGGCGGCGAGGGCGCAGCGTTCGGCTGGTTGGCGGTCGGATCAATCACGCGGCGCCACGCCCAGCGGAAATCCCGTCCGAACCTTACTCAAAGGTTCGGATGGGATCAATGAAGCCGATGCTGCCGCGCTGTTCAGGCTTCGGTGGTTTGCAGGGCGGCGGCGTCGCTGTTGCCTTGGGCGATGGGGCCACTGCGGGGCGCCGGCAGGGGGCCGTCCTGCTTCACGGTGAGGTAGCGGATCACGTCCTCACTCAGACGCATGGCGCGCTCCAATGAGGCCACCTGCTGCCCGTCGCCGTTGTGGGCGAGCTGCACGTAGATGCCTTCCTTGTGACTGGCGATCGGATAGGCGAGGCGGCGCTTGCCGCGCATCTGGCAGTCGAGCACTTCAGCACCGGCCTCAGTCACGAGGTCGCGGTACTTGCTCACATGGGTTTCCACCTCTTCCTCCGGGATGTCCGGACGAAGGATGTACTCGTTTCGTAATAAGGCTGCGACATTGGCTTGCGCGATCCGACGTGGACGCCGAAGGGACTGGCGTGGGTGGCTGATGGCACCGGGCCGGAAGGCCGGTTCACCAGCGACGGATCGTTCACCTTACAGCTGCATGCGCACGGCATCCGAGAGGGTCGGGATGTCGGCCTCCTTGCCGCGCAGGCACTGCACCACGGCGAACAGCACCAGCACCAGCACCCCCAGGAACACGGTGTTGGCCAGGGTGCGCACGGCGAACGTTCCCCCGAGGGGGGCCAGCAGCAGGTTGAAGGCCAGTGAGAGCACCACCAGCAGGATGTCCAGCAGGATCGCCTGCAGGGTGTTGAAGCGGATGTAGACGGGCACGCGCGGGTTGCGCACTACCGCCAGGAACAGCACCAGGAACAGCAGGAAGCCACCGAACGGCACCGCCTGCTGCACCAGCACCACCGGCAGGGCCGGCAGGCTCAGCCACTGCAGGGCGGGGAACACGCCGTAGAGGGAGCGGCCGAAGGGCAGGGCATCGCTCCAGGGCAGCAGGTAGGGCAGCAGCGCCAGTAGCCGCATCCAGAAGGGAATCACCGCCATCGCCACGCCACCGCTCCAGAGCCTGAGGCTATGGCAACCGCTCGAGCAGTGCCTGACGCATGGCGTCCACCGGCACATCGCCGCGCCCGCTCCACAGCCGCAGGGCCGCCGCTCCCTGCTGCACCAGCATCTCCAGTCCGTCGATCGTGGCGCAGCCCCGGCGGGCGGCCTCCTGCAGCAGACGGGTGGGCCGCGGTGTGTAGATCACGTCGTAGACGCTGGCTTCGGGCGTCAGCTGATCCAGCTGGGCCGCGCTCAGCGGGCAGCGCTCCACGGCGTTCGGATCGCTGGCGCTGTGCATGCCCAGGGGCGTGGTGTTCACCACCAGGGCCGCGGCCGCCAGTGCCGGCAGCAGCGGGTCGGTGGCCTTGTCACCGTCACCGTCACTGTCGCCTCGCCAGCTCAGCGCCTGCAGCTGCGGGGCCCAGCTCTGGCAGTCGGCGATGAGCGCCGCCAGCCGGATCGGGTCGCGGCCGGCCACCGCAATGCTGGCGAAGCCCAGCTCCACCAGGCCCGCCACCACGGCCCGGGCGCTGCCGCCGCAGCCGAGCACCAGGGCCTGCCGGCCGTGCCAGCGCCCGGCATCCCCGTCCCGCAGCGGCGCGCAGAAACCCTCCACATCGGTATTGGTGCCGTGCCAGCCACCGCCTGCCAGCGGCACCAGCACGTTCACGGCCCCCAGCCGCTGGGCCAGGGGGCTGAGCTCGCGGCAGAGGCCGGCGACGCTGTGCTTGTGGGGGATGGTCACGTTCAGGCCGCGGCACTCCATCGCCTCCAGGGCGCGCACCACCGTGGCGAGCTCCGGGGCGGGTGCCGGCAGGGCCAGGAACACCCAGTCGAGCCCCATGGACTGCAGGGCCGCGTTCTGCATCACGGGCGAGAGCGAGTGATGCACCGGGTCGCCCAGCACTCCGGCGATGGTGGTGGTGCCGCTGATGGGGGGCAGGCTGCTCACGGTGATCAGACGGTCGGTACGGGCACGGTTCGGCAACCACACCTAGCCCCATGCCGGGGCCGCTGTTGAGGATGCCTGCAGTTCAGAGGACATCCATGGGCAAGGTTGTCGGCATTGACCTTGGCACCACTAACAGCTGCGTGGCAGTCATGGAGGGCGGCAAGCCCACCGTGATCGCCAATGCCGAGGGCTTCCGCACGACGCCCTCCGTGGTCGCTTACACCAAGAATCAGGACCAGCTCGTCGGTCAGATCGCCAAGCGTCAGGCGGTGATGAACCCCGAGAACACCTTCTATTCGGTGAAGCGCTTCATCGGCCGCCGGGTTGATGAGGTCAACGAGGAGTCGAAGGAGGTGAGCTACGGCGTGGAGAAGGCCGGCTCCAACGTGAAGGTGAAGTGCCCGGTGCTGAGCAAGCAGTTCGCCCCCGAGGAGGTGAGCGCCCAGGTGCTGCGCAAACTCGCGGAAGATGCCGGCAAGTATCTCGGTGAAACGGTCACCCAGGCGGTGATCACCGTTCCCGCCTACTTCAACGACTCCCAGCGCCAGGCCACCAAGGACGCCGGCAAGATCGCCGGCCTCGAGGTGCTGCGCATCATCAACGAGCCCACCGCGGCAGCGCTGGCCTATGGCCTCGACAAGAAGAGCAACGAGCGCATCCTGGTGTTCGACCTGGGCGGCGGCACCTTCGACGTGTCCGTGCTTGAGGTGGGCGACGGTGTGTTCGAAGTGCTCTCCACCTCCGGTGACACCCACCTGGGCGGCGACGACTTCGACAAGGTGATCGTTGACCACCTAGCCGACAGCTTCAAGGCCAACGAAGGCATCGACCTGCGCGCCGACAAGCAGGCTCTGCAGCGCCTCACCGAAGCGGCCGAGAAGGCCAAGATCGAACTCTCCAGCGCCACCCAGAGCGAGATCAACCTGCCGTTCATCACGGCCACCCCCGAGGGCCCCAAGCACCTCGACCTCACCCTGACCCGCGCCAAGTTCGAGGAGCTGGCCAGCAAGCTGATCGATCGCTGTCGCGTGCCGGTGGAGCAGGCCCTCAAGGACGCCAAGCTCGCCGCTTCCGAGCTCGATGAGGTGGTGATGGTGGGTGGTTCCACCCGCATCCCGGCGGTGCTGGAGCTGGTGAAGCGCGTCACCGGCAAGGACCCCAACCAGACCGTGAACCCCGACGAGGTGGTGGCCGTGGGTGCCGCCATTCAGGGCGGTGTGCTCGCCGGTGAGGTGAAGGACATCCTGCTGCTGGATGTCAGCCCGTTGTCCCTCGGCGTCGAGACCCTCGGCGGCGTGATGACCAAGATGATCCCCCGCAACACCACGATTCCCACCAAGAAGTCGGAGGTGTATTCCACGGCTGTGGATGGGCAGACCAACGTGGAGATCCACGTGCTGCAGGGAGAGCGGGAGATGGCCAGCGACAACA
>CAIZNP010000017.1 GCA_903934375.1 uncultured Synechococcaceae cyanobacterium
GGCCAGGCGAGGAGGCACGGAGCCGCCTTGTCGGCGGTGCAGCTGCGCACGGCCGAGGGGGAGCAGCAGCGGCTGCCGGCACGGCGGGCGGTGCTGGCCTGCGGCGCCTGGAGCGCGCGGCTGCTGCCGCAGCTGCCCGTGTTTCCTGTCAAGGGGCAGATGCTGTCGCTGCAGGGGCCGCGCCGCGCCCTGGAGCGGGTGATCTTCGGGCCGGGTACCTACCTGGTGCCGCGGGAGGACGGCCTGCTGGTGGTGGGGGCCACCAGCGAGCCCCAGGCCGGCTTCGGCGAGGGCCTCACACCGGACGGCCAGCGCCAGCTCCAGGAGGGCATCGCCGCCCTGCTGCCGGCAGCGAGCGGCTGGCCGCCCATGGAGCGCTGGTGGGGCTTCCGCCCCTGCACCCCGGACGAAGGTCCGCTGCTGGGGGACAGCCCGATCCCCGGGCTTTGGCTGGCCACCGGCCACCACCGCAACGGCGTGCTGCTGGCGGCGATCACCGCCGAGCTGCTCGCGGCGGCCGTGCTTGGTGGGGGTGCGCCGAGGGCGTGTCTGGGAACGACTCACCAGGGCGAGTCATTCCTGGAGCCCTCTTGGCTGCAGGTCTTCCGCTGGAACCGCTTCAGCGGCTGACACCTGGAGACGCCTCAACCGAAGCGCGCCTGGCGGCAAGAGTCCAAAGGACTACGCGCGCAAACCGATCAGCCCAAACACCTCCACCGGCTCCGGCCAGCCTTTGAGCGGGTGGGCACCGAGGGGCTCAACCTTCAGCTGCCCCGGCAGCAACGCCAGCACGCTGGCGCTGATCAGGATCGGGTGCTGCGGGAACAGGCGGGTGAGCCCCTCCAGGCGGCTGGCCACATTCACGCTGGCGCCGATCACGGTGAACTCCAGCCGCTGGCTGCTGCCCAGATTGCCGGCGATCACCTCACCGAAGTGCAGGCCGATGCCCTGGCGCAGGGGCGGCCGGCCGGCCGCGATCAACTCCTGATTCAGCCGCCCGAGGCTGGCCTGCATCGCCAGGGCCGCCCGAACGGCCGCCAGGGCCTCAATCGCATCACCGCGGCTGCGGGGCACGCCGAACTCCGCCATCAGCGCATCCCCGATGAACTTGTCGAGCAGGCCCTGCTCAGCAATGACGGCGGCGGAGATCGCCTCGAAATAACGGTTGAGCAGGGCGAACAGCTCGGGCGGTTCCAGCTCGGCGCTGAGGGGGGTGAAGCCCACCAGATCGGTGAACAACACCACGCAGCGGGCGCGGCTGCCGCCCACCTGGGTCCAGAGCGGGCCGGGCTCGCGCAGGATGTCGCGCAGCAGCGTGGGCGAGACGCGCCGGGCCAGCAGCTCGTGCAGGTAGTTGCGCTCCCGGCTCTCCCGCCGCCACTGGCCGAAGCCGCGCACGCCACCCCCCAGCAGCGGCATGCCCAGAAGGGCCGTGACCGGCAGCAGCCAGCCACCCGCCCAGCTCAGGCCCGCCAGCAGCAGCCCTCCGGAGGCGGTTGTCAAAGCGAGCGACAACGTGGCGCTGGCATTGGTACCGCGACGCAGCAGCAGTGCCGCCAGCAGCGACCAGCCCAACAGCAACCCCGCGACACCCGGCGCCGGCAGCTGCCGCTGGGCCGAGCCCTGCAGCAGGCTGGTCAGTGCCGCCGCCTGCACCTCAGCACCGCTCAGGGGGCCATAGGGCGTTTCCTGCTGATCGCCCAGCTCCGCTGCCGTGGCGCCGAACAGCACGGTGCGGCCACGCCAGAAGCCTTCAGGCTGCTCCAGCACCTGCCAGGCGGGCACCTGCGGCAGGCTGCCGGCCGGGCCCGGGTAGTTGATCGCCAACGGCTCCGCAGGCACCGGGCGCCCCAGGGCGGCGAAGGCCAGCGGCGGCGGGTAGGGCGGCGGGAAGTCGGCTAGGGCCTGCTCCAACCAGCGGCGACCTGGAATCGCTTCGGTGATGCCCTGCGGGCTCTGCAGCAGGGCGGTCAGACCCACCCGCCGAAAAGGGGTATAGAGAGGGCGACGCAGCTCGACCTGCGCCACACCGCCCTGCTCGCCGGCGGCCAGCGAAGCCGCCAGCACCACGTGCTGCCGCCAGGGAGCCAGCCGGCGCGCGAAGGCCTGATCGTCGGCCGGGCCGTAGCGGCTGGGCTGGCTGGTGACGATGTTGAACACCACCCGGGCAGCGCCACGCTCCAACACAGCCGCCGCCAGCTCCGCCTGCAGCGCCCGCGACCAAGGCCAGGCGCCCATGCGCCGCCACAGGGGCGACGCCTCCCGCTCGGCGGGGGACAGCATCTGATCAAGCGCCAGGGATTCGCGATCCACCGCCAGCAGCACCGGAACCCGCTCCGGCACCGGCGACTCCAACGCTGTCACGGGCCGCGCACCACGCCACTGGAAGAACCAGACCCGCCACTGGGCATCGGCCGCCCCCAGCCAGGGGGAGGCCAGCAGGGGCAGAGCCAGAGCCAGCCCCCAGAGGGGCGGACGTCTCACCGGGGGTTCAACGCCGGGGTCACGGCGCTGAGGCCGAGCTCCTTCTCGATCACGGGAAGGGTCTCCATCGGCGTGGCGAAGCCGTTGAGCAGGATGCTCTTCTGGCGCCGAGCCGCCGCCTCGCTCTGACTGAGGCGACGCGGTTCCTGCCAGGTCTGCTTGTCGAGGGTCAACTGCTGACCGCTGGTGAGGTTGTAGCGGCGCCCGGCGTCGGTCTCCACCTGCACATGGCCCTCCCAGCTGAACACCTTGAGGCTGTCGTCGGTGGCCTCGATGAACACGGTGGTGCCCACGATCGAGGCGGTGGCCACGCGGGTGCGGATCTTCAGGGGCGAGCCACCCTTCAGGCCCGGATTCACCCAGGCGATGATCTGGCCTTTCTCCAGGTTCAGGCCGCCGACGCCCAGCCGCAGAACGGAGTGACCACCGAGCCGGAACTGGCGGCCGTCGGCCAGCTGCACCTGCAAGCGCCCGGGCTTCTCAGTCCGTAGCAGTGAGTCCGGCGCCAGGATCTGGCCGGCGCGCGCCGCGATCTCCTTTCCCCCAGGCGCCCTGACGAAGGCCGGCTTGAACGGCACCTCCACCACCCGCGGCACCGGAGCGGCGGCGCGGGCCTGGGTGAGAGCCAGGGCAAGACAGCCCATACCGGCAACGGCGGCCAGGGACCGCAGGGGACGGCGGAGGGGGTTCAGGCGAAGCGTCACAGCAACGCAGATGACATCCCCTCAGGGTGGCGGGGAACAGCCGGACCTGCCACCGGCGCCAGCGGGACCAGCACCGGCGGCAGAGGATCTCAGCCCTCGACGCGCCAGACCTGATCGGCGGGGGTCCAATCGCTCAGCTCAGAGGGCTGGAACCAGAGACCGATCTCGAATTCGGCGGTTTCGGGGGCGTCCGAACCGTGGATCACGTTGCGGCCGATGTTCACGGCCAGGTCGCCGCGGATGGTGCCGGGTTCAGCCTCGAGGGGCTTGGTTGCGCCGATCAGCTTGCGGGCGCTGGCGATCACGCCGTCGCCCTCCCACACCATCGCCACCACCGGGCCGGAGGTGATGAAGTCCACCAGGCCTGCGAAGAAGGGGCGCTCGCGGTGCACGCCGTAGTGGCTCTCGGCCAGCTCGCGGCTGGGGGTGAGCTGCTTGAGGCCCACCAGCTTGAAGCCCTTGCGCTCGAAGCGACCGATGATCTCGCCCACCAGGCCGCGCTGCACGCCGTCGGGCTTGATGGCAACGAAGCTGCGTTCAGCGGCCATGGAAACAAACGTTCGGATCCGGCTCATCGTCCGTGGCCGACGTGCTAATTGGCAAGCACAGGCCCCACAGACGCCAGACGCTCGGCGAGATGGGCCAGCAGACCGCGACCGAAACGGCGTGAGCGCCGCAGCAATTCTTCGAAGGACTGGGCCGGCAGCACGAACAGCCGCGCCCCCTCCGGCCCCGCCTGCACGCTGACGATGCGGGGCTCACCCCGGATCACACCCATCTCCCCCACCGTCTGCCCGGCCGCCAGCGCCACCGGCGGACCGCCGCTGGTCTGCAGCCGCATATCGCCGGCCAACACCAGGGCCAGCGAATCACTGGCGTCTCCCTTCTCAAACAGCCGTTCACCCGGCTGAAGTTCGCGCAGACAGCCCTGGCGGGCCACCCAGAGCAGGCCCTCCGGCAGGAGATCTTCGAACAACTCGGCGGCGGCGATGGCCGGGAACTCCTCCCGATCGGGATCCACCTCACCGCGGCGCTGGCTCTGCAGAAACGGCGAATCGCCCAGGCCAGCGCGGGGATCCTGCAGATAGCGGGCAGCTCGCTGCGGATCGCGCTCCCGGGCCAGCATCAGCACCCAGCCTGCCGTATCCGGATCGGGATCCCGCCAGAGCAGATCGAACGCCTGATCCAGCTCAGCGGCGGCCGGCACGACATCCGGCAGCGCAGCCGGCAAAGGCTCCAAACCCGCGGCCGTCAGCCGGGCATCCAGGTCGCGACGAGGCGACTCGGTGCGCAGAGCCATGACGTGCACCAGCGGCTGCAGCAGCGGGTCCGCCACGGCGAGCTCACTGAGATGCATGCGCAGGCCGACCTCCTGCAACCAGTTGGCCCGCAGCCCCTCCAGGCGCTGGCGCTCCAGCTCGCCCTGGGGGCCGAAGCTCTTGAGCACGGCACTCCACTGCGCCTCGTCGAGCCCGGACTCCTGCTGCAGGTGCTCCAGCGGCTCCCGCAAGGCCGGCTGCAACCGCTCCAGCTCCAGAACGGGCATTCCAGCCAGGCGCAACAGATCCTCAATCGCCTCATGGGCCGCCTCGAAGCGCAGGTCATCCACCTGACGCTGCAGGTGATCGCGCTCCAGCAGATCGGGCTGTTCGCTGGCGAGGATGCGCACTGCGGCGTGGTGGTCGGATTCATCCAGCTGCAGGGTCTGGCGCAACTCCTGCAGCTCCAGCAGGGCACTGGCCCGATCAAGCCGACCGGTGCGCAGCATCTCCGCCATCACGTCGCGATACATGCCGCGCCCCTGCTGGCGGCCCATGGCCGGCATGGCCTTGACCAGGGTGAACACCTCCTGAGGGGAGAGCGCCTCGAGGGCGCGGCCATCGAGGGCGTCCTCCAGCCCCGGCAGCTCCCGCAGCTGCCGCCGCAAGCCCTCGCTGGCGCTCTCGCGCCGGTAGGTGGCCTGATCGCGGCCCCAGCTGCGGAAAAGGCTGATGGCGGAGGCCACCAGCACCAGGGAACGCAGCAGCTCGCCGACCTCATGGCCCAGGGCGCCCTGAAAGGGATCCACGAACCAGAAAAAACAATTGATCGCCACAAAGGAGGCCAGCAGGCGGGTGCGCTGCACCGCCCGCTCACGCGGCTCGCCGAGGCCCCGGTGCTCATAAAGCTTGTTGAGCAGCCTCTCGAAGCCACCGAACAGCAGCGCCGAGAGCGCCGCAGCAGCAGTGAGCAGCAGCGGGATCTCCAACAGCCGCGGCAGGGGCAACCCCAACCCGAGGGGCTGCCAGATCCGCTGAGGCAGTCCGGCATCGAAAGCCCAGGCGCCGGAGCGCAGGTAGCCGAGGGGGTCCCGGGCCAGGTCGGTGTCGGCACCGCCGACCTGCTCCATCAGCAGAAAAAAGGCAAGGATCAGGCCCGGGTAGGAGAACCAGGCCCAGTCGAGGCTCCGCTTACCGCGCAGGGTCTGCCAGAAGGCACGCTCCGCGTCGATGTCGATGCAGGGGGCCTGGCAGGCCACGCAGGCGCTCTGCTCGCGGCCATCGCTGGCGATGATGCGGCACATCGACTGGGTGACGCGGGATGTGGTGCCCACGTGGGCGGGGCTGCCGAGGGGGCCCCGCAGGCCGGTGAGCACGGTCTGAACCGGTCCCATCGGGCAGACGTACTGGCACCAGGCCTTGCCGCCCCAGGCCCAGCCCACCAGCAGCGCCGCCGCCAGGGTGACCAGCAGCAGGATCGCCAGACCCAGGGGGCTGCCGTTCACCCAGAGCAGCCGCAGACAGAGCCCCGCGATCAGCAGGCACCACTGCAGGGCCAGATGGTGACGTCCCAGCCAGGAGTTGGCCTCCACCTGCACCACCTCCGGGCGGCCCTTGCGGCCGGGCCGGCTGCGCTGCCTGCCAAGGGCCCGGGCCAGCTGCGACACGAACGCCAACGGACAGATGCGCCGCCAGAGCTCATGGCTGAGAACACCGATCATCAGAACGCCCATGGGCACCACCGTGCCCCAGAACAGGCGGTTGCCGGGCTGGCGGTGCAGCTGGCAGTCCGGATCGAGCAGGACCGAACAGGGCGGCATCAGCGCCTCCGGCAGCGCGAGCAGCGGCAGCAACAGCGAGGCGATCAGCAGCAGCCAGCCGATCAGCAGGGCCCAGCGCACCAGACGCAGCCGCCGCTCCGGCAGTCGACTAAACAGCTGCATCGGCCCCGGCATGGTCGTGTGCCCGCTCTGTAGCACTGCCCAGCAGGGATGCCACTCCTAGATTCCGTCGGTCTTCACCGCAGCACCCCCACTGCGTGCGTCATGGCGGCAGATGCCCGCTGGTCCATCGCCGACAGCGCCGCCCTCTACGGCCTCGAGCGCTGGGGGGATCCCTACTTCTCGGTGAATGCGCGCGGCCACGTGATCGTGCAACCCCGCGGCGACCGCGGCGGTGCGCTGGATCTGGTGGAGCTGGTGCAGGGGCTGCAGGGGCGCAACCTCGGCCTGCCGCTGCTGATCCGCTTCGACGACATCCTCGAAGACCGGCTCGAGCGGCTGCATGCCGCCTTCGAGCGCGCCATCGCCCAGTATGGCTACGCCGGCCGCTACCAGGGCGTGTTCCCGGTGAAGTGCAACCAGCAGCGCCACGTGGTGGAGCAGCTGGCCGAGAGCGGCCGCCGCTGGCATTTCGGCCTGGAGGCCGGCAGCAAAGCCGAACTCTTGATCGCCCTATCGCTGGTGGACGATCCCGAGGCGCTGCTGATCTGCAACGGCTACAAGGACCAGCGCTACATCGAGACGGCGATCCTGGCGCGTCGGCTCGGGCGTCAGCCGGTGGTGGTGATCGAGCAGGCCGATGAGGTGGAGCGGATCATCCGCGCCAGCCGCGCGCTGGGGGCGGCACCGTTCATCGGCATCCGCGCCAAGCTCTCCAGCCGCAGCACCGGCCGCTGGGGCAGCTCCGTGGGCGAAAAGGCGAAGTTCGGCCTGGCCATCCCCGAGGTGCTGGCCACAGTTCAGGCCCTGGCGGAAGCGGGGCTGCTAGCGGATCTACGCCTGCTGCACTTCCACGTGGGCAGCCAGATCAACGACATCGCCGTGCTCAAGGACGCCCTGCAGGAGGCGGGCCAGATCTATGTGGAGCTCACCAAGCTGGGCGCGCCGATGGGCTTCCTCGATGTGGGCGGCGGCCTGGGGATCGACTACGACGGCAGCCGCACCGCCACGGCGGCCTCCACCAACTACTCGCTGCAGAACTACGCCAACGACGTGGTCGCCACCGTGCGCGAGTGCTGCGAGCCCCACGGCGTGACAGTGCCGACGCTGGTGAGCGAGAGCGGCCGCGCCATCGCCAGCCACTTCTCTGTGCTGGTGTTCGACGTACTGGGATGCGGTGGGGTGCTGGGCAGCGACGGCACCGCCGGTGCCGTCCCGCCGGCCACCGAGGGGGAACCGCTGGTGGTGCGCAACCTGCGCGACACCCTCGCGGGCCTCACAGCGATGGCGATGGCGGAGGCGACCAGCAGCAACGGCGACGGCGACGGCGAGGTCGACAATCGCGACAACCGCCCCGACACGTCGCGCCTGCAGGAAGCCTGGAACGACGCGATCAAGTTCAAGGACGACGCCCTGGCCGCCTTCCGGCTCGGTTACCTGAGCCTGCCGCAGCGAGCCCTGGCCGAGCAGCTCACCTGGGCCTGCGCCGAGGCGATCGTGGCGCGCCTACCGGCAGGTGCTGGCGGGAGCGCCGGCGGCCCCATCCCGGACGACCTGCGCGCCCTGGCGGCGGCCCTGGCGGGCACCTACTACGCCAACCTCTCGGTGTTCCGTTCAGCACCGGACACCTGGGCGATCGAGCAGCTGTTCCCGCTGATGCCGATTCACCGGCTCGATGAACAGCCCACACGGCTCGGCCATTTCGCCGACCTCACCTGCGACTCGGACGGCAAACTGGCTCGCTTCATCGGCGATGGACAGGCCAAGCCGCTGTTGGAACTGCATGCCCTGCGCGAGGGGGAGCCCTACTGGATCGGCATGTTCCTCGGAGGCGCCTATCAGGAGGTGATGGGCAACCTGCACAACCTGTTCGGCAGCACCAACGCCGTGCACATCCGCCTGGCAGACGGCGGCGGCTACCGCGTGGATCACGTGGTGCGCGGCAACACCAACGCCGAGGTGCTGGAGGCGATGGAGCATGACCCCGAGCTGCTGCTGGAGCGTCTGCGGGTGGCCAGCGAGGGCGCCATCCAGCGCGGCGATCTGGCCATCAGCGACGCCCGGCGCCTGATGGATCACCTGGAGACCAGCCTGGGCCAGAGCACCTACCTGCAATGAGGCTGGTGCGGCCATGACCGATGCCACGCCGCAGCCGCCTCGCGTGATCGGCCTGCTGGCGGTGCGTGACGAGTGGCCGCTGGCGGCGGTGGCGCTGGTTCATGCCCTGCTGCACCACGTGGATGCGGTCTACGTGCTCGACCATGCCAGCAGCGACGGCACGCCGGCAGGCCTGGCCCGACTGAAGGCATCCGCCCTCGGAGAGCGCATCCAACTGCTGCATCTCGACAGCGCGGACTACCGGCAGGAGGCCTTCATGAATGCGCTGGTGGAGATGAGTCAGGCCTGGGCGCCCGACTGGATCTATCCCTTCGATGCCGACGAGTTCCTGCTGGCACCCGGAGGGCTGAAGGCACTGCTGGCCAGCCTGCCCGAGCAGCTAATGGCGGTGCACTATCCGCTGGAGAACTGGATCTCCACGCCCGATTTCGAC
>CAIZNP010000018.1 GCA_903934375.1 uncultured Synechococcaceae cyanobacterium
CCGTCCGCGGGGCTCCCTGGCTGAGGAAGCTGGCGCTGAAACCCTCGGCGGCGCCGTTGAGCACCAGCCGTCCGTTTTGCAGCAGCAGGGGGCCGCCCCCGATCACGAATGGACTGGCGCCGAGGGGATGGCTGGGGCGGCTGTGTAGCTGCAGGCGCTCGCCGGGCTGCCAGGGCAGCAACAGCTTGCCGCGGCTTACCAGCAGCTCATTGCCGGGTTCCAGGGGCACGCCGCCTGCCAGCTCGCCCGGTTCGAAGCGCTGGATCACTAGGCCCTGGCGAATCAGTACGGCCATCTCGTCGCCCGTGATCGGCTGATACCTCCGGCCCCAGGCCGCGGTGTAGCGGGCGATGCCCCGCTGCGGATAGCCGCTGTTCAGGCTGACCACGGCCCAGCGTTGGCCCTGGCTGTCCTCCACGCTCTCCTCAAGGCTGAGACGCCCGAAGCTCGGCAGCCTGCCGGGTTCCCAGCCCACGGCACCCCGGTTGAGGATCGGTCCCGACAGCCAGGTGCCGCCGTCCCGCAGGGCTCCCAGGGGCAGACGGTTCACCCGGTTGAAATAGCCGCCGTTGATGGCGATCAGGGCCTGCTCCTGCCGCGCCAGCTGCGTCAGGCTGCTCAAACCCTGCATGCCGTCGGGACGGTTCAGCGGGCGCAGCTCCAGGGGCACGCTGCGGGGATCGAGGCGCACGCTGTGGAGCAGCACCTGCTGGGAACCGCTCGAGGCGACCTGTCGATCGATTACCAGCCCCTGGCCCATCAACTGGGCGAGTCGTGGATCGCGGGCTGGTGACCAGGGCGCCGAGGCGCTGGCCGTCGGCGTGCCAGTGCCGGCGCTGCCGGCGGGCAGGTCGAGCACCAGTCGCCAGGGATCGGCAAGGCTGAGCCGCTGCCCCTCCGCCCGCAGGCTCAGCCAGTCGCCGGCTTGGCGAGGCGAGAGGCCGAGCTGATCCAGCTGCTGGAGCTGCTGGGGCGAGGCCACCATCCCCAGCAGCACGCGGCCGTCGCCGCTGCGCAGCAGGCTGGGACCTTCCAGATCGAACACGATCCGCAGCCCACCGCCCTCAAGCGGGCGGCTGCGGATCGCCAGCAGGGGCCTGGCCGGCAGGTTGAGCCAGAGATCTGCGCCCCGCACCACTGGCGTCACCCCCAGGGGTTGCAGCAGGTCCGAGACCGGAACCGCCACCTCGTCGGCCAGGTTGCGTTGGCGAGCGGGGGCAACCTGAAGCTGGCGCCCGAACCACTCGAGCAGCAGGCCTCCGTCGGGGGTCTGGCTGCGGCTCACGCCCAGTTGCCCTTCCAGCACCTCCAGGGGCAGCCAGAGTTCGCCGTTCTCCAGTTGCCAACGGGCCTGCTGCCGCAGGCCGTTAACCACCACCCCCTCGCCGGCGTTGCGGGTCGGGCCCTTAAGGCTGGGATCAGCCCGCTCCGCTGCTGGCAGCGGCGGTGGCATGCGCAACGGCAAGGCCACCGCTGCATCCGGCCGGGCGCTGATGGGGGCGATGCCCAGAGGCAGGAGCGGCAGCAACGCCAGCAGGCCTGCCATCGAATGCCGGTGAGACATCTGGTCACGCTAGCGAGTGTCTCTGCGGCAGCCCTGGCACGGCCGGAGCCTCGGGTGGCTCTGTCCTTAGGATCGGAGCCTCGCAGCACGGCCTGTGGCCTGGGGGCTTGTCCCCCGGCACCCCGGTTCAGCGCGCTGGTTCAGACCGCTGATTTCGCTGCCCTCCATGCAACAAGGTTGTCGCCGGGTTATGCCGCTGTCTCCACGTCCCGTCTGGCCCCATTGCGACAGCTCCGCTCCGGCGGAGGTGGCGGGTGAAAAGGACGCCTGTGGCGTGGGCTTCCTGGCCCATGTGGGCGGCGAGGCCAGTCATTGGGTGCTGCAGCAGGCCCTGCGCGGCCTCGACTGCATGGAACATCGGGGCGGTTGCGGCGGTGATGGCGATTCCGGCGATGGGGCCGGCGTTCTCTGCGGCATCCCCTGGAGCTATCTCGAGGCGATCTGGCCGGATGCGGCTGCAGCCGCCGGTGCCTCCCGGGGCCTGGGCATGGTGTTCCTGCCGGTGGAATCCGATCGGCGCGACCAGGCCAGGGCCTTCTGCGCTGAGGAGGCCTCCCGACTCGGTCTGCGCAGCCTGGGCTGGCGCGTCGTGCCTGTGGATCCCGCCGTTCTCGGGCCGATGGCCCGCGGCACCGCCCCGGTGATCGAGCAATGGTTGCTGGCGGCCGATGCCGAGGGCGACGCGCTGGAGGCCCTGCTGTTCCGCCTGCGCCGCCGCTGCGGCGATCGGGCCCGTGAGGCCTGGGGTGCCGCCGCCAGCGACCTCTACTTCGCCTCCCTCAGCAGCCGCACCGTGGTTTACAAGGGCATGGTGCGCTCTGCGGTGCTCTCCGCCTTCTATGGCGACCTGCGCGATCAGCGCTTCGCCGTGAGCTTCGCGGTGTACCACCGCCGCTTCAGCACCAACACCCTGCCCCGCTGGCCCCTGGCCCAGCCGATGCGGTTGCTCGGCCACAACGGCGAGATCAACACCCTGCTGGGCAACATCAACTGGGCCCGGGCTTCCGAGTCCAATCTCGATGCTGTGTGGGGTGACGCGGCCGCGGACCTCAAGCCGGTGGTCAACCCCGCCTTCAGCGACTCCGCCAACCTCGACGCCACCCTGGAGCTGCTGGTGCGCAGCGGCCGGCCGATCACCGAGAGCTTGCTCACCCTGGTGCCGGAGGCCTTCCGTGATCAGCCCGAGCTGACAGGCAAGCCTGAGATTCAGGCGTTCTACGAATATTCCG
>CAIZNP010000019.1 GCA_903934375.1 uncultured Synechococcaceae cyanobacterium
AGGCCATGGCGCAGACGATCTGCCCGCCCAAGGTATGGGTGATGGCACGGCCTGGGCAGGGAGGGGGCGGAATGTCTTCCGAATCCCCGGCGGATGCCGCCCGCCCCCTCAGTGCAGGCAGGCCATCGGGTGGCGGTTGTGCACCCCCAGCGCCTTGGCCACGCCCGGATGGCAGACCGCGCCGCCGATCGTGTTCAGCCCGGACACCAGCTCCGGTCGGTCGGTGACTGCCTCCACCAGACCGCGGCCTGCGATCGCCAGGATGTAGGGCAGGGTGACGCTCACCAGTGCTTCGGTGGCGGTGAACGGCACGGCTCCCGGCATGTTGCCGACGGCGTAGTGCTGCACGCCGTGGACCGTGCGCACCGGTTCGGTGTGGGTGGTTTCCTGGCTGGTGGCGATGCAGCCGCCCTGATCGATCGCCACGTCGACGATCACCGATCCCGGCCGCATCTGTTGCACCAGTGCCTCGTCCACCAGGGTGGGGGCGCGGTCGCCCGGCAGCAGCACGGCGCCGATCAGCAGATCGGCCGTGGGCACGAGACGCTCCAGCAGGCCGCGGCTGCTCACCAGGCTCACCAGACGCCCCTGGCGCTGGCTCTCCAGGCGCCGCAGGCGCTCCGGGCTGTGGTCGAGCAGCAGCACCTCCGCATCCATGGCGGCCGCCAGCCGGGCGGCGTTCCAGCCGACGCTGCCGGCGCCGAGCACCACCACCCGTGCCGGCCGTACACCGGTGCAGCCTCCGATCAGGACCCCCCGGCCGCCGTGGGGCTTCTCCAGCAGGTGGGCGCCCACCTGAGCGGCCAGCCGCCCGGCGATCTCGCTCATCGGCGCCAGCAGGGGCAGGCTGCCGTCGTCGAGCTGCACCGTTTCGTAGGCGATGGCGGTGGTGCCTGCCGCCAGCAGGGCGCGGCCCACCGCCGGGTAGGCAGCCAGGTGCAAATAAGTGAACAGCACCAGGTCTGGGCGAAGGAAATCGAATTCCTCCGGCTGCGGCTCCTTGACCTTCACCACCAGGTGAGCGGCCCAGGCCTCCTCCCGGCTCACCAGCAGTGCGCCGGCCGCGGTGAAGGCCTCGTCGTCGAGGCCGGCGCCACTGCCGGCCCCGGCCTCGATCCGCACCGTGAAGCCATGGCTCACCAGCTCACGTACGGCATCGGGCGTCAGCGCCACCCGCTGCTCATCACGTTTGATCTCCCGCGGTACGCCGATGCTTGCGATCGGGGCTGTCGGGGCGGCCATGGCGCGGGACACGGGCGTTTCTCCAGCTTGGCTCCGCTTCCGGTCAAGAGCCAGGGTTAGGTCTGGCGCTTCAGCCCGCGGCGGCGATCGGCATGCGCCAGCCGCTGCCAAAGGCGCGGTTGCTCACCTTCAACAGGGGTGCCGCCTGGCGGCGTTTGAACTCAGCCCGGCGCAGCAGGACCTGCACTCGCTCCGCCAGGGCGGGGTCGGTGCCGGTGGCGATCAGATCCTCGGGGCTGCGCTGCTCCTCGATCAGGGCCTTGAGTAGTGGATCGAGCTGGTCGTAGTCCGGTAGGGAATCGCTGTCGCGCTGGTCCGGCCGCAGTTCGGCGCTGGGGGGTTTCTCGCGGATGGCACCGCCCACCAGCTCCCCCTCGGCAGGCAGTCCCAGGGCCTGGCGGCAGGCGGCGGCAGCCGGGCTGTCGATCCAGGCGCAGAGGCGGAACACGCTCGTTTTGTAGAGGTCGCCGATCACTGCCAGGCCGCCGTTCATGTCGCCGTAGAGGGTGCAGTACCCCACCGCCAGCTCTGATTTGTTGCCTGTGGAGAGCAGCAGCTGCCCCTGCTGGTTGGCCAGCGCCATCAGCAGGGTTCCGCGGATGCGCGATTGCAGGTTTTCAGCGGTGAGTCCCGCCGGTGGGCCGGCCAGGGGCTCGTTCAGCGCCGCATCGAAACCCGCCATCAGCGCTGCGATCGGCACGGTGCCTGTGGCGATACCCAATCGCTGGGCCAGAGCGAGGGAATCCTCGATCGAGCCGGCCGAGCTCCAGGGGGATGGCATCAGCAGCGCCTGCACGTTCCCGGGGCCGAGGGCTGCCGCGGCCAGCACGGCCACCAACGCCGAATCGATGCCGCCGCTCAGTCCCAGCAGTGCCCGGAGGAAGCCGCATTTACGGGCGTAGTCGCGCAGGCCGAGGACGAGGGTGCGCAGCAGCAGTTCCTCGGGGTCCGGCAGGGGGATGGTTGTGCCGGCGGGATCGAGCGCTGTGTCCCACACCTGCAGATCCGGCTCCGCCCAGGCCAGTTGCAGACCCACGGCTCCGGTGGCCGCCACCACGAAGCTGCCGCCATCGAACACCAGCTCGTCGTTGCCGCCCACCTGGTTCACGTAGACCACCGGACAACCCAGCCGCGCCGCCGCTGCCGCCGCCAGGCGCCGGCGCAGCTGGGCCTTGCCCTGGGCGAAGGGCGAGGCCGAGAGGTTGAGCAGCAGGTCGGGCCGCAGGGCCTGCAGCTCCCCCACCGGGTCGCCACCCCTTAGCCGCTGGCCATGCAGCTCCTCCTCCACCCAGAGGTCCTCGCAGATGTTGATGCCGAGACGCCAGCGGCGGCCGCCGTGTTCCAGCTCCAGCAGGCCCGGCTGGTCGCCGGGGCGGAAGTAGCGGCGCTCGTCGAAGACGTCGTAACTGGGCAGCAACCGTTTGCGGGCCACCACCCGCCAACCGCTGGCTTGCACCAGGGCCGCGGCGTTGAACAGATCCGGCTGCTGGTGATCCGGCGCTGCTTCGCTCGCCCCCAGCAGCAGGGCCAGGCCGCTGGGAAGCTCCGCCGCCAGCTGATCAAGGGCCTCCACCTGACGCCGGCGCAGGGCGGGGCGCAGCAGCAGATCGCGCGGCGGGTAGCCCCACAGGGCCAGCTCCGGCGCCACCACCAGCTCGGCGCCCTGCGTGTAGGCCGTGCGGCAGGCGGCCAGCAGCAGCGCGGCGTTGCCGCTGAGGTCGCCCACCAGCGGGTTGATCTGGGCGAGGGCGAGGCGCATCGGATCAGCGAGGGAGGATCAGCGGCGCGGCTGCCCGAGTCCGTAGAGATTGTGCTTGACGAGCTCCTCCCAGACGGCTGCCGGCAGCTGCTCAGGGTCGGGCTGGGCGCGCACCGCCGAGCTGGCCGTGCCGGGCACCGGCAGCTCCAGCAGTTCCGGGCGTCCCCCCAGCTGCCGCAACGCCTCCAGCGCTTCGGGATCGAGGGCGAACCCCTGGCGGGGCACCACCGCGAGACGGCAGCGCCGCAGCAGCTCGGCGGCGCAGTACCAGCGCGGCACCTGGGCGGCCAGATCACCTCCCACCACGAACACCAGCTCACGGCTGGGCCAGAGCGCCTGGGCTCGCTCGAGGGTCTCGAGGGCGCGGGGGCTGCTCAGCTCCTGGTGGAGCGTGATGCGTGGATCGGCCAGCTCGTCCACCAGCCGTTGGAGCAGGCCAGCCCGCTGCAGCAGTGGGGCGCCGTGCTGCTTGCAGGGGTTGTCGCTGGCCCAGGTGACCACCTCGCCGTAGACCGCCGCCAGCCCTGCCAGCAGGGCCCGGTGCCCGGCCGTGGGTGGGTCGGCGCTGGTGCCGAACAGGGCCAGCCCTGGGGGTAGATCGCGGGTTGGATCGGGTGGCACCGGCTCGCTCATGGCAGCAGGGTCTGCAGTTGTGGTGCCGCTGCCCCCGCCGCGATCGGCCGCCCCTGCCACTGCTGCAGCCAGGCGCGCACCTGCGGATCCTGGCGGGCCAGGCGCCGCAGCAGCGAGGCGGGCCGCAGCCGGCCGCGTTCGGCGCCGCGCAGCAGTTCCGCCGCCGCCAGTCGGCCGGTGAGCCGGGTGGTGTGCACCGCCAGGGCGGCCTGGGCCAGGGCCACCGGCGCGGCCGGCGCCAGGCTGAGACCACCGCTGAGGGGCGCCGCCAGCAGCAGCGCCTGGCGCAGGCCGCCCAACAGCAGCTGAATGCCCAGCTGGGTGCCGCCGAGCAGGGCGTTCTGGGCCGAGAGGCGCGTGAGCAGGGCGCGGGCGCCGCCGCTACCAAGCTCCAGTCCGTAGAGCTGACAGAGCTGGGTGACCAGGGCGGCATCGAGGGCCAGGCCGCCCGCCAGATCCAGCAGCAGCAGCGGATTGGCGGCCACGCCGGTGGCCTTCAGGGCGGCGTAGCGGCCGATCAGGGCCTGGGCGGCGCTGCGGCCGCGGCGCAGTCGCCACTGGTGCAGCCGCTGGGCGAAGCGATCGGCTGCACGCAGCCCATTCAGCCCCAGCAGCAGGGCGCCGTGCGCCTCCAGCTGGGTCAGCAGGGCCCGGCGCAGCGGGGCGATCTGAGGTGGCTGCGGTTCGCTGCGCACCCGGCCGTCATCGAGCAGCACCGCCCGCCGCGGCGCCGAGGCCACCGCCAGCAGCTCCAGCGGCCGGGCGGCGACAGGCAGGCGGCGGCGGATGCTGGCCAGCAGGTCCTCCCGTTCGGATTCGGGCCAGCAGTCGCTGCGGTTGAGCACCACCAGCACCGGCTTGCCCTCGGCCAGCAGGGCATCGAGCGCCTCGGCCTCGGGGGTGGTGAGGTCGCCATCGAGCACCAGCAGCACCAGATCAGCCCCGAGGGCCACCCGTGCCGCCAGCCGCTGACGGGCGTTGGCGGCGATCTCATCGATGCCAGGGGTGTCCACCAGCTCCACCGCCTCCAGGCCGGTCACCGCCACGGCCCAGCGCACCCGCTGCTGGGAGCGGGTGCAGCCGTGGGCCACGTCGGTGGCGAAGCGCGGTTCGCCGAGCAGGGCATTGAGCAGGCTCGATTTGCCCACCCCCACCCGACCGAACACGGCGACCCGCAGCCGCCGCTGGCGCAGGGCCAGAAGCTGGCGGTCGAGGGCCTGGAGTTCCGGCCCCAGGGCTGAGCGTTCCCTCTCGCTGAGCCGCAGTTCGCCGCGCCAATGCTCCAGCAGCAGGGCACAGCGCTCTGCGGCCGAGGGGGCCGGCGTGGCGGTGGCAGGCGTGGCAGGGCGGCGGACCGGCATCGTGACGGGCACTTGTGCCATCGTCGCGCTCAGCAGCGCGCGCGTCCCATGCTGATCGGTCCGGAGATTCACGCCCAGCGCCGCGCCCGCTTCTTCGAAGCCCTTGGCGGGGCGGCCGCGGTGATTCCTGGCGCGGTGCTGGCCACTCACCATGCCGACTGCGAGTGGCCCTTCCGCCAGACCAGCGACTTCTGGTACCTCACCGGGTTTGATGAACCCGATGCGGTGGCCCTGTTCCTGCCGCACCGGCCCGAGGGTGAGCGCTACGTGTTGTTCGTGCCGGCCAAGGAGGCCAGTGCCGAGGTGTGGCATGGCTTCCGTTGGGGCTGCGAGGGGGCGGTGGAGCGTTTCGGGGCCGATCTGGCCCATCCCCGCAGCGAGCTTGCGGAGCGGCTGCCGGAGTACCTGAAGGGCGCCGAGGGGATCGCCTTCCGGGTCGGCAAGCATCCGGATGTGGAGCCGCTGGTGCTGCAGGCCTGGGCGGCCCAGCTGGATCGCGCCCCCCGCAGCGGTGCGGCGGCCCTGGGCCTGGTGGCCCCCTGCCCGCTGCTGCACGGCCTGCGCCTGCGCAAGGCGCCTGAGGAGCTGGTGCGGATGCGCGAGGCGGCCCGCATCTCGGCCGAGGCCCACGAGCTGGCGCGTCAGGTGGCCCGGCCTGGCCTGAGCGAGCGGCAGGTGCAGGCGGTGATCGAGCAGCACTTCCTCGAGCAGGGCGCCCGCGGGCCGGCCTACGGCTCGATCGTCGCCGGTGGTGATAACGCCTGCGTGCTGCACTACACAGCCAACAACGCCCTGCTGCGCGATGGCGACCTGCTGCTGATCGACGCCGGCTGCTCGCTGGCCGATTACTACAACGGCGACATCACCCGCACCTTTCCGATCAACGGCCGCTTCACGGGCGAGCAGCGGGCTCTCTACGAGCTGGTGTTGGCGGCCCAGGAGGCGGCGGTGGCGGCGGTGGCGCCGGGACAGACCGCTGAGGGCGTGCACGAGACGGCCGTGCGCGTGCTGGTGGACGGCCTGCTGCACCTGGGCCTGCTGCGCGGCGAGGCCGACGGGATCATTGAGCAGGGGGCCTACCGCCACCTCTACATGCACCGCACCGGCCACTGGCTCGGCCTCGACGTGCACGATGTGGGCGCCTACCGCCTCGGCGAACACCACGTGGCGCTGGAACCCGGCATGGTGCTCACCGTGGAGCCGGGTCTTTATGTGAGCGACCGCCTGCCGGTGCCGGAGGGGCAGCCGGCGATCGAGGCGCGCTGGAAGGGCATCGGCATCCGCATTGAGGACGATGTGGCCGTGACCGACCACGGGCACGAGAACCTCACGGCAGCGGCCCTGAAGGCGCCGGCGGCGCTGGAGCGCTGAGGGCGGGGTTCAGGCCAGGGTCTGCTCCAGCGCCTCCAGCACACGCTCCGTGGCGGGGATCACCGCATCGGCGCCGGCCTGGCGCAGGCGCGCTTCATAGGGGCCGCGGCGGTCGGCGGCTTCGGGCGTGTGCAGGTGTGGCGGGGCCACGGCCAGGGCCAGAAAGCGCTGCTCCGGTACCTGCTGGCGGGCCCGTTGCAGGGTGAGCACGTCGGCCACGGTGTCGCCCAGATAGGCCACGGGTGGGGCATGCGGCCCCAGGCCGGCTGGACCGCTGAGGGCGGCGGCCAGGCGCAGCAGGCCGGTGGGATTGGGCTTGTCGGGGGCATCGCCCATGGCGATCAGCGGCGGATCGCTCAGGCCCAGCCGCCGCTGCAGCACGAAGCGGGCCGAAGGTGGCTCGGCGCCGCTGACAAAGCCCCAGGCCAGGCCGGCGGCGTTCAGGGTCTCGAAGAAGGCGGGCTGTACCAGCAGCGGCTCATCGCCGATGAAGCCGCGCCAGGCTGCAGGGTCGCCATCGGGATCGCCGCCGAAATAGAAGCTGTTGAACACCGCCACCAAGGCGTCGAAGGCGGGTAGAGCTGCGTCGCTGGAGGTGACTCTGGGCGTGCCCGCGCTTGTGTCTCCGGATCTGACTCGCCATGACTCGTCATCAGCGGAGACCCGCGCGGAGAGGCTCTCCGGGGCGAGGCGCCGCAGCAGCTCCAGGGAGGCCTCCCAATCGTTGTTCCAGCAGCCTTCAGCCTTCAGGGCGTCGATCGCGTCAGGCGCCGGCCGCACACCGCTGTAGTGGTGCACCGTTTCGACGATCGCCCGCCTGTAGCTGCCGCCCACATCGCGGATCACACCGTCGATGTCGAACAGCAGAACCGCTCGCGGAGCTGAGCCGGGGATGAGGCGGGGCGTCAGGAGTGGGGGGCCGATGGCTGGTAGGTTAGTTGTTTGTGATTAAGCCTTGAGCGCTGACACCATGAGCACGGAGAGCGCCGAAAGCGCCGTGGCGACTGCCGCACCTGAGGTTTCCGCTGAGGACACCACCGAGGGCCGTCCGGTGCTGCGTGGTGCCAGTGCTGTGCTGGCCGCCGCCACCATCGATGAGAACGGCGTTCCCTCCGGCCGTACCCCCAAGGCCGATGAGGGCCGCTTCCTGCTGAAGATCCTCTGGCTGCCCGACAACGTCGCCCTGGCTGTCGACCAGATCGTGGGCGGCGGCCCCAGCCCCCTCACCGCCTACTTCTTCTGGCCCCGTGAGGATGCCTGGGAAACCCTCAAGACCGAGCTCGAAGGCAAAAGCTGGATCACCGACAACGAGCGCGTCGAGATCCTCAACAAGGCCACTGAGGTGATCAACTACTGGCAGGAAGAGGGCAAGGGCAAGAGCCTCGATGATGCCAAGCTCAAGTTCCCCGACGTCACCTTCTGCGGGACCGCCTGATCGCGGCGTCTCTGGAGTCTTCCCCAGTTTCCCCGTAGCCGCCGACTCACCGTCTCGTGACGTCAGCGTCTATTGACCAGCGCCCCACAAGGGCGCTTTTTCATGGCGTCACCGTCTTCAGGCCCTCGTTTTCGGCCCGGCGTCTTCAGCCTTTCGGCTTGAGCACGGATCCGAAACTGCTGGCGGTGATCAGAGCGGGCTGGGTGGCCATGTCCACGCTGAAGTTTCGCCTCTCCGTCTGGCTGGTG
>CAIZNP010000020.1 GCA_903934375.1 uncultured Synechococcaceae cyanobacterium
GAAGCGGGCCATGGCCTGGAACAGATCCTCCGGGAACTGGTTTTCCACACTCACGTGAGGGGCCAGGTGGTCGGGGATGTTCGCCATTCAGTCCGCGTCGCTTCGTTGCACCCATCACCCCACAGGAAGGGGCCGCCCGTCAAAGGCGCCGCCGCGTGATGTGTCTAGTACGTCTAAGAGTAAGAATTGCTGTGCTGCAGCGCTTCTGGGGTTGTTTCTGGTATGTGGGGTGGCGATGCCGCCTGGCTCTCGGGCGCTGTCAATGGGAGAGGGCTTTTCCTCCGGTGTTGGGCAGAGGCCGCTGGGGGGCGCGAGTCTCGCCTGGTGGGACTGTGGAAAAGCTGTGGAAAGCGTTGCCGCTGTCTGCTGCGGATTCGGTCTTCAGGGCTGCTGATCGGTCGGCTCGCTGGCCCAAGCATTCGCGATCAGTGCCGGTTCCGGTAGCGGCGGCGCATTGACAGGGGGTCCGATACAACGGGCTGGATCGCCCGCCTGGCGCCATGTCCAAGGCCAACCCTGTGCCACGTTCTGCCAGATGGCTGGGATCCCCGTCCGTGCGGCGACCCATCTGGCTGGTCGCCGCCCTGTCCGTTGCTCTGGTTCAGGCCTCGTTCGCGTCGGCCCCCGTGCTCCAGCCCGCTGAGCTCCCGCCGCGGCCGGCGCTGCTGCCGCCGGACACCCCCGTTGCCGAGCTTGTGCCCGCTCCAGCCGCTGATGCACCGCTCGTGCTGCGCCCCGGCCAGCCTCTGCAGCTGGTGTATCCCCTGCCGGAGCGTGCCGCTGAGGTGGACCCCTACGGCTGGCGCTGGTCGCCGAGCCGTCAGGCCTGGCGCATGCATGCCGGCCAGGATCTGATCACAGCGGCGGGAACCCCCGTGCTGGCGATGCTGCCGGGTCGGGTGGTGCTGGTTGACGACATCGATGGCTATGGCCTGACCGTGCTGCTCGACCACGGCCGCGGCTGGCAGACCCTCTATGCCCACCTGCAGGAGGCGGCGGTGCGTCCGGGCGCTCAGCTGGCCGCCGGCGAACGCCTCGGCCGCGTGGGTCAGAGCGGGCGTGCCAGCACGGCACACCTGCATGTGGAGCTGCGCCGGCGCACCCCAGCCGGCATGGTGGCGCTTGACCCCACGCCGCTGCTGGCTGATGCCGTGGCGGCCCTGGCGCCTCCGCAGGCCCTGCAGGCTCAGGGGCTACGGCCGGCGTCGCCGTGATCGTTCTGGAGCGCCCCGGCCTGCGCCTGCGCCATGCCCCGGGCTGGCTCCAGCAGGGTGGCCTGGCCACGGCCGAGCTGCGCCGCCAGCTAACGGCCTCCCTGCCCTGGCAGCAACCGCAGGTGGTGGTCTACGGCCGGGCCCACCGCACACCGCGGCTCACCTGCTGGGTGGCCGACCCCGGCTGCACCTATCGCTACAGCGGGTTCAGCCAGGCCATCACCGGCTGGACGCCGGAGCTGAGCGATCTGCGCGATCGGCTCGAGGCTGCCCATGGTGTGCGCTTCAACAGCCTGCTGCTGAACCGCTACCGCAGCGGTGCCGATCGCATGGGTTGGCACGCCGACGACGAACCCGAGCTCGACGATCTGGCCCCGATCGCCTCCCTCAGCCTCGGCGCCACCCGCGCGCTGCGCTTCCGGCCCCGACCGCGCGATCCGCTCGCTGATGGCGAGCTCCCCTTCGCCATCGACCTGGCCGATGGCGACCTGCTGCTGATGGATCCTCCCAGCCAGCGCCACTGGCAACACGGCCTGCCGCAGCGGCTGCGGCTGCAGGGCGAGCGCCTCAACCTCACCTTCCGGCGGATTCAGCCCAGCTGATCCGCACGCCCGGCCTCAGCCGAGCACTGCGATGCAGTCGATCTCCACCCGGGCGCTCTTGGGCAGCGCCGCCACCTCCACGCAGGCTCGCGCCGGCGACACCCCGGCTCCGAACACCTCGGCGTAGATCGCATTCACCTTGGCGAAGTCGGCCAGGTCGGCCAGGAACACCGTGGTGCGCACCACCTGCTGCGGCGTGCAGCCGGCTTCCGTGAGCACCGCCTGCAGATTGGCCAGCACCTGGCGGGTTTCGGCCTCCACATCGCCATCGCCCACCATCGCGCCAGTGGCGGGATCCAGGGCGATCTGGCCGGAGCAATAGAGCACGCCAGCGGCCTTGACGGCCTGGTTGTAGGGGCCCACGGGAGCCGGGGCGGCGCTGGTGATCACGGCCTCGATCCCAGGGCTGGTCATGGCGGGGGAAGATGGGGGGCTGAGCCTATGGCGAACCCGCCTGATGCGAGCCGAGCTGCCCACCCCCGAGCTGCCGTTGCGGCCCCAGGTGGAGCTCTCGGGCCTGTGGCATCGCTACAGCGGCCCAGCCGCCAGTGGCGACTGGACCCTGCGCGCCATCGATTTCCAGCTGCGCCCAGGCGAACTGGTGGGCCTGCTGGGCCCCTCCGGCTGCGGCAAGACCACCCTGTTGCGCCTGATCGCCGGCTTCGAGCGGCCGGAGCGAGGGGTGGTGCGGATCGGCGGCCAGGAGGTGGCCGGGCCCAACCGCTGGCTGCCCCCCGAGCGCCGCGGCGTGGGCATGGTGTTTCAGGACTACGCCCTTTTCCCCCACCTCGATGCCTGGCGCAACGCCACCTTCGGGTTGCGCCACGGCCAGGACAGCAGTCGCGCCGCCTGGCTGCTGGAGCTGCTGGGCCTGAAGGGGCTCGAGCGCCGCTACCCCCACGAGCTCTCCGGTGGCCAGCGCCAGCGCCTGGCCCTCGCCCGCGCCCTGGCGCCGGGCAGCTCGCTGGTGTTGCTGGATGAACCCTTCTCCAACCTCGATGTGGAGGTGCGGCTGCGGCTGCGTTCCGAATTGCCCGGGGTGCTGGCCCGCTGCGGTGCCAGCGGCCTGATCGTGACCCACGACCCTGAGGAGGCGCTGGCCATCTGCGATCGCGTGGCCGTGCTCGAATCCGGCCGCCTGCATCAGTGCGCCAGCCCGCGCGAGCTCGTGAATCGCCCGGCTACCGCCTTCGTGGGCCGCTTCGTGCTGCAGGGCAACCTGCTGCCAGCCCGCTGGCAGGGCGCTCGCCTGGCCACTGAGCTGGGCTGGCTGGAGCCGGAGTGCGGTATCGCCGTGCCGCGCCCGGAACCCGATGAGCCGCTGCAGGTGCTGGTGAGCCCCCAGGGGCTTGAGCTGTTCCCGGACGATGCGGCTGAGGCCTGGGTGCTGGGCCGCGAGTTCCTCGGGCGCGAGTGGCTCTATCAGGTGCAGTGCGGCGAGCTGCGGCTGCGGCTACGGCTGCCCCTGGCGGCCGATTACGCCCGTGGCCAGCGCTGCCGCCTGCGGCTGCGGCCGGGGGAGCCTGCCCGCCTGTTCCCAGGAGGCCTCGAGCTCAGCGCCGCCGCCGAGGTGCCGCAGGTGCTCTGAGCGCGGACGCCTCAGCGCTGTCTCAGCCCTTCCACAGATCCTTGCTGCCGCGCCGATGGCGCAGCTCGGCGCCATCGGCAGCACGCATGAACAAGTTCGTGGCCTGCTCCAGGGCGATCGAGCTGGGGATCGTGGCGGTGCCGGCGGCCCGTGCTGCCTGCACGGCCTTCAGCCGATCGCTGATGGCCGTATCGCCGGGCTCCTGGGCGGCGGCCCAGCGCAGGTTGCCCTCGGTGTACTCATGGGCGCACCACACCCGCGTGGCTGCTGGCAGCGCCGCCAGCTGCTGCAAGGAGTGGTGCATCTGCTCCGGTGTGCCCTCGAACAGGCGGCCGCAGCCGCCGGCGAACAGGGTGTCGCCGCAGAACAGCTCACCGGCTTCGCCAGAGGGTGAGCCTGCCGGAGCCGGCAGGAAGAACGCCAGGTGGTGGGCGGTATGGCCGGGCACCTCCAGCACCTCGATGCGGCGCCCCAGCAGCTCCAGCACCTCGCCACCGGCCACGCCGTCGGTCTGGAAGGGGATGCGCGCCCGGTCGGCGGCGCTGGCGATCACCCGGGCGCCGGGCCAGCGGCGCAGCAGTTCCGGTGTGCCGCCGATGTGGTCGTGGTGGTGGTGGGTCTGCAGCACCGCCGTCAGCGCCAGGCCCCGCTGCTCCAGCCAGGCGATCACCGGTTCAGCCACGGCCGGATCCACCACCACAGCCCCTGCTTGCTTGCCATCGCGAGTGGCCTTGTCGCCACCGTGCAGAACGAAGACGTAGTTGTCGTTGAGCACCGGGATCAGCGCCACCTGCAGCGCGGAACAGCCGGCAGCAGCCGAGCTTGTCGGCGTGGGGCTGCTGGCGGCGACCGGCTGCTGCATCGTTAAAGTCCCGGTTCAGGCTGCCTTCCATGATCACCGTTGCGCTGGCCAAAGGAGCGCTGCTCAAGGACTCGGTGGCACGCTTCGCCGCCGCCGGCCTTGACTTCGCCGCTGTGCTCGAACCGGGCAACCGCCAGCTGATGGTGCCCAGCGCCTGCGGCCGCGCCCGTGCGCTGCTGGTGCGCAACGCCGATGTGCCGGTGTACGTGGCGTATGGCCAGGCGCAGCTGGGTGTGGTGGGCTACGACGTGCTGCGTGAGCACCAGCTGCCAGTGGCCTCGCTGGTGGATCTGGGCTTCGGCGGCTGCCGCATGAGCGTGGCGGTGAAGGCCAGCAGCCCCTACCGCCGCGCCGCCGATCTGCCGGCCCACTGCCGCATCGCCAGCAAGTTCACCCGCTGCGCCGAGGCCTATTTCGAGGCCCTCGATCTGCCGGTGGAGCTGATTCATCTGGCCGGCTCGGTGGAGCTCGGCCCGATCACCGGCATGAGCGAGGCGATCGTGGATCTGGTGGCCACCGGCCGCACCCTCGAGGAGAACGGCTTGATCGCCATCGAGGACCTCTTCCACTCCACCGCGCGCTTGGTGGGCCATCCGCTCGCCCTGCGGCTCGACCACGGGCCGCTGCAGGCAATCGTGGATCAGATCGCCGCCGTGAGTGCCAGCCCCAGCACCGCCGCGAGCCAGGTGCCGGCATCGGCGCTGGCTGCAGCCTCTCCAGCCTGATGGCGGCGCGTGATCGCCAGCGGCTGCTGCGGCTGCTTCCGTATCTGGGCCGCGACCGCCGCCGCCTGCTGCTCACCCTGGTGCTGCTGATCCCGGTGGCGGGTGCAGCCGCCGTGCAGCCGCTGCTGGTGGGGCAGGCCATCTCCGCCCTGCGCCACGAGCCGGTGCTGCCCTGGCTGCAGGGGATGGCGGTGAGCGCCCAGCTGCGCACCCTGGTGCTGCTGCTGCTGGTTGCCGTGCTGGTGCGCCTCGGGCTGCAGGGCGTGCAGAGCTTCAACGTGCAGGCGGTGGGCCAGCGGCTCACCGCCCGCATCCGCGACGACCTCTTCGCCCACGCCCTCGATCTCTCCCTGCGCTTTCACGACCGCACGCCGGTGGGCAAGCTGCTGACGCGGCTCACCAGCGATGTGGACGCCCTGGCGGAGGTGTTCGGCAGCGGCGCCGTGGGGATCCTTGCGGACCTGGTGACCCTGCTGGTGATCGCCGGCACAATGATCGCGATCGAACCACGCCTGGGGCTGCTGCTGCTGGCCACGCAGGTGCCGGTGACGCTCACCATGCTCTGGCTGCAGCGGCGCTACCGCAAGGCCAACTACCGCGTGCGTGAGGAGCTGGGGCAGCTCAATGCCGATCTGCAGGAGAACCTGCAGGGGCTGGAGGTGGTGCAGATGTTCCGGCGTGAGGCCTGGAACTCCGATCGCTTCGCCCGCACAACCGCTGCCTACCGCAATGCCGTCACCGGCACGATCTTCTACGACTCGGCCATTTCCGCCCTGATCGAGTGGGTGTCGCTGGCGGCGATCGCCGCGGTGCTGGCCCTGGGCGGCTGGATGGTCACCACCGGTGCCATGGGTCTCGGCACCCTTACCACCTTCATCCTCTTTTCCCAGCGCCTGTTCGATCCGCTGCGCCAGCTGGCCGAGCGCTTCACCCAGATCCAGGGGGGACTCACCGCCGTGGAGCGGATCGGGGAGCTGCTGGAAGAGCAGGTGGAGATCAGCGAGCTGCCCGCCGATGAGCGCTCGGCCGCGGCCGTGGCCAGCGGCGGCCAGCGCAGCAGCGCCGGTGAGGTCATCTTCGAGAACGTCTCCTTCGCCTACCGCGACGACGAGCCGATCCTCACGGACCTCTCCTTCCGGATCGAGCCCGGCGAGCATGTGGCGCTGGTGGGCCCCACCGGTTCCGGTAAGACCACCGTGATCCGCCTGCTCTGCCGGCTTTATGAGCCGCAGCAGGGTCGGATCCTGCTGGATGGCATCGATATCCGCCAGCTGCCGATTCCAACCCTGCGCCAGCGGCTCGGCGTGGTCCTGCAGGACACGTTCCTGTTCAGCGGCAACGTGGCCGACAACCTGCGCCTCGATGC
>CAIZNP010000021.1 GCA_903934375.1 uncultured Synechococcaceae cyanobacterium
TCGCGCGGCTCGAGCGCCGTGCCAACCGCCACCTGAGTCCCGCGCGATGACGTTCGATCTTCGCCTGATCGCCGAATCGGTGCTGCGATTGCTTCCAGCAGCTCCATCTATGGCTCGGCTCTGAACCCAGGTGCTGTCAGCTTCTCCAACATCGTCGGCTCTGATGCCGTCACCTCCAGCGCAGCAGTCAATACCCCAACCCTCAGCAGCAGCGGCAAGGCCGTCGTTGGCACCTACACCCAGTCCGCCTCTGGCCTGACGGGTGCTGATGCGGGCAATTACTCCTTCTCCGGCTTTACGAGTGCAACGCCCAACTACTCCATCAACCCGCTCGCACTATCAGTGGCCGGGGTGGCGGTTAACAACAAGGTCTATGACGGCAACAGCCAGGCCAGCTTCAACACAAGCGCGGCAACATTTACTGGATTGCTGGCTGGTGATGGTGTCGGCCTGACCGGCAGCGGCCTGTTCGCTGATCCCAACGTCGGCCTGGCCAAGTCCGTCGCCGTTTCCGCTCTGGCCCTCAACGGCGCCGATGCGGCCAACTACAGCCTGGTCTCAGCTCCCACCACCCTCACGGCCGACATCAGCATCCGCCCTCTCTCCACCTGGCGCGGCACTGTCGCTGGCCACTGGAGTGATCCCGCCAACTGGGATGCCCTGCCCAGTGGCGCGAACGTGGCCGCCGTCGCCATCCCTGTGGGCACGGGCGCCGTCACCTACGACGCCGCTGCCGGAACCACCCAGCTGCAGAGCCTGATCAACAACCAGAACCTGAACATCAACGGCGGCTCCCTGACCGTCAGCGATGCCATCACGGTCGGTGCCGGAGCCACGCTCAGCCTCAATGCCGGAGGCTTCAACACCGCATCCCTGTTGAACCAGGGGCTGGTCAACGGCAGCGGAGCATTGCTGCTCAATGGCCTCTATAGCGAGAGCGGGAGCGGCCGCCTCGGCACAGGCTTCAGCAGCGCGAGGATCACCCAGAGCAGCGGTGATCTCAGCCTGCGCACCCTGGGCGCCACTGGGCCCATCAGCCTCACCAGCGCAGCCGGTGGCCTCAACCTCAGCGGCGCTTCCCTCACCAGCCCGGGTGGCACGATCACCCTCGCAAGCGCAGCTCCCCTCAGCCTGCTCAACAGCCGCATCGATGCCAGCGGTGGTGCCGCCGGCGGCACGGTTCAGCTCGATGGCAGCAGCATCAGCCTCATTGGCAGCACCGTGAATACCTCTGGTGCCAGCGACGGCGGCACGATCCGCATCGGCGGCATTCCTGTGGGCAGTGGCCCCAGCCTCCCCAGTAACGTCACCATCAGCGGCTCCAGCCTGGTGGCTGATCCGCCCGGTCTGGGCGGCACGATCAGTGTCGACGGTGCTTTGATTACCATCAGCGGCTCCAGCTTCAATGTCTTCGGTCTCAGTGGCGGCACGATCAGCCTGGGTTCTGCATCGACCGCCAGCCTCAGCCTTGATGCGCTGAGCTCTCTGATCGGTGGAGGTGGAGCGAGCTTCGGGCTGGTCGCCGGGTCAATCAGCAACAGCGCCAGTGTGAGCGGCGGCGTGTTGTCGTTGAACGGCCAGCTGCCCGCGGTCCTGACGCCGACGATCACTGTGCCGCCCCTGGTCACGTTCCAGCAGTCGGTCGATTCCTTGCAGCCGCTGCAGACAGCTACCACCATTGATTACACGGCGCCGCTGTCACCATTGACCACTCAATGGGAGGTTGTAGGCCTCGACCTGCTGGCCTTGAACCTGAGCGAGTCGTCGTTCCTGTACTCGGATAACTACGACGCATACAAGACGCAGCAGGATGCACTCCAGTTGGATCAGATCCAGCAAACGGGCTCATCAGAGCAGAAGACGGAGAAAGCAGTTCAGCAGCGCATCCGCCAACCGAATCAACAGGACGACCAGCAGAAGAAGCTGCTAGAGGATTCGCTGGTCAGGACGGGTGGGAATCCAACGCTGAGGTCTCCGGTGGATAATCAGGCCGAACAGAAGGAGGCCGAGACAACGTCCGCCAACTCGGCTCTGCCCTCCGTGAACGGCTCATCGCGCTTGGGACAGATCCAGCAAACGGGCTCATCAGA
>CAIZNP010000022.1 GCA_903934375.1 uncultured Synechococcaceae cyanobacterium
GGCTGGAGCTCGGCCGCCAGGGTCTCGAGGCGGCTGCGGCCAGCGGCCAGGTCGGCCTCCAGCTGGCTGAGGCGCCCCTGCAGCTGCTCGCGGCGCTGCTGCAGGGGGGCGCTGGAGCGCTGGGCGGCGCTGCGTTCAGCCTCAAGGGCGGCGCGGCGCTGTTCCTGGCGGCTCAGCAGTGGCCGCAGCTCGTCGAGCTGGCGGCCCAGATCGCCCTCCTTGCGGCAGCTGGCGGAGAGGGTTTCACCCAGCTCCAGCAACCTGCGCCGCAGTGGTTCGGCCTCATCGCTGTCGGCGGCGGTGCCGAAGCTCAGCTGGTTGCCGCGCTGCTGCAGGCTGCCGCCGGTCATGGCGCCGCTCTTCTCCAGCAGTTCGCCTTCCAGGGTCACGGCGCGGCAGCGGCCCAGCTCGCGGCGGGCGCTGGCCAGATCGCGGAACACCAGCGTGTCGCCGAACACATAGCGGAACACCTCGCCGTACACCGGCTCGAAGCGCACCAGCTCGAAGGCCCGGCCCACCAGACCATCGGCGCCACCACCACCGCCGCGGCCCGCGCCCGGACCCCGCTCGAACGCAGCTGTGGATCCGGCGCTGCCGCCACCGCCGCGGATCTTGTTCAGTGGCAGGAAGGTGAGCCGGCCGGCGCGGCGGCTTTTCAGCAGCTCGATGGCGCGGGCGGCGATGCGGTCGTCGTCGACCACCACCTGGCCGAGTCGGGCACCGGCGGCCACCTCCAGGGCCAGGCGGTGCAGCTCCTCCACTTCCCCTAGCTGGGCCACCGGCCCGTGGATGCCCTCCAGCCCCGCCTCCAGCAGCAGGCGCAGGGCGCCGGTGCCGCGGCTCTCCTGCAGGGTTTCGCGCCGTGATTCCAGCCTGGCGATCTCACGCTCCAGCCCCACCTGCTCCTGCTCCAGGCGGGTGCGGGTGCGCTGCTGCAGCGCCAGGGCCTCCACCAATTCCTGGGCGCGGGCCTGTTCGGCCTGCAGGGCATTGAGCAGCTGCTGCCACTCGTCATCGAGCTGGCTGAGGGAGTGGCTCACCCCTTCGCTGCTGGCGGCCTCCTCCTGCAGCTGCTGGCGCAGTTCCTCAAGCCGTTCCTGCTCCTGGCGCAGTCGCTCCTGCAGCTGCTGTTGCTCGGCCTGCAGCGGTGAGAGCTGTCCCTGCAGCTCCTGGCGGCGGCGGCTGCGCTGCTTCTGCTCCTCCAGCCAGCTGCCGCTGCGGCCGGCCACCTCCCCCAGCCGCCGCCGCGACAGCTCCACGGCGGCCTCGGCGCCGCGGCAGTCCGCCTCCGCCTGCTCCAGGGCGCTGGCGTCATCGGCCCTGGCCAATTCCCCCTGCTGCTGCCGTAGCTCCCCTTGCTGGCGGCTCAGCTCCTGGCGCAGGCGCTGCAGCTCCTCGCCGTTCTGCTTGTGTTTCTCCGCCTGGCGCGTCAGCTCGCGGCCGCTGGCCTCCAGGCCCGCCAGCTCCGACTGCACCGCCAGCAGGCTGTCCTCTCCCAGGGCCTTCACCTCCGCCTGCAGCTGCTCCAGGGCGGCGCTGGCCTGCTCCAGGGCGGTGCGCCCCTCCGCCACGGCCTGGCGGTCGCGCTCCTCCTGGGCGGTGAGGGCCTGCTGGCGGCTCTCCAGCTGGCGCTGATCGGCCTTGGCCTGCTCGAAGCCCAGCACCTGCTCCTGCAGCCGGCCGCGCTGGACGCGTTCGCGCAGGTCCTGGTAAGTGCGGGCCTTGGCGCAGTCGCGCTCCAGCTTCTGCCGCGCCCCCAGCAGCTCCTGCTGCACGATCGCGCAGCGCTCCTCGCGCTCCTGCACCTCCTCGAGCTTGCTGCGGGTCTGCTCGATGCGCGAATCGAACAGGGCCACGCCGGCCAGTTCATCGATCAGGCCGCGCCGGTCGCGGGCGCTCATCGAGACGATGCGGGTCACGTCGCCCTGCATCACCACGTTGCTGCCCTCGGGATCCACCCGCAGGCGGCGCAGCTGGGTCTGCAGCTGTTGCAGGTTGCAGGGGATGCCGTCGGCGCTGTAGCTGCTGGCGTAGGTGCCACCGGGGGCGATGCGCAGCTTGCGCGTCACCGTCCATTCCGTCTGGCCCGGCCGGATCCACGGACCCTCCTCCCCCGGTTCCAGGCCGGCCTCGGCCTCATCGGGCTGCCAGTCGCTCAGGTCGAAGCGCACCGACACCACCGTTTCGGCGGCGCGCCCCGCCTTGACCATCGTGCTGTTGACCAGATCCGGCAGGCGCTCGGCCCGCATGCCGCGGCTGCTGGCCAGGCCGAGGCAGAACAGCACGCCATCGAGAATATTGCTCTTGCCGGAGCCGTTCGGGCCGGTCACCACCGTGAAGCCGGGCTCGAGGGGGATGGTCATCGACCCCCCGAACGACTTGAAGTGCGTCAGTGCGACCTGATTGATGTGAACCAACAGGCCCGTGCGCCGAGCAGCTGAAAGGTAGCTGAAGTTCTGTCCGTTTCAAGCCTTCGTTCCTACGGTGAAAGGAGCAACCGTCCATCCCGTTACTCCATGGACTCCGACACTCCCGGCAACCACCGCAGCCCCGAGGCCGGCGCCGCCCTCTCTGACACTCCTGCCTCCGTTCAGGAGGCCCCAGGCAACGGCCCGCGCCAGGCCGGTCCGACCCTGTTCCGCGAGCGTTTCGAAAGCCTGCTGCCTGCCATCCAGCAGCAATGGCCCCAGGTGGCCCAGCAGACCCTTGAGGCCACCCGCGGCAGCCTCGACAAGGTGGTCGAGGTGATCGCCCACCAGACCGGTCGCACCAGTGAGGGCGTCAAGGCCCAGCTGATGGATCTGGTGCAGGTCACCGGCGATCGCGCCAACCATCTGGCCGATTCGCTCAAACCCCTGGAGGATCAGCTCGAGCATCTGCTTGATGAGCTCAACACAACCCTTCGCCCCCGCATCGAGAAGCCGGTGCGCGAACGGCCGCTGCTGGCCCTTGGTCTGGCCGCCGGTGTGGGGCTGCTTACCGGTCTGCTGCTGGCCTCGGGCCGCCGCTCCGCATGAGCAGCAGCAACGGCAATGGCGGCGATCGCCGCGATGGGAGCCGCCGTGGGGGGCTACCGCTGCAGGCGGCCTCGCGCGTCACCGGGCTGGTGAGCTCAGTGATGGACCTGCATGTGCGCATCGCTCTGCAGGAGGCCGATCGTGAGAAGCGTCGCCTGATCGGCGGCGCCCTGCTGCTGGTGGGCGGCCTGGTAACGCTGCTGCTTTCGCTGATCGCAGCCGAGCTGGCCTTGCTGCTCTGGTTCCGCCTGGATCTGGGCTGGCCCTGGATTCAGGCTTCGCTGGTGCTGGCGGGCGTCAACCTGTTGCTCACCGGTCTGTTTCTGCGGGTCGGCGGTCAGATGAGCCGCGGGCCCTACCTGCCGGAAACGATGGCCGGGCTCACGAAGACAACGAAGGCTCTGCTGGGCCGTTGAGCCAGCGGCATAGCGGCGGCAGGCTCAGCCCCTGCAGCAGCAGGTTCATCATCACCACAACGAACACGATGCTTTGGGCGTTGTGCGACAGCACGGGGCCTAGTTCGGGTGTCATGCCGCGCAGTCGTGGGATCTGGTCCATCAGGTTGTACGAGAGGGCCAGGGGCACGGCCCCGCGCAGACCGCACCAGGCGATCAGCAGGCCATCGCGGCGGCTGAAGGGTGAGACGCGTTGAAAACAGAGCACGCTCAACGGGCGGGCCAGCAACATCAACGCCGCTGCCGTGGCCAGGCCGACCCGAGCGGTCGGCAGCAGGTCGCCGGGCAGCACCAGCAGGCCAAACAGCAGGAAGATGCTGATCTCGCTCATCGTGTTGAACGGCAGCAGCACCTCCTGGATCGAGGTGTGGTTGATCTCCGGGTTGCGGTAGTGGCCATTGGTCATGAACACCCCGGTCACATAGGCGGAGAGAAAGCCCGAACCGCCGAGGTAATGGCTGCAGCCGTAGTCGATGAAGGCGATCGACATCGCCACCACCAGCAGCTGGCCTTTCTCCATCACGAAGTGATCGATCAGCAGGCGTGCCAGATAGCCGAAGCCCAGCCCCACCAGCAGGCCGGAGCCGATCTGCTGCAGCAGGTCTCGCAGGCCGGTCACCACCAGGCCGGGTAGCTGCGCCTCGAGCGCGGTGCTCTGCACGGTGAACAGGCTGATCAAAATGCCGTAGATGATCAGTGCCGAGGGATCGTTCACGCAGGATTCGAACTCCAGCAGGTGCGCCACCCGCACCGGCACCCGGCGCCGCACCTGGCGCAGCACGCTGAGGGTGGCACCGGCATCGGTGGAGCCCAGGCAGGCTGCGATCAGCAGCGCGGCCCCGATCGGCATGGAATCCGCGAGCCCGGGGGCCAGTCCGGCGCCGTTCGCGGAAGTGAACCACCAGATCGCCGCACCGAGGGTGAGCGTGGAGATCGCCACTCCGGCCACCGCCAGCAGCAGGCCATAACTGAGGAAGCCTTTGATCGCTTCCAGGTCGGTCTTTAAGCCGGCGTAGAAAAGCAGCAGGGTGAGGGCGATCACATGCAGGGTCTCCACCTCGCTATGGCTCACATCCAAGGTCTGGATGTTGATCACAAGGCCCAGCAGCAGCACGCCGAGGATCGCCGGGATGCCGATCTGCACCGAGAAGCGGCTGATGATCAACGTGCCCAGATAGACCACGCCGATGAACAGCACCTGGGCTTCGATCGGCACATCCCCCAGTCGGGAGCCAGGACTGGCTGCCGCCGCCAGCAGGTTTGGCAGCAGGCCGCTCAGGGCATGCATGGAAGATCCGCACCATTGGCGTCGACGCTAGGCGCTGCCCTTCAGCGGATCGCGTAGTGCAGCCAGCGGCAGTCGATGCCGCCGTTGCTCACGGGGATGCGCCGGCTGGCCTTCATGCGCAGGGCGCCGGTGAGCTCCGGGTTGCCGCTCAGCAGCCAGAGGTCCCAGCCGCCGCAGCGCTCCTTCACCATCGCGCCCAGATCGGCGTAGAGCTGCTCGAGGTCGTCCCGTTCGCCGATGCGCTCGCCGTAGGGCGGGTTGCACACCAGAACCCCGGGCCCCGGCGGCGGTTGGAAGTCGCGGCAGTCGCCCGCCTGCAGCAGCAGCCAGGGGGCAACGCCGGCGGCTTCGGCGTTGGCGCGGGCCTGTGCCAGCACCAGCGGGTCGGCCTCATTGCCCAGCACCGGGGCGAGCGGGCGGCCGTTGGCCAATTGCTCGCGCTCCAGGGCGCTGGCGGCTTCCACCTCCTGCATCCAGAGGCGGCCATCGAAGTCTGGCCAGCGCTCGAGGGCAAAGCGGCGCTCCAGCCCCGGCTGGCGGCCGAGGGCCATGCAGGCCGCCTCGATCAGCAGGGTGCCGGAACCGCAGAGGGGGTCGGCCAGGGGCACGGATCCATCCCAGCCCGTGAGCCGGATCAGCCCGGCGGCCAGGTTTTCCTTCAGCGGTGCCAGCCCCATGGCAGCCCGATAGCCGCGGCGGTGCAGGCTGTCGCCGCTGCCATCGAGGCTGAGGCTGGCCTGGGGGGTCTGCCCCGGTCGGCCGGCGCTGAGGTGCAGGTGCAGGGCCAGATCGGGATCGTCGAGGTCCACCGAGGAGCGCTGGCCCCAGCGGCTGCGTTGCCAGTCCACCAGTGCGTTCTTCACCTGCAGGGCGTTGTAGTGGCTGTGGTTCAACCCCGGCAGGCTGCCGCTGGCATCCACCCGGAAGCTCAGCTCCGGCGGCAGCCAGTGGCTCCAGTCGGTGGCGCGCTGCACACCGTCGTAAAGATCGTCCCGGCCCCGGCAGGGGAAGGCCGCCAGCTGGCGCAGCAGCCGGAAGGGCAGGCGGGCCCGCAGGTGCAGCCGGTAGTAGGTGGCCAGATCGGTGCGGCAGCGCACGGCCCGTCGCAGCGGCTGCACCTCGCTGGCGCCCAGCTCGGCCAGTTCGGCGCCGCCGGCCTCCTCAAGCCCCGGCGGCAGCACGGCGTTGCAGAGGAACGGTTCGGTCATGCCCACCCCTGCGGCGTCTGTGTCGTCCTGCCACAATGCAGGAGTCCGGTTTCGGCCGGACTAGGTGGCTCACACCAGTGTTTCGGACAGCGGTTCGATTCCGCTCAGCTCCATTCCCCCGCTCCCGGCTCCGCCGGCAGCACCCCGGGGCTGCAATGGTTTCGACGGGGCATCAGGAGAGTGACTGAAGCCTGCTCGGTAAGAGCACACACGTAACAGCGAACAACATCGTTCGTTTCTCCCGTCAGACCGCCCCTGTGGCCGCCTGACCCTAGTAAGGGAGATGGGGTGAGGTCAGCCTTATCACCCAAATGACCGCTTGGGGGTGGAAGCCCCCCTTCAATCACTGCCCTGGAAGCGAGCCGGCCACCTGTCAATCCGAGCACGCTGGCTGTCCATAAGATTTGATCAGAGTCCAATCGAGCAGAGTGCCGATCGGGGTGACCCATCCGACGTGCTTACTTGTGCAGATTCTCCGTAGCTCAGTCGCGTTCCAGCCGGCAGCCATGTGCGGGCAGACCCGTGAGCAGGCGTTCGAGGAGATGGTGGCCCATGCCCGTCAGCTCGGAGCCAACGCCATCGTTGGCATGCGCTACGACGGCTCGACCGTGGAAACCGGCTCCAGCGGTGCCACCGAGGTCCTCTGCTACGGCACTGCCGTGGTGGTGGAACCCCTGGAGCCGAAATCGCCGGGCTGAAGGCCGGGCCGATCATCACGCCCGCAGCGACCCGACCCCGCACCGGTGGCAGCTTCGGCAGGCTGTTCCTCCAAGGGGCCGTCCCGTTGCCGGAGCGTCGCTTTGCAACAGATTGCGGAGCCGGTTGCTTGCCCTGCAGCGGTGCTAATTGCACTAGGCATCAATGGGGTGGCCATGGATGTCGTGCCGTTCGCCTCAGCCGTTGCACCAAGGGTCTGACGGAGATCCTCCCCGCCCTTTGCGGTGTACGCATCCGAATCGTCCTCTCCTGGCTCTTCGTTCCCAAAACCTGACGCCTCCAGCAGGGGGCAAACGGATCGGTGTGCAGCCTTGATCGTCCGACCGCCGCCATCGCCATGCCCCTGCGCGACCTCTGCCCAGCCCTGGCCAACAAGGCCTACTTCAACTACGGGGGGCAGGGACCACTTCCGGATCCTGCCCTGGAGGCGATCGTGGCCAGCTGGCGCACCATCCAGGAGCTGGGGCCCTTCAGCCTGGCCGTGTGGCCCTTCGTGGAACGGGAAACCACCCGGGTGCGCAACGCAATGGCCGACCTTTGCGGCGTGGCGCCCCATCGGCTGGCCCTCACGGAGAACGTCACCAGCGGCTGCGTTCTGCCCCTATGGGGCCTGCCGTGGCAGCAGGGCGATGCTCTGTTGATCAGCGACTGTGAGCATCCCGGCGTGGTGGCGGCCTGCCGGGAACTGGCACGCCGTGAGGGACTGCAGCTCGCCACCCTGCCGGTGCAGCAGCTCTGCCGCTCCACCCCTGCAGCCCTGCTGGCGGACGCGGTGCTGGCCAGCCTGGACCAGCACCTCAGCGGGAACACCCGCCTGGTGGTGCTCTCCCATCTGCTCTGGAACACCGGGGCCGTGATGCCGATCAAGGCGGTGGCGGAGCGGCTGCAGGCCCATCCCGGTCAGCCGTGGCTGCTGGTGGATGCGGCCCAGTCCATGGGCAGCATGCCGGTGGCTGAGGCTGCCGCTGCCGCCGACATCTATGCCTTCACCGGTCACAAATGGTGCTGCGGGCCGGAGGGACTGGGCGGCGTGGCCCTGTCGGAGCGGTTGCTGGAGCAGGCCAGCCCAACCCTGATGGGCTGGCGCAGCCTGCGCCACGAGGCCGATGCCGGCAGCCCCTGGCACCGTGATGCCCGGCGCTTTGAGGTGGCCACCTCCTGCCTGCCCCTCTGCAGCGGCCTGGCGACGTCTCTGGAGCTGCTGGCCGCCGAGGGCAGCCCGGAGGCGCGACTGACCCGGATCCGAGCCGCCAGTGGCGTGCTCTGGCAGGGTCTCCAGACGATTGCCGGGATCCGTACCGTTCTGCGTGAGCCGCCGCCGGCGGGACTGGTGAACTTTGCGCTGCAGCCAGAACCCCGGCCAGCCCCTGGCACTGGCAGGGACGCTGGCTGGGCTTCCGGCCAGGGTCTCACCGCCAAACACGCCGCTGTGGTGAGCCAACTGGGCAAGCGGAACATCTGGATTCGCCAGCTGGACGACCCGGACAGCCTGCGGGCGTGCATCCACGTCACCACGACCGACGCGGAGATTGATCAATTGCTGGCCGCTTTGCAGCAGGCTTCTCAAGACGCTGATCTGGACGGTGTGCCTGCTGGCTGAGCAGGGCCTCCGCCCGTGTTGGGTTGTGCTGCCGTGGGCTTGGCAGACATCAACCAGAGCGCCCTGAAGGGTCAGGAGGGAGTAAGGCGCAGCCTGATCCCCCCTGCCCTCGGCAGGCCCTTCACGCTCACTCCCGGCCGTCGAGCAGCTGGCGTTGCACCCAGCCCGCCAGAAGGGCTCCCACGATCGGAGCCAGCCAGAACAGCCAGAGCTGGCTGATGGCATCACCGCCTACCCACAGCGCCACGCCGGTGCTGCGGGCGGGGTTCACGGAGGTGTTGGTGACCGGAATGCTGATCAGGTGGATGAGGGTCAGTGAGAGGCCGATCGGCACGCCGGCGAAGCCGTTGGGTGCCTTGCCGTGGGTTGCCCCCAGGATCACCAGCAGGAAGATAAAGGTGAGCACCACCTCAATCACCAGGGCGGAGATGAGGCCATAGCCGCCGGGGGAGTGGGCACCGAAGCCGTTGGTGGCCAGTGGGTTGGAACCCGAGAGCTCAAAGCCGGCACGACCCGAGGCGATGCCGTAGATGAGGCCTCCCGCGATCACGGCGCCGAGCACCTGAGCCCCGATGTAGGGCAGCAGTTCGGAGCCGCGGAAGCGCCCGCTGGCCCAGAGGCCGAAGCTCACGGCCGGGTTGATGTGGCAGCCCGACACATGCCCGATGGCGTAGGCCATCACCAGCAGCGTCAGACCGAAGGCCAGGGAGACCCCCAGGAAGCCAAGGCCCAGGGGATTGCTCTCCGCCTGTGCATAGGGGAAGACGGCGGCCAGAACGGCGCTGCCGCAGCCACCAAACACCAGGACGAAGGTGCCGATCAACTCGGCCAGAAACTTTCTCGACAGGGGCTGGGACTGGGACATTGCCCGCCACTCACGCATAGGCCGACGGAAGTTACGGGATTTCAGACTCCAGTGCAGGTCCTGATGGTCTGTTCACATACCGGTTGGCGTTCCGGCGGCGGCTGTGGGGACTGCCACTCAGCAGGGTCTGGCCCTGAGTGCCTTTTCGGCCTCCTCGCGATCATCGAAGTGGATCTTGCTGGTGCCCAGGATCTGGTAGTCCTCATGGCCCTTGCCGGCGATCAGCACCAGATCGCCCGCCGCCGCCCCGGCGATGGCGCTGGCGATGGCTGTGGCCCGGTCCGCTTCCACCTGCAGGGCCGTGCCGGCGGGGATCCCGGCCACCACGTCGTCCAGGATCCGCTGAGGTTCCTCGGTGCGGGGATTATCGGATGTCACCACCAGCTGATCCGCCAGCCGAGCTGCGATGGCGCCCATCTGCGGTCGTTTGCTGCGATCGCGGTCGCCGCCGCAGCCGAACACGCAGATCAGCCGCCCGCTGGTGAACGGGCGACAGGCGTTGAGCGCACTCTCCAGGCCGTCGGGGGTGTGGGCGTAATCCACCAGGACTGCCGGCAGCTTGCCTTCGCCGCACTCCTGACGCGCCACGGCCACCCGCTCCATCCGGCCCGGCACCCCGCGGAAATCCGCCATAGCCTGCAGCAACGGCTGCAGCGGCAGCCCCTGCTGAAGCAGAGCGCCCACCGCCTGCAGCTGGTTCATCAGATTGAAGCGACCCAGCAAAGGTGAGCGGAACGCACCCCGGCCCAGCGGGCTCACCAGCAGGCCACGCACGCCATCGGCACTGAACTCCAGCTCCTCCATGCGCAGCTCGGCTGCGGCGCCCGGCTCCAGGCTGCAACGCCAGCACCCTGCCCCCAGCCATTCCGCCAGTTGGCGCCCCCAGGTGTCGTCCACATTGATCACCGCCCGCGGCCCCTCGGCCGGATCCAGCTCCAGCAGGGGAGGCTGAAACAGGCTCGCCTTGGCCTCGAAGTAGGCCTGCATCGACGGGTGGTAGTCGAGGTGGTCTTGCGTGAGGTTGGTGAACACGGCGCCGGCGAAGCGGCAGCCACTGATGCGCTGCTGATCGAGGGCGTGCGAGCTCACCTCCATCGCCCCGATGCGGGCGCCGGCCTCCACGGCCTGGGCCAACTGGCCCTGCAGCACATCGGCAAAGGCGGTGGTGTGCTGGGCTGTCACGCTCTGACCGGGCCAGCGGTTCATCAGGGTGCCGAACAGGGCGGTGGGGTGGCCGCAGCTGCCGGCCAGGTGCTCAAGCAGATGGGTGGTGGTGGTCTTGCCGTTGGTGCCGGTCACACCGATCAGCTTCAGGCGTTGGCTGGGGTCTTGCCAGAACGCCGCTGCCAGCAGGCCGGCCCAGCGCGCCACCGGTTCGGCCACCACCAGCACGGGGTCGCCGTCGGCAGGGGGGCGAGCCTCTGCTGCGCCACGGCCGATCACCGCGGCCACGGCACCGGCCTGGAGGGCCTCCGGCCAGAACCGGCCACCATCCACGGAGCTGCCGGGCAGGCCAACGAACAGGGTGCCGTGCCCCACCCGGCGAGAATCGCAGCTGACCCCGCTCACCTCGGCATTGGCCAGGCCTGGGGGCACGCCCAGGCCGGTCTGACGCAGCAGGGGATGCAGACGTTGGGTCATGGATGCCGGCATCACGGGGCAACGGGCCCGTTCTAGGCGGATGTGGCTGGGAAAACGTCGCCGCGCTCACCAGTCCCGTGAGCCTCAGCCAAGACCTTGAGCTCCTGCCCGCACCCCGCCCTTTAGCCGGCAGCCTGCTCGACGCAGACCCCCTGATCCTGGAGCCAGCGGAGCAGGGCCTGGGCGCTCAGCCGCGGGGACGGCCGCGGCAGTTCCCGTTCGCCGGCGTCGCTCGGCTGCAGCAGCACCGGCACCTCCAGGCCGTAGCGGGCCTGCAACACGGCATCGCCATCCACATCTCGCAGCTCCAGCGGGATCTGCAGCACCCTCAGCTTCTCCTCCAGCCCCTCGCAAAGGCAGCAGCCCCGGCGGGTGAGCAGCACCAGGGCGGCCGCGGCGGAATCACTGGGCATGTCAGTCCGGCACGGGGTCGCAGCCGCAGGGTGTGAACGGGTGGCAGCGCAGCAGCCTTCGGGCCGTGAGCCAGCTGCCGCGCCAGGGGCCATGGCGTTCGATCGCCTCCAGCCCGTAGGCGCTGCAGCTGGGAATGAACCGGCAGCGGGGTGGCCCCAGCAGCGGCGAGATCCAGAGGCGGTAGGCGGTGATCAGGGCGAGCAACACCCCCTGCAGCAGGCGATTCATCGGGGCGCGCACCGGGCGATAGGATGGCCGGCTGGCATGGTCTCAGCCAGCGCTGCAGGGGATACCTCCCATGCTCGCAGGCCGCTCCAGCCTGGATCAACCTGAACACCGTTCTCCATGTCTCGCTACCGCGGCCCTCGTCTGAGGATCACGCGGCGCTTGGGAGACCTTCCCGGTCTCACCCGTAAGTCCGCCAAGCGGTCTTATCCCCCCGGTCAGCACGGCCAAGCCCGTCGCAAGCGCTCCGAATACGCCATCCGCCTCGAAGAGAAGCAGAAGCTTCGCTTCAACTACGGCATCTCCGAGCGTCAGCTCGTGCGCTACGTGAAGAAAGCGCGCGCCCAGGAGGGTTCCACAGGAACCAACCTGCTCAAGCTGCTCGAGAACCGTCTCGACAATGTGTGCTTCCGCCTTGGCTTCGGCCCCACCGTTCCCGGTGCCCGTCAGCTGGTGAACCATGGCCACGTGACCGTGAATGGCCGCGTCGTGGACATCCCCAGCTACCAGTGCAAGGCCGGTGATGTGGTTGCCATCCGCGAGCGCAAGCAGAGCAAGAAGCTGGCTGAAGCCAACCTGGAATTCCCCGGTCTGGCCAACATCCCGCCCCACCTCGAGCTCGACAAGAACAAGCAGGTCGCCAAGGTGATCAGCAAGTGCGAGCGCGAGTGGGTCGCCCTCGAGATCAACGAACTGCTGGTGGTGGAGTTCTACTCCCGCAAGGTCTGAGCCATTCGGATCACTCAAGCCCTCAGCTCCTGCAGCCCCCGCTTCGGCGGGGGCTTTTTTGTGGGCAGCACAGCGCCCGGCGCCGGTGAACATGGCGGCCTGGTAGCCCGTAAGCCATCGGGCAACGCGTCAAATCCTGCCGATCATTGCTGTCGCCATCTGTGGCAGCTTGCTTACCATCAGCCCTCTCTGTCTGCACCCTTGATGCCATTCAGCTCAACCGGTTTCCGCTGCGCGATGCCAGGGCTCGTGGCCTTGGCTCTGGCCTCAGGCAGCGTTGGCCCTGTGAAGGCTGAGGGTGCGGATCAGGCTGCCCCTGTGGCAGATCCCGCAGCGAATCCTGCAGCGAATCCTGCAGCGAATCCGAATCCCGCAACGAAGCCTCAAGCAAAACAGGCCGGCTCGCCTGAGGCGGCGGCAAATGAATCGCTGGCGGAACAAGCGCAGAATCCAATCGCGAATCTGATCAGCCTGCCCTTCCAGAACAACACCACATTCGGCTTGGGGCCGAACCAGGATCGGGTTCTGAATGTGCTCAATATCCAGCCGGTTGTGCCCTTTGCGCTGAGCAAGGATCTCAACCTCGTGACGCGCACCATCCTGCCGGTCGTGAGTCAGCCAGCCTTCGCTGGCCAGCAGCGCACGGGCCTCGGTGATATCAATCCCAGCTTCTTCTTCGTGCCCAAACCAAGGGGAGCCTGGACCCTCGGTTTTGGCCCCACACTGTTGCTGCCTACCGCCACCGATCAGTCGCTCGGATCAGGCCAA
>CAIZNP010000023.1 GCA_903934375.1 uncultured Synechococcaceae cyanobacterium
ATCCACCACGCTGAGCGCGGCTCACGGGTGCTGTTGTTCGTGCGCGAGCAACGCAAACAAGATGGCCGCCCCGGCGCCCCCACCGAACCCTTCGTGTGCCTGGGCTTTGCCCGCTACGAAAGCCACGAGGGCGAGCGGCCGATGGCGATTCGCTGGCGGCTGGAGCGGGAGATCCCGGCGGCTTGGCTGCCGGTGATGGCGTTGGCGGTTTGAGGGGGGCAACGTCAGTTCCCACGCGCCGTCAGACTGGGAACACCGCACCAAGGCCCATGGAACTCACCGCTGTGCTCACCCCCGCTGAAGAAGGCGGCTATGTGGCCTTCAATCCCGAGACAGGCACCACAACAGAGGGCGAATCCATCGAGGAGGCCATCGCCAACCTGCGCGAAGCCACCTCGCTTTACCTGGAGGAGTTCCCCGCTGGTGTGAAGGGGCATCCGCTTGTGACGATGTTCAGCGTTCCCGCCCATGCCTAAGCTCCCGCACCTTTCCGGACGGGAGGTCATTCGCGCGCTGGAACGGCTGGGTTTTGCGGCGGTTCGCCAGAACGGCAGCCACGTGGTGATGCGCTCCGGCAGTCGCGGTTGCGTTGTTCCGCTGCACAAGACGGTCAAGGTGGGAACCCTGGCGGGATTGCTGCGGCAGGCTCAGGTTGATGTGCGGGAGTTCCTGGATCGCCTTTGAGCAGCTTCTCCACGCATTGCTGGGCGTGAAACACCACGGAAACTCGCAAGCGTGGGCTGTTCCTGGACAGGAGGATTTCCAGGGCTTCCCAATCGCCTTCCGCCTCGGCCATCCATTCGGGAACGGCCGACCAGGGTTCAGCCATGCAACACCTCACCATGGTCGAGCGCTTCGCGCACGACCGGATCCCCGCCCCGGTAGCGCACCGCAACCTCTTCCGGCCGCCGCACCAGCAGATCCAGCGGGAATCGCACCGGACAGAGACGGCGCATTTCCCGGATCTTGGCCAGGTGGCGTCCCTCAAAGGGCATCACCACCAGGATGTCGGCATCAGAATCCCAAAGCCCCTCCCCACGGGCCAAAGACCCGAACAGAATCACCTTCTCGGGGGCGTAACACTCCACCAGCTGCCGCGTGAAAGCACGCAGCGCCTCGCGGGTCACCAGAGGGGCCGGGGTCGTGGTCATGGAGCTCATCATCGCGAAGCCCTGGAGAACAGGCCAGAACGCCGCTGCGCCAGCTGCTGGAGCTGCCGGCTGCCCGTACCGATCACCGCCTCCACCCCCTGCTCTGGGCGCTGCTGGTGCCACCGCGAAGGCGTGCTCTGGCACGAACCCAGCCGTTGCAACCTGCTGTTCGACACCCTGCGCAAAAGCGAAGCCCTCTTCTCCCCCTCCACCCGCTACCGCGACCTGGCCCTCGGCCCCGCCCTGTTCCACTGGGAAAGCCAAAGCACCACCACCGCGTCCTCCCCCACCGGCCAGCGCTACATCCACCACGCTGAGCGCGGCTCACGGGTGCTGTTGTTCGTGCGCGAGCAACGCAAACAAGATGGCCGCCCCGGCGCCCCCACCGAACCCTTCGTGTGCCTGGGCTTTGCGCGCTACGAAAGCCACGAGGGTGAGCGGCCGATGGCGATCCGCTGGCGGCTGGAGCGGGAGATCCCGGCGGCGTGGCTGCCGGTGATGGGGTTGGCGGTTTGAGACCCGCCAGACTGGCTCAAAAGGGCGGGGCCACACCATGAGCTATCGCATTCGTCTGCTGGAAACGGAAGAAGGCTGGGCCGTGAGCTGTCTGGATCTGCCCGGGTGCCATTCGCAGGGGGAGAGCCGCGATGAGGCCCTGGAACACATCCGTGAGGCCATCGCCCTCTGGCTTGAGGTGGAGGCCGAGGAGGCTGGCGTGAAAAGCGTGGAAACGCTCGAACTGGCGCTGTAAGGCCCCGGCTGCCAGGAATCAGGTCACCTGATCATGAGCAATGGCTCCTCGCGGCTCGTGATTCCGCGCCATGACCCGATCAACGCCATCACCATGGGCGCGATCGCACGTGATGCAGGTTTGACGCCGGAGCAGTTCCGCCAGCTGCTCTGACGGCCAAGGGCGAGCGGAACTGCACCCGCTGCCCTGGACCCTGCCGGTGCCGCTGCGCGTGCACGGCCACTACAGCCGCGCCGAAATCGAGGCGGCCTTTGGCGTGCTCAGCACCGAATCCCCCTGGATCCACCGCGAGGGCGTGCTCTGGCACGAACCCAGCGCCACCGACCTGCTGTTCATCACCCTGCGCAAAAGCGAAGCCCTCTTCTCCCCCTCCACCCGCTACCGCGACCTGGCCCTCGGCCCCTCCCTGTTCCACTGGGAGAGCCAGAGCACCACCACCGCGTCCTCCCCCACCGGCCAGCGCTACATCCACCACGCGGCGCGTGGCTCGCGGATGCTCCTGTACCGCTGCGCGGAAGCCTGCGGCTACGTGCGCGAGCTACGCAAGCAGGACGGCCGCGCTGGCGCCCCCACCGAACCCTTCGTGTGTCTGGGGTTTGCCCGCTATGAAAACCACGAAGGCGAGCGGCCCATGGCGATTCGCTGGCGGCTGGAGCGCCAGATCCCGGCGGCGTGGCTTCCGGTGATGGCTTTGGCGGTTTGAGGGGGGGCAGGGCAACAGGCCACGTGGGACGGAACCTGATCAACCCTGGCTGCTGAACAACGTCTTCCCACCTAAAATGAAGGGATCGCGGTGTGGGCTGGTTTCATGAAGGGGGAGCTGACTGCAGTGATTGAGCCGGTACCTGAGGGAGGTTTCTGGGCGATCTGCCTGGAGATCCCTGGGGCTAACGGACAGGGTGAATCCATCGAGGAAGCCAAACAAGATCTGCAGGCAGCGATTGAGCTTCTGCTTGAGGATCGTGAGGCTGAGATCAGTCGCGGACTGCCGCCTGATGCCATGCGCATGCCACTGCAGATCGGATGAAACGCCGTGATCTGGAGCGGAGGCTTCGCATGGCTGGCTGCCTCCTCAAAAGGGAAGGTGCTTCACATTCCATCTGGATCAATCCAGCCACAGGTGTGAAGGAAGCTGTACCCAGACACAACGAAATCAAGGAACCCCTGGCCCGCAAGATCCTTGCCAGCCTCGGCGCACGTTGAGGCCTCAGCCGCCCCCTGGATCCACCGCGAAGGCGTGCTCGCTCACCAGCCCAGCGCCGCCGCATCGCCCTCCGGGCAGCGCACCATCTGCCTCAATTGCAGGCTGCGGCTGACCGTGCTTTGCTGCCTGCAGCGTCAGCGCCGCAGCGCCGATCCCAGCTGTTTTTCGTGTGAAAGAGTGGAGGGTGGACTCGGGAAACGCGAGCCCTCACGGCTAGCCTTACCAGGTAATACCTGTCTGGTTTCGACCGTGGACGCCTCCAGTTCCTGCTCGATCACCAGCAAGGGGCAGGTCACGATTCCCAAGGCCCTGCGCCAGCAGCTCGGTCTGGGCCGGGGCAGTCGCGTGTGCTTTGAGCTGGTGGGCGACCACCTTGAGGTGCGCCCCTGGAAGCCGCAGCAAACCCTGCCCGCCAGCGGCTTCGGGCTGCTCAAGAGCCGGCGGCCCCCCGTGCCAGTGGATTTTGATCCCGCCAGCCTGCTGCGGCCGTGATCGGGCTCGACACAAACATCCTGGCCCGGTACTTCGTTGAGGAGGAGGGCGCCGACTCGGCGACGCAGCACCAGCGCCGGGCTGCTCGCCAGTTGATCGAATCCGGGCAGAAGCTGTTTTTGCCCAAGACCGTGGCCCTGGAATTGGAATGGGTGCTGCGGGGCTATTACGGCTTCGCGGCCGAGCAGGTGCTGCAGGTGTTCGAGCAGCTGCTTCAGCATCCCTGCTTGGAGATCGAGGACCGCACGGTGGTGGAGCAGGCGTTGGCCGGTGTTCGCGGCGGCCTCGATTTCGCCGATGCGCTGCATCACGCCAGTTGCCGCGGCTGCGAGGCGCTCGCCTCCTTCGACGACCGCGGTTTCGCCCGGCGCATCCGCCAGCTCAACCTGCCGCCGCGGGTTCTGATACCCCACGCAGCCTGAAGGCCCCCATGGGTTCACCGCTGCGCTGCCACCCTCGCCGACAGCCCTGATGGCGAGCTGCGGGTGTGGCCGCTGCAGCTGATCTTCTACAACGTGGGCTGGTAGCTCCTCTTTGAAATAGAGGAGTAGCTCGGGTTCAAAGCTGAAAGGCTTTCACCTGTCAGTTCCCGATCTTGCGATCCAACCACTGCGTGAGCACATAGACCCCAATGAACATCGGCAGATAGGCGATCCACATGTTCGGGAGATCAAGCTCCGCGTTGTTGATCAACACCAACCCGCCATAGCTGACTGCGCCATAGATCAAGGCCCTACGCAGTGGTCCGATGATCTTGTTCAAGCGAACTGGGCGTGATGGTGTGCCTCAGGCTAGGCCTGGCAGCCTCTCACTCCTCATCGTCGCTGCCGCCTAGGCAGTTGGATGCTTTCCAACAGGGGCTGCTTGAGCAGCTCCGCCAGGAGCCTTGTGATGTCTATGTCCCAATGAGCTGCCGCACTAGGCCGGGTTTTGCTGTTCACGCTTCGCCTCCCACCACGGTGCGGCGTTGGGCGATCGCCCGGCCATCAGGGCCCAACAGCACCGCCACCGCCACTGCGCCTTCCAGCTCGTCATCTTCCGCCAGGCCAAGAGGGTGAGCGGATCTGGTTTGTCACAGAGTGGCGATCCGCTGGCGGCTGGAGCGGGAGATCCCGGCGATGTGGATGCCAGGCTGTTGCTTGGCACAGCGGCGGGGTTGGCGGTTTGAAAGGGGGCGCCAGAGTGAGTGAAGAGGGCTGGGCCACACCATGAGCTATCGCATTCGTC
>CAIZNP010000024.1 GCA_903934375.1 uncultured Synechococcaceae cyanobacterium
CAGAGCCTGTCCCGCTGGGCCGCTCTGCAGAACGCCACCGTCACGCCGACGCAGCCACCACGAGCCCGAAGCGGAGAGTTCCAGACGACTGGCCTGCCGTTCCAGCGCCACGCGGATTTCCAGATTCAGAGGCCTGCCCCGGGCGGGCTCCTCCAGAGCCACAGCACCGCCGGGGGCGGGGCCACGGGCGGCCCGCTGGGCGGCAACGCCCTGAAGGTCGTCGCGGGCATTGCTGCGGGGCGCACTGTGCTGCGGTGGGGCCTCCAGCACCGCATCGAGCATCGGTCCACTGAGGGTGGCAGGACCCGGCATGAGCCCCTGGGCAGCGAAGCCGATCCCCAGGGCACCGAGGCCCATGGGAGCACCCACCAGAAGGGAGCGGAGATTCTGGCGGCGTCGGCCCGCGATCAGCTGCCGAGACAGACGCCCCAGCCGCTTCCATCGGAGCCGCAGTGTCCAGCGTGAATGTGACCGTCCCATAGGAGATGGCCCGTACCGGTGAGACGGATTCGATCCGCCTGGTCGCGTTCGCAGAGCATTCCACCACGGCGAGCCGAGCACTGCCATCCGGCCACATGGTTGCGGCCGAGCTGCTGCATCCACCAGGGGGCCACCAGGGCATGGGCCGACCCGGTGACAGGGTCCTCATCGATCCCGAGTTCCGGTGCGAAGAAGCGCAGCTGGTAGTCGGCCTTCTGTCCGAACAGGTCCGGGCCCTGTTGCGGCAACCCCTGCATCAGCACCAGCCCCCGGCGATCAGCCCCCTGCAGCACGGCGGCGGGGTTGGCCAGGCTCTCCAGCGGCTGACCAGGTGGCAGCAACCCGACCCTGTAACCCAGCTCTGAGCCCCAGTAGCTGGTAACGGACAGTCCAAGCTCATCGCTCAGGTAGGCGGGCGCCGCCAGGGGCTCCAGCGGACCGCTGGGCAGCACGAGGCTGGCGCAGCCAGGCCAGCGGTGATCGAGCTGCACCGCAAGCGCTCCGCTGCGGCTGTGGAGCTTCAGGAGCTCGCCGGGCTGGAGCAGGCCCCAGTGGGCAAGTGCAAGCGCGGCACCGAGCGTGGCGTGGCCGCAAAGGGGCACTTCACAGCTTGGTGTGAACCAGCGCAGCGCCCATTCCCCTGTGGCCTGTCGCCAGAGAAAGGCCGTTTCCGATTGCTTCAGGCTGGCGGCAAGCCCCTGCATCCAGGCGGCCTCTGCCGGGTGCTGCAGGTGGACAACGGCAGCGCCGTTACCCTGCAACGGACCCGTGGCGAAGGCTTCCACCAGCACGGCAGCACAGGCACTGGGATCGACCGCCAAAGGATTCACGGCTGGATGGCGAGACTTTCCTCGCGCAGGTCTCGCTCCATCAGCCTGCGCACGGCATCGGCGGCCGTGCTGCGGCCCGCCATCAGCTCCGCCACCTTACCGCTGATCGGCAGGTGCCAACCGTGTTGCTGAGCAAGCCGCAGCACGGCCTCGGTGGTTCCAGCCCCCTCCACGGTGGCACCCACCTGCAGGAGAGCCTGCTCGCGGCCGAGACCCTGAGCCAGGGCCAGCCCGAATCGGTAGTTGCGGCTGAGTGTGCTGTTGGCTGTGGCCAGCAGATCACCCAGCCCCGCCAGGCCATAGAGGCTGGCAGGTGCACCACCAAGGGCCTGAATCACCGTGCCCATCTCAACCAGGGCGCGGCAGAGCAGCGATGCCTTGGCGTTGGCGCCGAGTTCCAGGCCGTCGCAGACCCCGGCGGCGATGGCCATCACATTCTTGAGGGCGCCGGCCACCTCCGTGCCGATCGGATCGGCGTTGGTGTAGAGCCGTAGCCGCTCACTGCTCAGGGCGTGCTGCAGCCGGCGCGCCAGGGCCGGATCATCGCCAGCCAGAACGCTTGCCGCTGGCTTGCCGGCAGCCAGCTCGGCCGCCAGGTTGGGACCGCTGAGCACCAGCAGTGGCAGGTCCGCTCGTTGCCGGCGCCAGAGCTGACTGGGGGTGCACAGGGCCTCCAGGTCGATGCCCTTGCTGCAGCTCACCAAGGGCAGTCCAGCGGGCCAGAGGGCCGCCAGCTGGGGGGCGAGGGCGCGCACGCCCGCCATGGAGACGGCGACCAGGGCCACATCGGCCTTGTCCAGTACAGCTGCGGGGTCACCGCCGTGGCGACGGCTCCAGGGCTGGATGGCATGCCCCTGGTGCCGCAGCAGTCCCGCCAGGGTGTCGCCCCAGGCGCCCAGACCGATCACGGCGATGCGGAGGCTCATGCCGCCATCATGCGCCAGCGGTTGCATGCCCCTGGAGCAGCTCCAGCGGGATCAGATCCAGGGTGCTGAGCTCGCAGGCCTCCAGTCGCACCGGTGGGGCCATGCCGTCCTCGTAGGCCTCCAGCCAGCGAGCAGCACAGACGCACCAGTGATCACCGGGGTTCAGCCCAGGGAATCCGTACTGCGGCGCCGGTGCCGACAGGTCGTTCCCCTGGGCGCGGGTGTACGAGAGAAAGCGTTCATCCACCACACAGCAGACCGTGTGACGGCCGAGATCGGCGCGGTCGCTGCGGCAACTGCCGTCGCGGTACCAACCGGTCATCGGTTCGCAGCCGCAGATGGCCAGTGGTTCACCGAGAACATTGCGCGGCCCTGCAGTGGCACTGCCTGCGGCGTCGATGGCCTGGGTCACAGCGTTGTCGGCACGGAAAGCGCCGGCAGTCTGGCGAAGGTGTGGAACAAAAAACGTCCAGGAGGTTGACGGATTCGGGGGGGCAGGCGTTAAAGGTCTTTCAGCAGACCCCCTTACATGAGCTGGGAATTCACCGAAGACGCCGCCTTCCTGGCCCTTTGTGATGCCTTCAAGGAAAGCGGCGAGAGCTCGGCGATCGAGTTCCTGGCGAACGGCGAGGGAGCGTTCCACTTCCAGGACCTCACCCAGACCGCAGCTGGCGAGGGGATGGATCTCTCCGATTCCGCCGACCTCGAGGAGTTTCAGCAGGAGGTGATCGAGCGACTCGAGGAGTTCTGCATCTGAGCGCCCCCCCCCAGGTCGCGATCCATGGGCGTCTCCCGGACCTGAGGGGCAGTCGCTGCTGACGCTCAACCGCCGTAGAAGAAGGCGATCTCCTTGTCCTTCAGGCCGTCCCAGCCAGCCGCCTTGAGGCGTGCATCGAGGGTCTGCTGGTCGAAATGCTTGGCCCCGGTCTTGACGATGCGGTTGCGCATCGACTTCTTGACGCCGCTGCGGGCGCGCTGGCTTTCCAGGTCCATGACCTCGTTGTAGAGGGCGAGCATCTCTGCGGGGATCGGCGTGCCGTCGAGGTCGATGCCTGCGGCGATGGCGTCATCCACGCCGCCGGGTCCGGCGATGGCCATGAGATGGGGTACAAGGGCCCGGCGAGCCTAAGCAGCGGCAGTGATGCCGCAGCAGCCGAGTGCCGGGGCCAGGTCGCTGTGCCTCAGGCCGAGAAGTAGCGGGCCTGGCTGTGCAGGGCCACGAGGGCGGTGGTGCTTTGTTCGGGTTCCAACTGGTCGCTTTCGTCCATCGACAGGCCGATGCGCTCGGTTCCGAGCCAGAGCAGCTGTTGGCGCGAGTCCGCCACGTTGGGGCAGGCCGGATAGCCAAACGAGTAGCGGCTGCC
>CAIZNP010000025.1 GCA_903934375.1 uncultured Synechococcaceae cyanobacterium
CTGCTGGAAGCTCGTTCCGCCGGGGGTATCGGCTCCTAGGGGCCGGCTCAGATAAAAGAGGGCGGGTGTGAGAGCGATGTTGTCGCTGATCTGGAGTTTGTACCACCACTCCCAGATCAGATTGCCGTCATCCGGGGTCTGCCCGCCGTAGAGGCTGGTGGCGAAGGTGGCCTGCCCCACCGCCATGCCGGCGGCATTGCCCTTGATGAAGGCGTCCTGCCATTGCAGGCCGACGCTCCAGGACTGGCTGTTGGCGACCAGACCGTTGCTGTTCACATCGGAGGCGTACTGGGTGTTGTTGATTCCCCAGCCGGCGCTGAGCGAAGGCAGCCAGCCCGACTGGGCCGGTTGCCAGTAGCCGGCCAGGCCGAAGGCGGAGGTGGTGCCGGCATTGCTGAAGCTGTTGAGGGTGAACGGGCTGGCGTAGGTGATCAGATCGTTGGCGTTCTGCACCGAGGCGTAGATCGCGGCCAGGGCCCACTGATCCGTGCTGTAGCCGATCTGCACCGAGGCGGTGCTTCCAGCTCCGGCGGTGGCGATGCCACCCGCCGCGGGCGTGCCGACATCGCCGTTCGCGGCTACATAGTTGGCACTGATGGCGAAGCCATCTTTTCTCCACCACAGGCCGGCGCCGGCACCGAGATTGTTGTTGTAGGCCGCTGGTGAGCCCGGCAGGGTGAGCACATCCAGCACGGATTCGGAGGGATACACACTGGGCCAGATCGCCAGCATGTCGTCCTGTTCCACCCGGCCCCCGAGGGTGAAGGTGAAGTCGCCGAAGGGAACTTGGTAGAAGAGTCGATCAATGCCGATCACATCGCGTCCGTCGCCACCGATCAGGTCTTCCTGGAAGGCGGTTTCCAGGATCGAGAGGTTGCTGGGGCCGGCGCCGCCGAAGCTGTTGCTCGTGGCATCGAAGTTGCCGCCCCGCAGCCGTGTGCGCAGCAGGTCCTTGCCCGAGAAGCTCGTGTCGAGGGTGAGCTGAACGTCGTAGTTGAAGGTTGTGGCGCCGAAGGCAGCCTGGGCGGCGCGCACCTGATCGGATGCACTCCCGCTGAAGTTGTTGGCCCCCAGCACAAATGTGGCTAGGCCGCTCAGCCTGGTGGTGGTGGAGAAGCGGGTCGCCTCCAGCACACCCACCCGGGCCTCGAGACCATCCACCCGGCCCTTGAGCACGGCGAGTTCCTTGGCGAACTCCTGCTGCAGGCGCTTGAGCTCATCCGTGGTTTCGCTGATGCGATCCAGGCAGGCGTTGAGGGCGGCGGCGGCTTCCCAGCGGCTGAGCGGCCGGCTGCCCAGGAATCTGCCCCCGGGGTAGCCGGCCACGCAGCCGTAGCGCTCGATCAGGTTGCTGAGGGCCTGATAAGCCCAGTCGGTGGGGCGAATGTCTGAGAACTGGCTGATCGAGGTGACCTGATCGGCGCCGGTCTCGGCCGCTGAGGCCGCGCTGAGGGACACAAGTGTCAGTGGGCTCGTCAGAGCGAGGGCAGCCGGAGCCAGCAGCAGGGTTCGCAACAGGTTCACGGAGGTCACGCGAATGGAAAGAACGAGGCGCCAGGCCGCGAGGAAACAACGGCCGGCGGGAAGATGATAACGGTTCTCATTCTTGCTGGCGAGGTTGTGATTGCGTGGTTGCTCCTCCGGGCTTTCGAGTCTGTTCGGGCTCTGCGCGAGCTGTTGTCTGCGCTGGATACGCGCCGACGTGTTCTGCTCGGGGTCAGAGGCCAGGGCTGTTTGACCTGAGCACCTGCGGCTGCAGGAGCCTGTTGCGCCGCTGGCGTGGCTGACTGCTTGGCGGGTCCGTGGATCAGCGGATCAGCGGATCGCTTCCCAGCCGGCGATCAACTGGCGTTGTCCGGTGCGGTCGCAGCGGCCGCCCAGCTGATCGACGATCAGGCAGGTGTTGGTGGTGAGGGTGGCCATCAGATCGTCGTGGGGGGCGCTGGCCAGGCCATCGGCCCGTAACGCCCCCGGGGCGAGCGGCACACCGCTGAGCTCACTGATGCGTGTGATGGCCTTGCTGGCAGGCCATTGCTCACTGAACAGCGCTGGGATCGTCTCCGTCTTCAGGCGCTGCACCACGGCGGCCAGCGCCTGAGGGCGGAGGGCTTCGCTGGTGCTGCCGGCATCCACCACCGGCAGCTCCGTGAGCTCGTAGCGACGGGCCAGGCTGCTGAAGGCCCGATGGGCAGTGGCCAGGGTGCGATTGCCGCGCTCAGCAGGCAGTGTTGCGAACTGGCGCCTGTTCCAACGGTGCAGAACCACCAGGCTCTGGCGCATCACCTGCTCGCGCTGGCGGATGGACGCAGCGGCGGCGGGCTTCAGCTCCTGCAGCCGTTCGCTCACAACGTGCACCATCGCCTCGGCCTGGAGGGGGTCATGCCAGACGTGCGGATCGCGCCCGCCGTGATCGTGATGGTCCTCGTGCTCGTGCTCGTGCTCGTGCTGGTGATCGTGATCGGTTTCGGCTTTGGCTTCGGTTTCAGCGCTGGCCGGGCTTTGCGGAACCGCCAGCTCCGCCACGGCCACGGCCCGCGGCAGTTTCTGCAGGGCCGGGGTGAGCGCGAAGCCGTTGATCAGCACGAGGCGGGCCTGCTGGGCCTCCCGGCTCTGGCGCGGATTCAGCAGGAACTGGTGGGGATCGTCGTCGGGTTCGAGCAGGCAGTCCACCCGCAGGTCGGCGGCGGCCAGACGGCGGGTGAGATCGCACAGCACGCCATCGGCGGCAATCACCTCCATGGAAGCCTGGCGCTGGCAGGCCGTCAGCAGCAAAGCGCCGGCGCCGGCGGCCAACAGGGCCGCTGCCAGGTGTTGCCTGGGGGGCGGCGGGAGGCGGTGAGTCACAGGCTGCTTGCTGCTGAGGAGTGATAACGGTTCTCAGTAGCGAGGGGCTCGTTAGCCTGTTGCTGGCTTTGGGCGTGGGCCCGGCAGAGGGAGTGCTCGCAGTGCTGGAGGTGCGCGATCTGCGGCTCGACCGCGGCGGTGAGCGGGTTCTCGATGGGGTCAGCTTTGTGCTCGCTCCCGGCAGCCTCACCGCCCTGGTCGGACCCAACGGTGCCGGCAAGAGCACGCTGCTGCAGGCGATCGCCGGCCAATTGCCCTGTCAGGGCGGCTGCATCGCTCTCGATGGTGAGCCGCTCACGCCCGCCATTGCGCGCAGGCAGCTGGCGCTGATGCCTCAGCGGAGTGAGATCGCCTGGCACTTCCCGATCAGCGTGCACGAGCTGGTGGGGCTCGGGCGCCTGGCGGCCCAGCGCCCCGGCTGCTGCGATGTGGATGCTGCGCTGCAGCGGGTGGGGTTGGCGGGCCTGGCGCGGCGCCGCCTGGATCAGCTCTCCGGTGGCCAGCAGCAACGGGCGCTGCTGGCCCGCACCCTGGTGCAGCCGGCACGGCTGCTGCTGCTGGATGAGCCCTGCGCTGCCATCGATCCGCCCTCCCGCACCGAGCTGCTGCGGGTGATGGCCCAGCTGCGGGATGCCGGGCTCACCCTGCTGGTGAGCAGCCACGACTGGGGCAGTGACCTCGACGCCTACGACCGCGTGCTCGTGCTGGATCGCCGCCTCCTGGCGGATGGCACGCCTCAGCAGGTGCGCCATGCCCTTGGGGACCTGCGCGTGGGCAACCACTGCTGCGGTTAAGCGGTTAAGCGGTTAAGCGGTTAAGCGGTTAAGCGGTTAAGCGGTTAAGCGGTCTGGGGTTCGCGGGGGGCGAGGCGGTCAGCTGGATCGACCCGTCAGCCGGCTCGGCGCTCCTGGCAGCTGCGACAGAGGCCGAAGAACTCCAGGGTGTGGAACAGCAGCTGGAACCCGTCAGCGTTGTGGCCGGGCAGATGCAGCTCGTGCATCGGGCAGTGCTCCAGCCGCTGGGTGCTGCCGCAGTCCACGCAGGTGAGGTGGTGCTCGTCGCGCTCGAGGGGGGCGAAGAGCGCCTCGCCGCTGGGCAGGTGACGGCAGCGGATCAGGCCCCGCTGCTGCAGTTGCCGCAGGTGGCGATACACCGTGGCCAGTCCCATGGCCTGGGGGCCCTGGCGCAGCAGGGCATGCAGCTCCTGGCCAGACAGTTCCCTGTCGGCCTGGTGCAGCTGATCCAGCAGCAGCTGCTGGCGATCGCTCGGGGCGGCAACCTGGGGTGACATGGCCCGGGCTGGCAGGGCAGTTCCCCTGATCCTATGGAGACACTCTGGTGGCTGCTGCCGCTGCTGCTCGCGCTGGTGGTTGGCGCCCTCTGTCCGCTGGCGGGCACCCTGCTGCTGGTGCAGCGCCGGCTGTTTCTGGCCAACCTGGTGTCGCACGCGGTGCTGCCGGGCCTGGCCCTGGCCATCGCCCTCGGCCTGGATCCCGCCCTCGGCGGGCTGGTGAGTGGTGTGGCCGGGGCCCTGCTGGCGGAGCGGCTCAGCCGCCGGGATCGCCCGGGCCAGGGCGGGGATGAGGCCGTGATCAACACGGTGCTGGCCGGCTTCCTGGGCCTTGGTGTGTTGCTGATCCCGCTGCTCGGCATCCGGGTGAACCTCGAGGCGGTTCTGTTCGGCGATCTGCTGGCCGCGTCACAGGCGGATCTGTTGCGCAGCCTGGTGGCCCTGGTGGTGATGCTTGTGCTGCTGGCCCTGCGCTACCGCCAGTACGTGTACCTCGGGGTGGATCCGCTCGGTGCCGCCAGCGCCGGTCTGCCGGTGCAGCGCCTGCGCCTGCTGCTCACCGGTGTCACCGCCCTCACGGTGGTGAGCGCCATGACCGCTGTGGGCGTGGTGCTGGTGATCGCCCTGATGGGGGCCCCGGCCCTGCTCGCCCTGGCAGGGGCGGCAAGCCTGCGCCAGGCCCTGCAGCGAGCGGCGGTGCTGGGGATGCTGCTCAGCGGTGGCGGGGTGCTGCTGGCGCTGCAGCCTGCGGTGAACCTGCCGCCGGGGCCCCTGATCGGGGTGCTGTGTCTGGGCCTGCTGCCGATTGCCGCCTGGACAGCCCGGCCGTTGTCAGTCGGCCGATAGCCAGAGGGCCAGGCGGGCGGGCTTCTGGATCGGCTGGAGGGCCAGGGTGGTGGCATCGATCAGCACCGGCAGCGCCGGCTGAACCCGGCTCGATTCGGGTCGGAGGCTGATCAGCAGCTGCTGCTGGGTGGGATCGAACAGCAGCGGTGCGCCTGGTTCCACCTGCCAGCCCCGCAACTCCCGCCGCTGCAGCACCCGGCCCTGCCGATCGAGGGCCAGCAGCTCGCTGTTCTGCTGGCCGCGCCACTGGCTGAGCAGCAGCCACACCCGTTCGCCGCCGCGGTCGCAGGCGCTGCCCAGCACCGCGGCGCTGCCCAGCCAGAGCTGGCGCGGCGGCTGGCCCGGTTCCACCAGCTCAAGGGAGCGGCGGAAATCCGGCCAATGGCGCACCAGCAGGGCTCGGCCGCTGACCGGGCAGAAGCTGCTCAGATCACGGCTGCCCGGCAGCAGCTGCCGTCGCTCTGGACCGCCGGGCAGGGAGCGCAGGCTCAGGCCTTCCAGCTCCGGCACCACCAGGGCACTCCCCTGCGGCAGCAGCTGCATCGGTCCGGAGGCCTGCAGCTTGAGGCTGCTGATGCGTCCATCCCGGCTGCGCAGCCGTGTGCTGCCGCGTGGTTCTGAGCGGCTGCTGGCCTGAATCAGCAGATCACCACGGCGGTTGCTGCTCAGATGGGCGAAGAGCAGCGGCTCGCGGTTCAGCCGTTGCAGCCGGCCCGGCTGCGGTTCGGCCAGCGCCGTGCGGCTGAGGTTGCGCTGCTGC
>CAIZNP010000026.1 GCA_903934375.1 uncultured Synechococcaceae cyanobacterium
CTCCGGCAACAAGATCATCCTCCTGGCTGAGGGTCGTCTGGTGAACCTGGGCTGCGCCACCGGCCACCCCAGCTTCGTGATGAGCAATTCCTTCACCAACCAGGTGCTCGCTCAGATCGAGCTGTTCACCAAGGGTGAGCAGTACGACAAGGAGGTGTATGTGCTGCCCAAGCACCTCGATGAGATGGTGGCCCGCCTGCACCTCGAGAAGATCGGCGCCAAGCTCACCGAGCTCAGCCAGGAGCAGGCCGACTACATCAATGTGCCGGTGCAAGGCCCCTACAAGCTGGATCACTACCGCTACTGAGCGTTCAGCCAGCGGCTTCACCGGAGCCGCGTGATGCTGCGCGGTGCTGGCGGCGGTCCCTCACCAGGTGCCTGCACGTCTGATCTGGTCTCCGGAAACGGCTCGCCACGGCGAGTCATTCCCGGAGGCCTTTGTCGTGAGGGCTTGTTCGCTTGATTTCCGCGGGGCCTGGAGGCCGATCGCTTGTCCCAGGCCGGCCCAGCGCCTGGAGGACATGCCGACCCGTGGAAGACTTGCTCAGCAGCGCATGAACCCGCTTTGGCCCTTGACCTGGTGCAGCAGCTGCCGGAGCTGATCGGCACGGCCGTGGAGACCAACCCCTGGATGGGGTACGGAGCGATTTTCGCGGCGATGTTCCTGGAGAACCTGTTCCCGCCGATCCCCTCCGAGCTGATCATGCCCCTGGGGGGCTTCTACGTGCAGCAGGGGCAGCTGGCGCTGCTTCCGGTTGTCGTGGCCGGCCTTCTGGGCACCGTGCTCGGCGCCCTGCCCTGGTACGGCATCGGCCGGATGATCAATGAAGAGCGCCTCGAGCAGTGGCTGAGCCGCCACGGCCGCTGGATCGGCATCAGCCCCCAGGAGCTGCATCGCTCGCGCACCTGGTTCAACCGTCACGGCACGGCCTTGGTGTTCTGGGGGCGACTCGTGCCGGGCATCCGCACGTTGATCTCCGTGCCTGCCGGTATCGAGATGATGCCGTTCACGCCATTCCTGATCTGGACCACCGCCGGCAGCCTGATCTGGACCCTGCTGCTCACCCTGGCGGGCCTGGCCATGGGCAAGGGCTATGAAACCGTTGCCCTCTGGATCGATCCGGTGGCCAAGGTGGTGAAGGTGCTGCTGGTGCTCGCGGTTCTGGGTGGTGCTGTGTGGCTGGGCCTGCGCGCCTGGAACCGGCGCAACAGCTCCCATTGACCACCCGTAGACAGCGCCTGTAGCCACAGCTCAGAGCCGTCGCCGCTCTGAGCCGCCGCCGCTCAGATCAGAACGGCACTTCCTCCTCGCTGGGTTCTCCGCCACCGAATCCACCACCGCCGAAGCCGCTGCCGCCTGCTTCACCATCGCGCTTGGAGCCCAGCAGTTCGAGGCGGTCAACCCGGATCACCGGTTTGCTGCGCTCTTCGCCGGTGGCGCGGTCGGTCCAGCGGTCGAGCTTGAAGCTGCCGATGATTCCCAGCAGCGAGCCCTTGCGGACGTAGTCGGCGGCCACCTGGGCCTGCTTGCCCCAGATCTCGAGGTTGAACCAGTCAGGTTCGTCGTTGTTGCTGCGGCGGTTCACCGCCATGGTGAGGTTGGCCACCATGCTTCCCGATTCGAAGTAGCGGACCTCGGGGTCGCGGCCGGCGCGGCCGACGAGGGTTACGGAATTGACGCCCATGGCGTTCTCCTGGATTGCGTTGGATCAATGATGCAGCCCCTAGCCGGGGTGCCTCACCAGGAGAGTTCCACCCTCCGGCCCGGTTGTTCCACCAAGCCCTCTGTTCCCGCCCGGGCGGGATCGGATGCCCCCCCTGGTCAGCCCGGCGGGTGGGATCGCACAATCAACCTATGATTCGCGCCGCCTGTCGGCTCCCCTGTGTTCTTCAGACGATTCCAGCTCTCCCGTGACATCGGCATCGATCTGGGAACCGCCAACACCCTGATGTACGTGTCCGGTAAGGGCATCGTGCTCCAGGAGCCCTCCGTGGTGGCGCTCGACCTGGAGCGTGGGGTGCCCCTGGCCGTTGGCGACGAGGCCAAGCTGATGCTCGGTCGCACGCCAGGCAACATCCGTGCTGTGCGGCCCCTGCGCGACGGCGTCATCGCCGATTTCGACGCGGCCGAGCAGATGATCAAGACCTTCATCCAGAAGGGGAATGAGGGTCGCGGCATCGTGGCGCCCCGCCTGGTGATCGGCATTCCCAGCGGCGTCACCGGCGTGGAGCGCCGCGCTGTGCGGGAGGCGGGTCTGGCCGGCGCCCGTGAGGTGCACCTGATCGATGAACCGGTGGCGGCCGCCATCGGCGCCGGCCTGCCGGTGACTGAACCGGTGGGCACGATGATCGTGGATATCGGCGGCGGCACCACCGAGGTGGCCGTGCTGTCGCTGGGGGGCACCGTGCTGAGCGAGTCGGTGCGTGTGGCCGGCGACGAGCTCAGCGATGCCATCACCGTCTATCTCAAGAAGGTGCACAACCTGGTCGTGGGTGAGCGCACGGCTGAAGAGATCAAGATCCGCATTGGATCCGCCTTCCCCGATTCGCCCCACGACGAGACGTCGATGGATGTGCGCGGTCTGCACCTTCTCTCCGGTCTGCCGCGCACGATCAATGTGCGTGCCGGAGATGTGCGCGAAGCCATGGCCGAGCCCCTCAACGTGATCGTTGAGGCTGTCAAGCGCACGCTCGAGCGCACACCGCCCGAGCTGGCGGCCGACATCGTCGATCGCGGCATCATGCTGGCCGGGGGCGGCGCCTTGGTGCGTGGCATCAGCGATCTGATCAGCCACGAGACCGGCATCCTGGTGCACGTGGCCGAGGATCCCCTGCTGTGCGTGGTCAATGGTTGCGGCCGCGTCCTGGAGGACTACAAGCGCCTCGAGCGCGTTCTGGACACCCCTGACTTCGCCAGGATCACCGCCTGAGTCCCATGACCGGACGCTTCTCGCGCGTCCCCACCCTGCAGAAGATCGCTGAGGCCTGGCCCTGGTGGCTCCTGCTTCTCGCCCTGGTCGGGGTGCGGTTGAGCAAGGGGGCGTTCTTCTCCGATGGCTATGCCCTCCTGAGCCGACCCTTCTGGCCAGGCTCGGCGCAGTCCGAGTGGTTGCGTTCGGCTCAGCTCGTGTCTGACAAGGCGCGGCTGGCTGATCTGGAACGGGACAACAGCCGTCTGCGCCAGATGCTCCAGCTGGAGCATTCTTCCGCTGGCCTGGTGAGCGCCGCGGTGATCGCCAGGCAGCCCTCGGGCTGGTGGCAGCAGCTGGAGCTGGGCAAGGGTGCCCTGGATGGCCTTGCGCCGGGCGATGCCGTTCTGGCCCCCGGCGGTCTGATCGGCCGGCTGGACAGCGTCACGCCCACCACGGCCCGGGTGACCCTGCTCACCGATGCCTCCAGTCGCCTTGGAGTGTGGGTGGGACGCACCAGGCAGCATGCGCTGCTGGTGGGCCTGGGCACCCCTCGGCCACGGCTCCAGTTTCTGGAGAAGGACCCCGGTGTGCGCCCTGGGGATGTGGTGAGCACGTCGCCCGCCAGCACCTTGCTGCCGCCCAACATCCCCGTCGGCGTGGTTCAGAGCGTGAACGAGCAGGCGGTGCCCGCCCCCGATGGCCTGGTGCAGCTCAGTGCCCCGGTGGATGCGGTGGACTGGGTGCAGGTGAGAACCCGCTGACCATGGGGATTCTGCATCGTCAGCGCTGGTGTGGAGCCACGGGTCTGCTGGTTCCCCTGCTGACCCTGGCCTCACCTGGCTTCCTGAAGATCGCCGGCATCGCCCCCAGCTGGGCTGTGCTTTGGCTGCTGCCCTGGGCCCTGGTGGATGGTCCCGCATCCGGCGCTGTGGCCGGCCTGGCACTGGGACTGGTGCTCGATGGCCTGCACCTCGGCCGTGCCAGCGAGGTGCCCGTGCTGGTGCTGCTGGGGTGGTGGTGGGGGCGGATCGGGCGCCGCGGCGCACCGATCGAGCGCAGCTTCAGCCTTGGGCTGCTGGCCCTGGTGGGCACTGCCCTGCTCGGGGGCAGCCTGTTGCTGCAGCTGCACTGGCAGGGGGGGCTGCCACTGCCCCTGGCCGGTTGGCACACATTGATGGCCCAGACCCTGATCACCGCCCTTCTGGCACCGCTGGTGTGCTCGCTGCTGCTGCTGCGCTGGCGCCAAGTGGCGTCGCTGCGGGGTTGACGTGGTGATGTCTTTCCGCCGTCGTTTGCTTGCCCTGGCTGCCGCAGTCCTGGCTGCCGCCGCGGCAGGAGCTGGCCTGGGCGCCTGCCGGGCTCCCGAGCGGGCCACGCCACGCACGATCCAGTTCTGGACCCTGGATCTGGCGCCCAAGTTCAACGGCACCATCCAGGGGGTCATCAGCGAGTGGGAGCGCCGCAACCCCGGCTACGACGTGGTCTGGACCGACGTGCCCTGGTCTTCGGTGGAGCGCAAGCTGTTGGCGGCTGTGTTCGCCCGCACGGCGCCCGATGTGGTGAACCTCAACCCCCTGTTCGCCGCCAACCTGGCCAGCAAGGGGGGGCTGCTCTCCCTCGATGGCGTGCTGCCCGCCGGGGCTGCTGAGGCATATCTGCCCCTGATCTGGCGCGCCGGCCGCAGCGCCGGGCCGGACGGCAGCCCCCACCAGTTTGCGATCCCCTGGTATCTCACCACCCGCATCACCCTGGCCAACAGCCGCCTGCTGCAGCAGGCGGGCTATGCAGCCCCGCCGCGCCACTGGCAGGAGGTGCCCGCCTATGCCGAGGCGATCAAGCGCCGCACCGGCCGTTACGCCCTGTTCGTCACTGTGGTGCCGGACGACTCGGCCGAGCTGCTGGAGAGCTTGGTGCAGATGGACGTGACCCTGCTGGATGGCAACCAGCGCGCCGCCTTCAACACCCCGGCGGGTCGCCGTGCCTTCGCCTTCTGGACCGATCTCTACCGCCGCGGCCTGCTGCCGCGCGAGGTGGTGAGCCAGGGCTATCGCCGTGCCATCGAGCTGTATCAGAGCGGTGAGCTGGCCCAGGTGGGCAGTGGTGCCGAGTTCTTGCGCAGCATTCAGACCAACGCGCCCAAGGTCGCTGCCGCCACACGTCCCTACCCGCCGCTGACTGGCGCTTCCGGCGACGCCAACGTTGCCGTGATGACCCTGGCGGTTCCGAAGCAGAGTCCGGTGGCGCGCCGGGCCGCTGATTTCGCCCTGTTCGTCACCAATGCCGCCAACCAGCGGCGCTTCGCTGAGCAGGCCCGGGTGCTGCCGTCCTCGCCCGTGGCCCTCAGCCAGCTGAAGGCGGGCCTGCTGGCTGCCAAGCCCGCCGATGGCTCCGAGGCCCTGGTGCAGCGCGCCCGGCTGCTCTCGGCCGACACCCTCGCCAGCGCCCGGGTGCTGGTGCCGGCCAGCCCCGGCGTGAAGCGGCTGCAGGCGATCGTCTACACCCAGCTGCAGCGGGCGATGCTCGGCCAGCTCAGCAGCGATGCCGCGCTCGCGGAGGCGGAGCGGCAGTGGAATGCCTATGCAGAAGCGCGCTGGCCGGGTGCCATGCAGCGCGGACGTCGCTGACGCCATACGTCCGCGCGGCATGGCACCCGGCGGCAGGACAGGGACGCGGGCGGCTGGCGTCAGACGACCGCGGACGGCGGGGTGGAAGAAATTCTTAAGAGTTGGGTGGCGGGCCTGTGTCGCCGGGGGTTGCGGGCTCGAAGTGTTCAGCCTGAGAGGTATCGTTGCGCTTCTTCACGCCGAGTAACGGGTATGCCCCTTGATGCGCAGCACCGGCAGGGTGATGCCGCAGGGGTTGGTGTTACTGAGTTGCCGTCGAGCGGCGATCAGCGCGCCACGCTGCTTGTTGTTGACGATGAGCCGGCGGTGCGTCGGGTGCTGGTGATGCGCCTGCAGCTAGCCGGCTATCGGGTTGTCTGCGCCGAAGACGGCGAGGAAGCCCTGGCCCTGTTCCACCGGGAGCAGCCGGATCTCGTCGTGCTCGACGTGATGCTGCCCAAGCTCGACGGTTTTGCGGTCTGCCGCCGGCTGCGGGCTGAATCCTGCGTGCCGATCATTTTTCTTTCGGCCCTCGATGCCATCGCCGAGCGCGTGGCGGGCCTCGATCTCGGCGCCGACGACTACCTGCCCAAGCCTTTCAGTCCCAAGGAGCTTGAGGCCCGCATCGCCACGATCCTGCGTCGGGTGGGCCGCGGCTCCGCCATGGCCGAACCCCGTGATGTGCCTGTCGGTCAGGGTGTGTTGCGCGTCGGCGATCTGGTGGTGGACACCAACCGCCGCCAGGTGACCCGCGATGGCGAGCGCATCGGCCTCACCTACACCGAATTCAGCCTGCTGGAGCTGCTGTTCCGCGATCCCGGCCGGGTGGTGCCCCGCGCCGAGATCCTCGAGCAGCTCTGGGGCTATCCGCCGCGCCGCGCCGCCGATCTGCGCGTGGTGGACGTGTACGTGGCCCGTCTGCGCGGCAAGCTCGAGCCCGACCCGCGCAACCCGGAGCTGATCCTTACCGTGCGCGGCACTGGTTATGCCTCCCAGCGGGTGGGTGAGGCCGCCTCAGCCCCGATGGCTGCGGCCGGCTGACCGGCATCTGCTGAACGCACGCTCCTGCCGAACCGTGCTCCTGCAGGATGGCCGGCAGCTGAGCTGAACTGGTCCGTTGTCTGACCTGCGCGAGACCCGCCTCGAGAAGGGCAAGGCCCTGGCTGCCCTGGGTCAGGGCCCCTATGGCCTGCGCTTCGAGTCCAGCCACCGCACCGCTGAGCTGCAGGAGGCTCACGCCGATCTGGCCAAGGGCGAGGAGCGCGACGTGGCGGTGGCGGTGGCCGGCCGCGTGATGACCCGACGGGTGATGGGCAAGCTCGCCTTCTTCACCCTGGCCGATGAGAGCGGCCCGATCCAGCTGTACCTGGACAAAGCCACCCTTGATGCGGCATCGCCTGATTCGCCCCCTCCAGGCGACTTCGCCCACATCACCTCCCTGGTGGATGCCGGCGATCTGATCGGTGTGCAGGGCACGCTGCGCCGCACCGACCGCGGTGAGCTGTCGGTGAAGGTGATCGGCTGGCAGATGCTCAGCAAGAGCCTGCAACCGTTGCCCGACAAGTGGCATGGCCTGGCGGATGTGGAGAAGCGCTATCGCCAGCGCTACCTGGATCTGATCGTCTCGCCCCACACCCGCGAAACCTTCCGCCGCCGCGCCCTGGCGGTGAGCGCCATGCGCCGCTGGCTGGATGAGCGCGGCTTCCTGGAGATTGAAACGCCTGTGCTGCAGAGCGTGTCCGGTGGTGCCGACGCCCGCCCGTTCGAGACGCACCACAACGCCCTCGACCTGCCGCTCACCCTGCGCATCGCCACAGAGCTGCACCTCAAGCGCCTCGTGGTGGGCGGCTTTGAGCGGGTTTACGAGCTTGGTCGCATCTTCCGCAACGAGGGCATCAGCACCCGCCACAACCCCGAGTTCACCTCGGTGGAGATCTATCAGGCCTATGCCGATTACGGCGACATGATGGATCTCACTGAGCGCTTGATCGCCCATGTGTGCGAGCAGGTGTGCGGTGGCACGCGCCTCACCTATCAGGGCGCCGAGGTGGATCTCACCCCGCCCTGGCGCCGGGCCACGATGCATGACCTCGTGCGTGAAGCCACCGGGCTCGATTTCACGGCCTTCGGCTCACGCGCCGAGGCGGCCGCTGCCATGGGGGCACAGGGCCTTGAGGTGCCCGCTCTGGCGGATTCCGTGGGCCGTCTGCTGGTGGAGGCCTTTGAGCAGCGGGTGGAGGCGGATCTGATTCAGCCCACCTTCGTGATCGATTACCCCGTGGAGAACTCGCCGCTGGCCCGTGCTCACCGCAGCAAGCCCGGCCTAGTGGAGCGCTTCGAGCTGTTCATCGTGGGGCGTGAAACCGCCAACGCCTTCAGCGAGCTGATTGATCCTGTGGATCAACGCCAGCGCCTGGAAGCTCAGATGGCCCGGAAGGCCGCTGGCGACGACGAAGCCCAGCAGGTTGATGAAGACTTCCTCCAGGCCCTGGAGGTGGGCATGCCCCCCACCGGTGGTCTCGGTATCGGCATCGACCGGCTGGTGATGCTGCTCACCGACAGCGCCTCGATCCGCGATGTGATCGCCTTCCCGCTGCTTCGTCCTGAGGTGCGACCTGACCAGGGGAATGCGCCCTGGTCCGGGGTCTGAACCCGCGCAATGGGATAATTGACCCTAGTAGGTAATCTGCCCCGCCTGGGGCGAGCGATTCCATGAGTGGCGAGCGCGTCGGTTTCCGCTTCAAACACGCGGATGCGGTGGTGAAGCGCAATCCCCAGGGTCGTTCCCGCCGGGGTTGGGTGATGGAGCCGGTGGAGCAGACCACCAGCCGCGGCACCAAGATGCCTGCCTACAGGATCCGCTGGCGTGATAGCGAACGCCCGGAGATCGTGCTGCAGCACATGCTGATTGCCGATCCCGATCCCACTCCGCCACCCGAAGGCGTCAGCCTGGTGCCACCCGCTCCCAAGGGCTGAGTTGATCTCAGGACCAGCCCCTAAGCCGGTAGACCAGCAGCCCTAGATGCTCCTTGAGGGCCAGGCTGCTGAGATAGAGGAATTCGGCATCGGGCACCAGCCCCTTGATCAGGCTGCCTGCTGTTGGTTGCCCGAAGTTCCTCCGGCTGGGCAGCTGGTAATCACAGGCCACGGGGATCACTTCCAGCCCGCTCCGCTGGCGGAATGTGGCCAGGGAGCGGGGCATGTGAAAGGCGCTGGTCACCAGGATCACGCGCCGCCAGCCACGCGATCGTCCGGTCCTGCCGATATCGCGAGCTTCTTCGGCTGTCGTACGGGATGTCGGGTTGAGCAGGATCCGATCCGGTGGCAGCCCCAGCTCCACCGCCAGGTCCCGTGCCCAGAAGGCTTCCGGCGGCGCCGGATCGCCGTTGGTGAAGCTCACCCGTCCACCGCTGGCCACCAGCAGCGGAGCGCGGCCCCGGCGCAGCAGCCGCAGGCCCGTGAGCAGGCGGTCACCCCCCTCGGCCACTTCCACGCTCTGCCGCGGTTCAAGGGCCGGTCGTAGGCCGCCCCCGAGAACCACCACCGCATCCGCCTGCGGGATCGATACGGGTGTGAGCGCTGCCGCCTGCTCTTCCAGCCCCCAGATCAGCTGGCGGCTGATCACCGGCATGGCGAACAGCCAGATCAGCCCGATTCCAGCACCGCTCAGGCCCAGCCCCCAGCGCCGTGCCCGGCGGCTCGCCCTGGTGAGCCCCGTGGTGCCCGCCAGCTGCAGCAGCAGGCCCAGCCCCAGGGGGTAGAGCAGGAGTGGCAGCAGTTTTGACAGCAGGAAGCCCATCGGTTGCGCCACCCCTCCGCGTCCGCCCAGCCTGCCCCAGGCGCCGCCTCAGGACCGCTCGCTTCAGGACCGTTGCCGGCGCCGCAGCTCCTCCAGGTCCTGTTCCGCCTCGAAGCGTGCCCAGGAGCGATCCAGGTCGTCGGGGGAGGCGTTGCTCGCGCCGTTCGAGGGCTCGGCTCGGCGCTCGGCCTCCGGACGTGCTGATCCAGTGGCGACCTGGGCGTCCTGAAGGGCTGTTTCGCGTTCGCTGAATTCCCGGCCCAGATCCTCCAGGCGCTGCCAGCGGCGGCGCCCCTGTTCCATCAGATCGCGGCAGTGGGCCTCGGCCCGCTCCGCCAGCTCGGTGGCGCCCGCCTGGCGGGCCCGGCCCACACGGCCTTGCCACTGCTGGATCTTGCCGGCCAGGGCGAGCAGCTCCGCCCGCAGGGTTTCGGCCTGCTGCTGCAGGTCGCGCCGTTGGCGCAGCAGGCGCTGGCGTTGCTCCTGTTGCGCCTGGTCCCTGAGCAGGGCGTCCTGGGCGGGGTTGGCCCGCAGGAAGGCCTCCAGCTGCTGCTCGAGCTTCGCCTCCAGTTGCTCGAACCAGGAGCCGCCTCCCGCTTCAGTCCGCTCGCCCCCGGTCACATCGGATCCGCTCACGACGCCTGCTCGGGGGCCCGGGTGATCAGCGGCGCCTCGATCTCCTCCTGCAGGGGGGTGATCGCCGCCTCGCGGGAGCGCAGCAGCAGCTGCGTGAGCCTGGCGATGCCGCCCTCGCCGAGGTTCTGGTCCGCCAGCGATTCGAACGCCCGCCCATAGAGCTCCTCCAGCTGGGCGATCAGGCCCTCGCGCAGCTCGCGCACGGCCCGGCGCTGCTCCTCCCTCGACATGGCTGCTCCCGCGGCGCTGCTCAGTGTTCAGAGTCTGCCTGCAGCAGCAGGTGCAGGCTCAGATCGCCGGCCGGATCGCTCCAGCGCTGCGCTCCCCGCCAGCCGGCGGCGGCGGCCAGCGCCAGGAAGGCCTCCGGGGCGTACTTGGCGCTGGTCTCCGTGATCAGCGCTTCGCCTGCCGCGAAGGTCCAGCGCCGGCCTGCTGCCGCCACGGTCTGCGCGCGCTCACTCACCAGGGCCATCTCGATGTGGCTGGCCTGCGGAATCCAGCGGGCCTGGTAGCGGAAGGCCGCTGGATCGAAATCCCCCGCCAGCTCTCTGTTGAGCCGCGCCAGCAGGTTGAGGGCGAACGCGGCCGACACGCCCGCGGCGTCGTTATAGGCGGCCTCCAACCGCGCCACCGGCTTGGGCTGATCGATGCCGATCAACAGCGTGCCGCCGGGGCCCAGCAGCCGCCGGAACTGGCGTAGCAGCGCTTGCGCGGCTTCCGGCTCGAAGTTGCCCAGGGAGCTGCCGGGAAAGAAGCCCAGATGGGTGCTGCCGCTGAGCAGCGGATGCTCCGGCAGGGCCTGGAGCTGGCTGTAGTCGCAGCAGATGCCGGCGATGGCCGCGGCCGGATGGCGCCGCTGCAGCCGGCCGCAGGCCTGCAGCAGGTGCTCGGCGCTGATGTCGAGCGCCACGTAGGTCGGCGTGTGCCCGGCGGCCTCGATCGCCTCCAGCAGCGGACTCACCTTGCGGGCGCTGCCGGCCCCGAACTCCAGCAGGGTGCCGGGCCCCATGGCTGCGGCGATGGCGGGGGCCTGGGCCTCCAGCAGGGCCGTTTCGGTGGCGGTGAGGCTGTATTCGGGCTGCTGGCAGATCAGATCGAACAGGCGCGAGCCCTCGGCGTCGTATAGGAACCAGGCCGGCAGCTGCTTCGGGCTGCGGCTGAGCCCCTCGATCACCAGCCGGCGCACATCGGCCGGGGCCGGGTGCAGGTTGAGCAGCTCAGGCATCGCCCGCCAGCCGCAGGCCGCTGGCCATCCAGCGGCTCGCCGGTGGATAGAAGTTGCGGTAGGTAAGCCGGGCGTGGCCCTCGGGGGTCAGGAAGCAGCTGCCACGCAGCACGAACTGGGAGGTCATGAACTTGCCGTTGTATTCCCCCACGGCGCCCGCCGCCGCTGCAAAGCCCGGGTAGGGCCTGTAGGGGCTGGCGGTCCACTGCCATAGGCACCCGTAGGCCTGGGCCAGGCCGGCGGCTGCGGCCACTTCCCACTCCGCCTCGCTCGGCAGCCGCGCTCCGGCCCAGCGGGCATAGGCATCGGCCTCAAACCAGCTCAGGTGCCGCACCGGGGACTCAGGCTGCCGCGGCCGCAGCCCCGCCAGGGTGAACTCCCAGTCGCTTCGCCAGTAGCGCGGCGCCCGCCAGCCCCGCTGCTGCACCATCGCCCAGCCTTCGCTCATCCACAGCTCCGGCCGGCGGTAGCCATCGTCGGCGATGAAGGCGGCGAATTCGGCGTTGCTCACCAGCCGCCCCGCGATGGCGAAGGGTTCCAGCCAAACGCGGTGACGGGGCGCCTCGTTGTCGAAATGAAAGCCGCCGAGCGAGTCGTCTGGGCCGCCGCCACCACCCGGATGGCCGATCTCCACCAACCCTCCCGCAACCTGGATCCAGCTCGGGCGGGCCGGGGCCGCGTCGGATGTCCCGCTGCCGTTCGCCCAGCTGCGGAGGTAGGCCAGTTCCGGACTGCAGGCCGTCCGCTGTTTCGATTCCTCCTCTTCCAGCGGCCAGGCCGCCGGCTCCAGCGGGTTGCGGCTGAAGCCGTCGAGCAGGTCCATCAGCAGCAGCTCCTGGTGCTGCTGCTCGTGTTGCAGCCCCAGTTCCACCAGGGCCAGCCCGGCGGCATCACCCGCCGCCTGCAGCTGCTCCACCAGCGCCTCGAGAGCATCCGTCACCCGTTGCCGCCAGGCCAGCACCTCTGCGATCGGCGGCCGGGTGAGCAGGCCCCGCTGCGGCCGCGGCTGCCGCGGACCCACCGCCTCGTAGTAGCTGTTGAACAGGTAACGCCAGCGCGCGTCGGCAGGTTCATAGCCACTGGTCGTGCCGCCGCTGGGCTCCCATCCAGATCCCCGATCCCGCAGCAGGAACTCCTCGAAGAACCAGCTGGTGTGGCCCAGGTGCCATTTGGCGGGGCTGGCGTCGGCCATGCCCTGCAGGCAGAGATCCTCCGGTTCGAGGCCGGCGATCAGGGCCTCGCTGCGCTCACGGATCCGCCGCAGCCGGGGCAGCAGGGCGGCGGCGGGCGGGAGCGCCATCGGGGCGGTGTGTCTGGGCTGACCCTAGGGCTCTGGAGCGGTCCCATCAGCGCCCCTACGATCGCGCCACAGCAGAACGTCGGCACCGACCGCATGGTTGCCAGCACACCGGCCAGCACACCGGCCAGCACCCGGGCCCGAACCACCGGCATCACCGCGGGCTTTGTCGGCGCCGTCGGCAACACACCGCTGATCCGCCTCAACGCCCTGAGTGCGCTCACTGGTTGCGAGATCCTCGGCAAGGCCGAGTTCATGAATCCCGGTGGCTCGGTGAAGGACCGCGCCGCTCTGGGCATCCTGCTGGAGGCCGAGGAGCAGGGGCTGCTCAAGCCCGGTGGCACGGTGGTGGAGGGCACGGCCGGCAACACCGGTATCGGCCTCACTCACCTCTGCAACGCTCGCGGCTACAAGGCGTTGATCGTCATTCCCGACACCCAGTCGGCCGAGAAGATCGGTCTGCTGCGCAGCCTCGGCGCCGAGGTGCGCACGGTGCCGGCGGTGCCTTACCGCGACCCCAACAACTATGTGCGCCTCTCCGGCCGTATCGCCGAGGAAACCCCCGGTGCCGTCTGGGCCAATCAGTTCGACAACCTGGCCAACCGCCGCGCCCACTACAACGCCACCGGTCCCGAGATCTGGCAGCAGACGGCCGGCCGTGTCGACGCCTGGGTGGCGGCCACCGGCACCGGTGGTACCTACGCCGGTGTGGCGCTCTATCTGAAGGAGCAGAACCCAGCCGTGCGCTGCGTGCTGGCCGACCCTCACGGCAGCTCCCTCTACAGCTGGGCCACCGCTGGATCCCTGGTGAGCGAGGGCAGCTCGATCACCGAGGGCATCGGCAACAGCCGCGTCACCGCCAACCTGGAAGGGGCCCCGGTCGACGACGCCGTGCGTGTTGCCGATCAGGCCGCCCTCGACACCATCTATGACCTGCTCTGGCAGGAGGGCCTGTTCCTGGGTGGTTCCGTGGGCATCAACGTGGCGGCGGCGGTGGAAACGGCGCGGCGCCTGGGCCCGGGCCACACGATCGTCACGGTGCTGTGCGACAGCGGTGATCGCTACCGCTCCCGCCTGTACGACGGCGCCTGGCTGGCGGAGAAGGGTCTCCACCAGCCCGTGCGCCCCGCCTGAACAGCCATGAGCACGGCGGCGGTGGGGGATCGGATCGGCGAGCGCTATCGCCTCGAAGCGGAGCTGGCCATCGGCAGCCAGGGTGTTCTCTGGCGCGCCAGCGATCAGCTGGCCGGCGAGGCGCCGGTGGTGCTGCGCCAGCTCGCGGCCGACCAGCCGGAGCTGCAGGAGCGCTTCCGCGCCCTCTGGCCGCGGCTGCAGGGGGTCCTGCATCCGCAGGTGCCGCGCTTCGGTGAGCTGATCGAGATCGACGGCGCTCTTTGGCTGGTGCGCGAGTGGCAGGAGGGCCGCACCTTCGCCGAGCTGCAGGAAGCCCGGCGCGAGCGCCAGCTGGTGTTCGGCGCGGGCGAGGTGCTGCTGCTGCTGCGCCAGCTGCTGCCGGTGCTGACCGTGCTCCACAGCCAGCAGCTGCTCCATGGCGATCTCAGCCTCGCCAACCTGCTGCGCCGCGAGCGCGATGGCTTGCCGGTGCTGCTCGATTTCGGCCTGGTGCGCGGCATGGCCGTGCGGCGCGATGACCAGGGGCCGATCGGCGTCACGCCGGGCTACGGCCCGCCCGAACTCAGCCGCGGTGAGCCTGGCGAGCCGTGGATGGATCTGTACAGCCTCGGCGTGGTGTGCTTGGTGCTGCTCAGCGGCGAGGGACCGGCCCAGCTGCTCGATCCGGTGTCGCTGGAGTGGTGCTGGCCTGCCGGTCTTGATGCTGAACCCGAGTTGCGGGCGTCTGTGGCCCGCCTGGTCAGCGCCGACCCGGAGCAGCGGTTCCGCTCGGCCGCGGCGGCCCTGGAGGTGATCCAGCAGGTGCCGATGCCCGACAGCACCGGTCCTGTGCCCCGCGCCGACCGCACGGTGGTGTTGGTGCCGCCGCCGGTCGAGCCGATCCCTGCCGATCCAGCCCCAGCAGGGGCCTCCCTGCCGCCCCTGCCTGCGTCCTCCGCTGCCCAGAGCCCTGCCCAGGAGGCCGCTGCCCGCCGCGCTGCCGCGTTGCGCAGCCGCCAGGCGCAGAAGGAGGAGGAGGCCGAGGGGCGCCTCTGGCCGGTGGTGCTGGCCCTGGTGGTGTCAGCGGTGCTGGGCACGGGCCTGGGCTGGCTGCTGTTGAGCCGCGGCCGGGTGGCGAACCCCACAGCTGAATCGGCCCTGCAGCTGCCCAGCAGCCTGCCGCCGGCGGAGGTGGATCAGCGCCAGCAGCTGCTCAACCGCCTGCGGGCGCTGCAGATTGATCGGGGCTGGTTTCTGCGGTTGGTGGATGCCAGCCTGCTGGCCCAGTACCCGGAGCGGGGTGGCCGCCTGCCCAGCGACAGCCTGGATGATGCGCCCCTGCGCAAGGTCTGGAACGAACTGGCAGAGGAGTGGCTGAGCCGGGTTGAGCAGCTACCGCTTGAATTGCGGACGCGCCTGGGCAGCTTCACCGCCGGCGACTGGCGCCAGCGTCAGTCGGGCCTGGTGGCCCAGGGGCTCAGCCCGGATGTCGTGGAGCAGCTGGTGTCCGGCAGCGCCCAGAACCTGCTGCCCGGCCGCGCCGTCACCGATATTCCGCCGGAACCCTTCCGCCAGCTCTGGTTCGCCGCGGCGGACAAGGCGCTGGCCAACGTTCGCATTGAACCGATCCTGTCCCGTCCCGGTCAGACCTCGGTCGTGTCCGCTTCGGTGGAGGCCGGCGGCGCTCGCCTGTTCCCGATCCGCCTGCCGGGTCCGAGTCGGCTGGCCCTTGGGGTGAACGGTTCGCCGCTGATGCAGATGACCGTCTTCGATGCGGACGGCCGGGTGCTGGAGGCCCGCGGCCCGCTGCGGGTGGTGAGCCTCAGTCGGGTGACCCGCTCGCCGGTGCAGTTGCTGGTCACCAACGA
>CAIZNP010000027.1 GCA_903934375.1 uncultured Synechococcaceae cyanobacterium
CAGCGGTGAGCGTGTGGATGAGGCCCTGCTGCTGCTGATGCGGGCCCCGCGCAGCTTCACCCGCGAAACCGTGGTGGAGTTCCACTGCCACGGCGGCCTGATCTGCGTGCAGCGGGTGCTGGAGCTGGTGCTGGCCGCCGGCGCGCGCCGGGCCCTGCCGGGTGAGTTCAGCCAGCGGGCCTTCCTGAACGGGCGGCTCGATCTCACCCGCGCCGAGGCGATCAGTGAGCTGATCACCGCCCGCAGCCGCCGCGCCGCCCAGCTGGCGATGGCGGGTCTCGATGGCGGGATGGAGCGGCGCATCGCCGCCCTGCGCGAGCGCCTGCTGGATCAGCTGGCGGAACTGGAGGCCCGGGTGGATTTCGAGGACGACCTGCCGCCCCTCGATGCCGCTGCCGTGGCGGCCGAGTTGGCGGCGGTACGCCGCGAGCTGGAGCTGCTGCTGGCGGAGGCCGCGCAGGGGCAGCTGCTGCGCGAGGGCCTGCGGGTGGCGATCGTGGGCCGGCCCAACGTGGGCAAATCGAGCCTGCTCAACCGCCTCAGCCGCAGCGAGCGCGCGATCGTGACCGACCTGCCCGGCACCACCCGCGATCTGGTGGAGAGCGAGCTGGTGCTGCAGGGGGTGCCCCTCACCCTGCTGGACACCGCCGGCATCCGCGCCACCGAAGATCGCGTGGAGCAGATCGGCATTGAACGCAGCCGGGCGGCGCTGCAGGCGGCCGATGCGGTGCTGCTGCTGTTCGATCTGGTGGCCGGCTGGACCGCTGAGGACGCTGAGCTGCTCGCCCAGGTGCCGGCGGGGGTGCCGCTGCTGCGGGTGGGCAACAAGGCCGATCAGGGCGGCGACGCTGCCGGTGCCTCTGCTGATGTGTGCATCAGTGCGCTCACCGGCGCCGGCCAGGAGCAGCTGGTGGATGCGCTGCTGCGCTGCTGCGGCCGCAGCGGTGATCAGGGGCTGCAGGTGGCCCTCAACCGCCGCCAGCGGGATCTCGCCCGGCGGGCGGCGGAGAGCCTCAGCCGCAGCCTGGAGGCAGCCGAGCAGCTGCTGCCCTGGGATTTCTGGACCATTGATCTGCGTGCCGCTGTGCGGGCGCTCGGCGAGATCACCGGCGCGGAGGTGTGCGAGGCGGTGCTCGACCGGGTGTTTGCTCGCTTCTGCATCGGTAAGTGAGCCGCGGGCTGGCCCGGGCGTGAGAATCGGAGCAGCGGCGCGCCCTCCTCACCGCAGCCCTTCCCGCCTCCCGCCATGACCGCCAGCAGCGACGCCACCAGGGATTCCGACAGCGTCACCCATCCGCTGGATCAACTCAGCGCCGCCCAGCGGGCCTTGCTGCGCATCGTCTGCTGGGTGGCCTGGGCCGATGGCGACGTCGCCGATGAGGAGCGCCAGCTGCTGGAGACGCTTGTGTTCCGGCTGATGCCGCCGGAGGTGGGCATTGCCGAGGCGGAGGACGCGTTCCGCAGCCTGCTGGCCGAGCAGCTGCAGAGCATTGATCTCGAGGCCCTGGTGGCTGAGCTGGGCGACAGCGATGAGCGCCAGCTGACGGTGAAGCTGGCGGTGCAGATGCTGGCGGTGAACCAGCGCCCGGATGACAACGCCCCGGTGAATCCGGCGGAGAAGCAGGCCTACCGCCGTCTGCTGGAGGCCCTGCAGCTGCCGGAGGCCGAGGTGGCCGAGGCGGAATGGGCGGCCCGCCAGGACCTGCAGCAGAAGCGTGGCGTGCTGGAGGTGATCGGTATGGCCCTGGCCGGCTGGGGCGCCTGGCCGTCGATCGAGGCCGAGGGCGGCCACCTGCCGCCCGGTTACTGGATCTGATGGCGGCGGCCAGCCTGCTGATCACGCCGGCCCTGCGGCAGCAGCTGGCCGATTGGCTGGCGGAGGACCTAGGCCGTGGCGACCTCAGTGCTCCCGCCCTCCGTGATCGCGGGGGCCGTGCCCACTGGCTGGCCAAGGCGGAGGGTGTGTTCTGCGGCGGTGTGCTGGTGGAGCCGCTGTTTCGGCAGCTGGATCCGGCCGTGGTGGTGCGGCTGCTGGTTGCTGATGGGGATCCGGTGCAGGCAGGCCAGCGGTTGCTGGAGCTGGAGGGGCCGGCCGCCGCTCTGGTGGCCGGAGAACGCACGGCCCTGAACCTGGCCATGCGCCTCAGTGGCATCGCCACCGCCACCACCGCACTGGTGGCCCAGCTCGCCGGCACCGGTGTGCGGCTTGCGGACACCCGCAAGACCACCCCCGGCCTGCGGCTGCTGGAGAAGTACGCCGTGCGCTGTGGTGGCGGCTGCAATCACCGCCTCGGCCTGGATGATGCCGCCATGCTCAAGGAGAACCATCTGGCCTGGTCTGGTGGTGTGGTGGCAGCGATTGCGGCGGTGCGGGCTGAGGCACCCTGGCCGGCCCGGGTGATCGTGGAGGCGGAAACCGCCGCCGAAGCCATGGCTGCGGTGGAGGCGGGTGCCGATGGCGTGCTGCTGGATGAATTCAGCCCAGCGGCTTTGCTCGAGCTCGTGCCCCGGTTGCGTGCCCTGGCCGCGGCCGGCGGTTCAGGTGGCGTTGTGCTGGAGGCCTCGGGCGTGCAGCCGCCAGCGCTCGCGGCCTACGCCGCCTCCGGCATCGATCTGATCTCCAGCAGTGCGCCGATCACCCGTAGCCACTGGCTTGATCTCAGCATGCGTTTCGAGAGCTGACGAATCCGATCACCGCCGTCAGGATGAGCTGGCCCTGTCGCCCGCACACCTGTGCCTGTCAGCGCTCGCCGTCATCGCCTGACGGCCCTGCTCGCCCTCTTCAGCATCGTCCTGGCCTCTGCCCCGGCTGCCCATGCCGAAGGCGTTCTCGACCGGGTGGCCCGCAGCGGCCAGCTGCAGCTGATCGGCCCGGCCGATGTGCCGCCGATGCTCAGCCTCGATGCCCAGGGCCGGCCCGAGGGCTATGGCGTGGTGGTGGCCAATCGCGTGGCGGCCTTGCTCAGTCAGGCGGTGGGCAAGCCCGTCCAGCTGCGGTATCTGGCTGTGGCCGGAGCCGCCCAGCTGGCCCAGTATCTGGGCGAGGGCAAGGCGGATCTCTCCTGCGGGGTGCCCTTCACCTGGGCCCGCGAGATGGTGGTGGATTTCACCCTGCCGATCGGCATCTCGGGCCTGCGGCTGCTGGCCCCGTCCGGGCGCTTCACCGGGGCTCCGGAGGGACTGGCCGGCCGCCGGATCGGCGTGGTGCGCGATTCCCTTGCTGAGACCGAGCTGCGCGGCATGCAGCCTGCCGCCAGGTCGGTTCCCTTCGCGGACCCCCAGGCTGCCCTCGCGGCGCTGGCCGCCGGACAGGTTGATGGGGTGATCGGTGATTCAGCTCTGCTGGCGGGCCTGGTGCGTCAGCAACGGCTGAGCGGACTGGTGCTGACCCCGGAGGTTCCCTATGAGCGCTATGCCGTGGCCTGTGTGGTGCCGGAGAACGATTCGCAGTTTCGCGACCTTGTGAACCGGGCCATAGCCCAGCTGCTGCAGGGCTACTTGGATGGCGAGCCGGAGAGCGTGGCGGCGGTGGATCGTTGGCTTGGCCCCGGAAGCGCCCTGAACCTCTCACCCGAGAAGATCCGCAACGTGTTCGATTCCCTGCTGATGGGGGTTGAAGCGCTGCGGCCCCTTCCTGCGGCGGCGACCCGCTGAACGTTGCCGGATCGCGGCCCTTGCTTCGCCCGTTCCGTCCTGCTCCATCCTCCGTTTCCTGCCTGTTCCGTTCTTCACCGCCAGCCCCGATGAAGCTGTTCACCCACTCCCGCCTGTTCGGCATCCTGATCGTTGCCGCCTCCCTGCCCATGGATCCGGGTGTGGCGCTGGCGGCCAGCTCGGTTGCGGCGTCCCTTGAGCCGACAGCCCCCGCAGGGTCGCTGGAGGCCCGTCTGCAGCGCATCGCGGCGGCGGTGCGGGCCGAGCAGGCTTCCAGCATCGGTGATGACGCCATCAGCTTTGTGGTGATCGGGCCAGGCGGTGTCGGCTGGCGCAATGGCGGCTGGGGCAACGGTGGTTTCGGCAACGGCGGCTTCTACAACGGCGGCTTCCGCAACGGCGGCTTCTACAACGGCGGTTTCCGTAATGGCGGCTTCTACAACGGTGGCTTCCGCAACGGCGGCTTCCGCAACTGGTGAGCGGCGCTGATGGCTGATCCCAGCACGGCCGGAGGTCCGCTGCGGCTGCTGGTGCTGCAGCCCACGCCTTACTGCAACCTCGACTGCGACTACTGCTATCTGCCCAGCCGCGACGACCGCAGTCGTCTGTCGCTGGAAATTCTCGATGCCGCTCTGGAGCGGGTGCTGGAGAGCCCCTACTTCGGCGGTCCGTTCACGCTGCTCTGGCATGCCGGTGAACCGCTCACCGTGCCACCGGCCTTCTACGACGCTGCCACCGCCCGCATCCACGCCGCCCTGGAGCGCCACGGCCTGCCGGCGGACACGGTCCAGCAGTCGCTGCAGACCAACGGCCTCACCATCAACGAGGCCTGGTGCGACTGCTTCACGCGCAACAACATTCATGTGGGCGTCAGCGTTGACGGCCCGGCCTTCCTGCACGACGTTCACCGCCGCACCCGCACCGGCCGGCCCAGCCACGCCGCCGTGATGCGCGGCATCGGCTGGCTGCAGCGCCGCGGCGTGCCGTTCAACGTGATCGCCGTGCTCACGGCCGATGGCCTCGACCACGCCGATGCCTTCTACGACTTCTTCACCGAGAGCGGTATCACCGAGGTGGGCCTGAACATGGAGGAGACCGAGGGTGAGAACCAGCGCTCGAGCCTGGATCGCTCCACTGAATCCGCCGCGTCCGCCGCTGGCGAGGCAGCCACCGAAGCCCGCTATCGCCGCTTCCTGGAACGGTTCTGGCAGCGCAGCATGGCCGAGCCCGGCCGTGTCCATCTGCGCGAGTTCGATGGCATCACCAGCCTGGCCAGCACCGATCAGCGCCTCAGCCAGACGGACATGAACAGCCCGTTCGTGATCGTCAACGTTGATGCCCGCGGTCAGGTGTCGAGCTTCGATCCCGAGCTGCTGGCCGTCCATACCGAACGCTTCGGTGATTTCGTGTTCGGCAATGTTCTGCACGATCGCCTGGTCGATCTGGCGGCCAGTCCCAAGTTCCAGGCGGTGCAGGCGGAGATCGCCGCCGGGGTGGAGGCGTGCCGAGCCAGCTGTGCCTACTTCGGCCTCTGCGGTGGTGGTGCCGGCAGCAACAAGTACTGGGAGCACGGCCGCTTTGATGGCACCGAGACCCAGCACTGCCGCTACCGCATCCAGCTGGTGGCTGATGTGGTGCTGGAGGGGATGGAGAAGGAGCTCGGGCTCACGGCTGCGGCGGCCTGAGCCGCCGGGAGGGATGATCGGGGGGTGTGCTGTCGCCGTTGCGGCCCCTGGACTCCATGCTTCGCATCGCCCAGACCCTGGAGACCCAGCTGCGGGCGGCGATGGAGCGGGCCTTCCCCGAGGCGGCGGCCGCAGCTGAGGCGGCCGGCACCCCCCTGGATCCGCAGCTGACCGCCGCCAGCAAGCCGGAATTCGGCGACTTTCAGGCCAACGGCGCCCTGCCCCTGGCCAAGCCCCTCGGCCAGCCGCCGCGGGCGATCGCCACGGCGATCGTGGCCCAGCTGCAGGCGGATCCAGCTTTTGCAGAGCTGTGCCTGGAGCCGCAGATCGCCGGCCCCGGTTTCATCAACCTCACCCTCCGGCCGGAGCGCCTGGCGGCGGAGGTGGTGGCCCGACTCGCGGACGCCCGTCTTGGCGTGCCCAGCGTGGCGGAGGCAGCCGAGGCGAGCGTCCAGGCCCCGGCGCCGGTGGTTGTGGATTTCTCCAGCCCCAACATCGCCAAGGAGATGCACGTGGGGCATCTGCGCTCCACGATCATCGGCGACTCCCTGGCCCGGGTGCTGGAGTTCCGCGGCCATCCGGTGCTGCGCCTCAACCACGTCGGCGACTGGGGCACCCAGTTCGGCATGCTGATCACCCACCTCAAGCAGGTGGCCCCCGAGGCGCTCACCACCGCCGATGCGGTGGATCTCGGCGATCTGGTGGCCTTCTACCGCCAGGCCAAGGCCCGCTTCGACGACGACGACGCCTTTCAGGCCACCTCCCGCGAGGAGGTGGTGAAGCTGCAGGGCGGCGATCCGGTGTCGCTCAAGGCCTGGGGCCTGCTCTGCGATCAGAGCCGGCGCGAGTTCCAGAAGATCTACGACCGCCTCGACATCCGCCTCAGCGAGCGCGGCGAATCCTTCTACAACCCCTACCTGGCGGGAGTCGTGGCCGACCTCGATGCCACTGGCCTGCTCGTCACCGACGACGGCGCCGAGTGCGTGTTCCTGGAGGGGGTGAGCGGCAAGGACGGCAAGCCGCTGCCGCTGATCGTGCGCAAGAGCGATGGCGGCTTCAACTACGCCACCACCGATCTGGCGGCGATTCGCTACCGCTTCGGTGCCGCTCCCGATGGCGATGGCGCCCGCCGCGTGATCTATGTGACCGATGCCGGCCAGGCGAACCATTTCGCCGGTGTGTTCCAGGTGGCTCGCCGCGCGGGATGGATTCCCGAGGGCGCCCGGCTCGAGCACGTGCCCTTCGGCCTGGTGCAGGGGGAGGACGGCAAGAAGCTCAAGACCCGCGCCGGCGACACCGTGCGCCTGCGCGATCTGCTCGATGAGGCGGTGGAGCGCTGCGAGGCCGACCTGCGCCGCCGCCTGGAGGAGGAGGGCCGTAGCGAGGACGAGGCCTTCATCGCCCACGTGGCCACCACCGTGGGATTGGCGGCAGTGAAGTATGCCGATCTCAGCCAGAACCGGATCACCAACTACCAGTTCAGCTTCGATCGCATGCTGGCGCTGCAGGGCAACACGGCGCCCTACCTGCTGTACGCGGTGGTGCGCATCGCCGGCATCGCGCGCAAGGGCGGCGATCTCGGCGATCTCGGTGATCTTGCTGATGGTGCTGATGCCGGTGCGGTGAGGGGCGCCGGCCTGGCGCCGGCAACGCTTCACTTCAGCGAGCCCCAGGAGTGGGCGCTGGTGCGCGAGCTGCTGAAGTTCGATGCGGTGATCGCCGAGGTGGAGGAGGAGTTGCTGCCCAATCGCCTCTGCACCTATCTGTTTGAGCTCAGCCAGGTGTTCAATCGCTTCTACGACCAGGTGCCGGTGCTCAAGGCCGAGGAGCCGGCCCGCGCCTCGCGTCTGGCCCTCTGTCGCCTCACCGCCGATACCCTGCGGCTTGGCCTGGGCCTGCTGGGCATCCCCACCCTGGAGCGGATGTGACACCGATCGACGCCCCCATCGAGGATCCCGCTGGTGCTGCCCGTCCACCGATCCCCAACGCCCGCCCCGAGGTGGAGGCCCTGCACGCCTACAGCGCCCCGCTGGAGGGGCGCCGCAACCTGCTGCGGCTCGATTTCAACGAGAACACGATCGGCCCCAGCCCGCGGGTGCTCGAAGCCCTGCGGGCGATCCCGCCCGAGCACATCGCCATCTATCCCGAATACGACGGCTTGCGTGAGGCGGTGATCGCCAACCTCAGCGACCGCGGCCGCGGCCGCCCTGGGCTGGCGCGGCCACTGCTGCCGGCCCAGGTGGGGCTGTTCAACGGGGTGGACGCCGCCATTCACGCCGTGTTTCACGCCTATGGCGATCGCGGCGACCGGCTGCTGACGACGAGTCCCACCTTCGGCTACTACACACCCTGCGCCCAGATGCAGGGGATGGGGATCGAAGCGATTCCCTACGAGGGTGACGCCTTCGCCTTTCCCCTGGCGGCGATCCGGGCCGCCCTGCTGGGGCCGGCGGGCGATGGCGCGGCCAGCGGCGTCTGGACGCCGCCCCGGATCTTGCTGCTCTGCAACCCCAACAACCCCACCGGCACCCGCCTGGCGCCGGAGCCGATCCTGGCGTTGGCGGCCGCTGCACCGCAGACGCTGGTGGTGGTGGATGAGCTCTACGAGGCCTTCACCGGCGACAGCGTGCTGCCGCTGGCCGATTTCGAGGCCACGCCGAACCTGCTGGTGCTGCGCTCCCTGGCCAAGACCGCCGGTCTGGCGGGGCTCCGCATCGGCTTCGCCATCGGTCATGCCGCCGTGGTGGATCGGATCAGCCGGGTCACAGGTCCCTACGACATCAACAGCTTCGCCGTGGCCGCTGCCTATGCGGCCCTGCAGGATCAGGACTATGTGGAGGCCTACGTGGCCGAGGTGCTGCGCGCCCGCGACTGGATCGCTCAACAGCTCATCCGCGTCGGTGTGCGTCATCACGTGGCTGGTGGCAACTACCTGCTGCTCTGGCCGCGCGGTGATGTCGCGGCGGTGGATGCCGCCCTGCGTGAGGCCGGCATCCTGGTGCGGGCGATGAGCGGCAAGCCCCTGATCGATGGATCACTGCGGGTGAGCCTCGGCACCACCGAGCAGATGCAAAGCTTCTGGCAGGCCTATGCCCGCATCGAGGGGTTGCAGGGCTGAGTGGTTCAGCGCAGCAGGTTCAGCGCAGAACGTTCAGCGCAGCACCGTGATCTGGGTGCCCTCACTCAGCTGAGCCGGCAGGCTGATGGTGCGGCCCATCCGCTGCACGGGGGTGCCTGCCATGGCCTGCAGGAAGGGTTCGATGCTGCCCTGATCGCAGTTGGCCGGCGTCTTGCCGCTCACGTACTGCACCGGGATCACGCGGCGGGGGGCCAGCTCGCGCACCACGGCCGCCGCCTCAGCACCGTCGTAGACCTTGGCGCCGCCGCCGACGCCGATGATCAGCACATCGGGTCGGCCCAGCAGCACACGATCCTCGGGCGAGAGGCGGGCGGCGGTTCCGCCCAGGTGGGCGAACTCCAGGCCGCCCTGCTTCCAGCGCCACAGCGTGGCCTGGCCAAAGCGCCGGCCACCGAAACGATCATGCGGAGCGGCGATGCCCTCGATCCCCAGGCCGGCGATGCGGTAGGAGCCGGGGCTGCTGAGCATCCGGCCGCTGGCCACCGGCGCTCCTTCATCCAGCAAGCGGCTGCTGGTGAGCACCACGTTGGCGCTCACCCGCGGCTCGGCCAGCCCAGCGGCACAGCCCACGGCCTTGAACGGATTGAGCAGCACCGTGGCGCCGCCGCCCTGGATCAGGAGGGCGCTGTGGCCGTAGCTGGTGATGGTCACTCCGCCATCGGCGACGGCGGGCAGGCCGCAGCTGCCGGCCACCGCTGCGCTGAGGGCCACCAACCCGCCGACCAGATGTGGGCGCAAGCCATGGTGGACGGCCCGGCGGACTGAGCGGATCGGCTGGGCCATGGTGCGTGGGAGGGGCCGGTTCGGGCGAGGGCTGAACCTTAACCCGCCCGGCTGGCGCCGGCTTCGCGCAGGAAGTTGGCCAGCAGCTGATGGCCGCTCTGGGTGAGCACGCTCTCGGGGTGGAACTGCACCCCCTGCAGATGGGGATGGTCGCGGTGGCGCAGGCCCATGATCGTGCCGTCCTCCAGCCAGGCGGTGATCTCCAGGCAGTCGGGTAGCGAGTCGCGCTCGGCGATCAGGCTGTGGTAGCGGGTGGCTGTGAGCGGGTTGGGCAGCCCGGCGAACACCCCCTGGCCTTCGTGCAGCACCGGCGAGGTCTTGCCGTGCATCAGCTCCCTGGCTCGAACCACCCGGCCGCCGAACACCTGGGCGATCGATTGGTGACCGAGGCACACCCCCAGGGTGGGAACCGTGGGGCTCAGCTCGCGCAGCACCTCCAGGCAGACGCCCGACTGGTCGGGATCACCGGGCCCTGGGGAGATCAGGATGGCGTCCGGCGCCAGGGCGCGGATCTCCGCCAGCGTTAGCGCGTCATTCCGCTCCACCCGTACCTCGGCCGCGATCGGGTGCTCATCGGCCAGTTCACCCAGGTACTGCACCAGGTTGAAGGTGAAGCTGTCGTAGTTGTCGAGAACGAGAAGCATCAGCCCATTCAAAGGCCCGGACGGTCAGTCAAAGGCTCAGGCGGGCCAGCAGCGGTGGCAGCAGCAGCAGCAGGGCGATCATCAGGGAGCTCAGGGCCGCCACCAGCACGGCGGCGGCGGCACAGTCCTTGGCGATGCGGGCCAGGGGATGGAATCGCCGGCCGATGGCCAGATCCACCACCGCTTCGGTGGCGGTGTTCAGCAGTTCCAGCACCAGCACCGCTGCCACCGTGAGCACCAGCACCGCCAGCTGGCCCGGCGGCAACTGCAGCCACAGCCCCAGGCCGAAGGTCAGGGTGCCGGTGAGCACATGCAGGCGGAAGTTGCGCTGGCTGCGGAAGCCATAAACCAGTCCCTGGGCCGCATAACGGAAGCTGGCTGGCAGATCACCCGCCACCATCCAGGCTCCCAGCCGCGGCAGTTTGCTGCCCTCGACGCTGGCTGTTTCTCTGGTCGCTCCTCGGACCGTGCCTCTGCTGAGCCGGTTCTGCCGGGCTGCGGCGCCTGTCGTGCTGCCGGAGGGAAGGATGGAGGGCACGGAGGAGGGTGCAGGATCCTGGGGGACGAACATGCTCAACGGCGCCCGCAGCACACTCCGGCCTGACCCTACCGCCGTCAGCCCGTCGCGAGAAGCCTTTCCTGGCGGTTGAGCATGGCGGCCAGGGAGGCCGCATCGGGGTGATCCCAACCCAGCAGGTGCAGCACCCCGTGGCTGGCCAGGAACAGCAGCTCGCGCTCGAGGCTTTGGCCGTGCTCACCGGCCTGGCGGGCGGCCGTCTCCAGCGAGATCACGATGTCGCCCAGCTCCAGGGGCTCCAGCTCGCTGACGCTGGCCTCGTCATCGTCATAAGCCAGCAGGCCTGGCGGCAGCGGCATCGGCGGCGCGCCGTCGAGGTCGTCGTCCTGGGCGGCGAAGGCCAGCACGTCAGTGGGGCCGGGCTTGTCGCGCCAGTCGGCATTGAGGGCGGCGATCTCGGCATCGCCCACCAGGCTCAGCCCGAGGCTGTATGCCGGACTCTGCAGTTCCGGCGGCAGCTCCGCGGCCAGCTGCTCGAGCCAGCTGCTCAGCCGCGCGTGCCAGGGGGCGGCACCGGCCAGTGGATCGGCCCAGACACCAGCGGCGCTCAGAAGCTCCGCTGCCAGGTCTGCATCGGCGCTGAAGGCCAGATCGAGATCCATCTCAGCCGCCCGGCAGCTGGGGCCGTCCCAGCCAGGCCACCAGCACGAGGAAGCCGGTGAGTCCGAGGGCGGTGAGGCCAAAGTGAAACAGGCTTTGGCGGCCCTTGCGCACCATGTTGCGCATCGCCAGCTTCACGAAGCTGGGGTTTTCGCCGGTTGCTGCGTTGGGGCTGTCGGCGGCTTGAGGCTCCGTGGATGGGCGGTCAGTCATCGCCGCTGCCTCCGCCCACCTCAACGCCCGCATGCAGGAGGCTCTGGATGAAGGGATCCAGGTCGCCGTCCATCACGCCCTGCACGTCGGTGGTTTCGTGCTGGGTGCGAAGGTCCTTCACCATCTGGTAAGGGTGAAACACGTAATTGCGGATCTGGTTGCCCCAGGCGGCTTCCACAATGTCGCCGCGGATGTCGGCGATCTCGGCGGCGCGCTGCTCCTGGGCGATCACCAGCAGTTTGGCCATCAGCAGCGCCATGGCTTTCTCCTTGTTCTGGAGCTGCGAGCGTTCCTGGGTGCAGCGCACGAACAGACCAGTGGGGATGTGCAGGATCCGCACGGCGGTTTCCACCTTGTTCACGTTCTGGCCGCCGGCACCGCCGGAGCGGGAGGTGGTGATCTCCAGATCCTTATCCGGGATGTCGAGCTTCACTTCCTCCTCGAGCTTGGGCATCACCTCCACCCCGGCGAAGCTGGTCTGGCGCTTGTCGTTGGCGTTGAACGGCGAGATGCGCACCAGCCGGTGGGTGCCCTTCTCGTTGCGCAGGTAGCCGTAGGCGTAGCGGCCCTCGATCTCGATGGTGCAGCTCTTGATGCCCGCTTCCTCACCCTCGCTGAGTTCGTCCACGGTCACCTTCATGCCGTGGTCTTCCGCCCAGCGCGTGTACATGCGCATCAGCATCAGTGCCCAGTCCTGGGCGTCGGTGCCACCGGCTCCGGCGTTGATGCTGATCACGGCGCCCTCCTTGTCGTAGGTGCCGGAGAGCAGGCGCTCCAGCTCCCAGCGATCTAGATCGGCGCGCAGCTGCTTGAGGGCGGCATCGGATTCCGCTAGCAGCTCCTCATCGGGCTCGAGGCCGTAGAGCTCCACGGTGGCCTCGGCATCCACCACGGCCGCCTGCCATTGGCTGAGCTGCTCCAGCTGGGCTTTCACCTCATCGAGCTGGCGCATCTTGGCCTGGGCCTGCTTCTGGTCATCCCAGAAGTCGGGCTGGGAGGCCAGCTGCTCGAGGTCCTGTTGCCGGGCTTTCAGTGCAGGGACGTCAAAGACAGTCCTGGGCATTGCCCAGGCGGTCAGTGAGCTCGGAGAGGTCGCGCTTGAAGTCGGTGAGGTCGAGCACCGGTGGGGCTGAAACGGTGGCTCGACCGTACTCAACGACCGGTGCCTGAAGCTCGTTGCGGCCTCCTTAGGATCCATCCCGATCGGAAGGGCATCCATGGCCGCGAAAGTGGAGATCTATGTGTGGCGGGCTTGCCCGTTCTGCATCCGCGCCGTGGGGCTGCTGAACCGCAAGGGCGTCGATTACACCGAGTACGCCATCGATGGCGATGCGGCGGCGCGTGAGGCCATGGCGGAGCGGGCCGACGGCCGCCGCAGCCTGCCCCAGATCTTCATCAACGATCAGCCGGTGGGCGGCTGCGACGATCTGCACGCCCTAGAGCGCAGCGGTCAGCTCGACGCCCTGCTGGGGGCCTGATCTTGAGCCTGCCCGTGCGCCTCCCCAGCGATCCAGGCGCCGATAGCCAGTTGTTCGTTGTTGATCCGATCAGCCGGCTGCGCCCCACCAAGGATTCCAGCGTGGCTCTGATGCAGGCGGCCCAGCGGGCTGGCCAGCAGGTATGGGTCTGCACGCCGGCCCAGCTGGCGGTGCGTGGTAGCGATCCTGCCCATCAGCCGCTGGTGCTGGCGCAGCCCATGCGACTGGCGGAGATCCGGCCCACGGCGGCGGGCTGGGACATGCCCGATCCCTGGTTCGAGGCCGGTGAGCCGCGCTGGCTGCCCCTGGCTGCGTTCCCGCGGGTGTGGATGCGCAAGGACCCGCCGGTGGACGAGGCCTATCTCTATGCCACCCATCTGCTGGAACTGGCGGAGCGTCAGGGGGCGCGTGTGCTGAACCGCCCGGCGGCGCTGCGGGCCTGGAACGAGAAGCTCGGCGCCCTGCGCTGGAGCCATCTGATGGCTCCTACCCTGGTGGGCAGCAATGTGGCCCAGCTGGCGGCGTTCGCCGCCGAGCATGGCGAGGTGGTGCTCAAACCCCTCGGCGGCCGCGCCGGCTTGGGGGTGGTGCGCAGCCATGGCGAGGCCCCTGGTCTCAAGGCTCTGCTGGAGCTGGTCACCAGCCAGCAACAGATGCCTGTGATGGTGCAGGTCTTCCTGCCGGCCGTCACGGCGGGCGATAAGCGGATCCTGTTGGTGGATGGCGAGCCCCTCGGGGCCGTGAACCGGCGGCCGGAGGCCGGCGAGTTCCGCAGCAACCTGGCGGTGGGCGGTGAGCCGGAGGCCACCGAGCTCACGGATCAGGAGCGGCGCATCTGCGCCGAACTGGCGCCGGCGCTGCGGGCCGAGGGCCTGTTCTTTGTGGGTATTGATGTGATCGATGGTCGCCTCAGCGAGATCAACGTCACCAGTCCCACCGGCGTGCGTGAGGTGGAACGGTTGGGAGGCATCCCGCTGGCGGATCAGACGATCGAGCGACTGCTGGGCTGATCGGCAGGGTCCAGCGCCGTCAGGCTCAGTTGCTGTTGCAGCACCCCCAGCTTCAGGGCCACCTCCTGCAGTTCCCGCTCCGGCAACGATCCCTGCACCAGGCCGGCGCCAGCGGTGAGCTCGAGCCGCTGGCCCTGCAGGCTGCCGCTGCGGATGGCCACCCGCAGTTCCGTGTCGCCCTCGCTGTCGATCCAGCCGATCGGGGCGGCATAGAAGCCGCGCTCGAAGGGCTCCAGGCTGCGCAGGGCCGCCATCGCTTCACGCCGCGGCAGGCCAGCCACCGCTGGGGTGGGATGCAGGGCCCCCGCCAGGGCCAGCGGTTGCTGTTCGCCGAGGGACGCGGTGATGGGGGTGTGCAGATGCACCAGCTGCCCGTGCCGGGCCAGGCGGGGATGGCGCGGCCGCCGGGCCGTCAGCCCGGCTCCGGCCAGCACCTCGCTGATGGCATCCACCACCAGCTCGTGTTCGCGGCGGTCCTTCTCGGAGCGGGTGAGCTGCTCGGCCACCGGGCCGATCGGAGCGGTGCCGGCCAGGGCATCGCTGCGCAGCTGGCCCTGGCGCACGGTGAGCAGCCGCTCCGGCGATGCCCCCAGCAGGGCCGGGCCATCGCCCTGCTGCCAGAGGAAGCGGCAGCTGCCGGGCTGCCGCTGGCGCAGCTGGGCCAGCAGCTGCAGGGGATCGAGGGGGCGATCCAGCAGCAACTGCTGCCGCACCGCCAGCACCAGCTTGCGCAGGGCGCCGCTCTCCACCAGCTCCAGGCCCCGCTCCACCACGGAGCGGTAGCCGTCCTGCCAGGCGGATCGGTGCTGGATGCCGGGGCCGGAACCATGGCCGGCATGGCTGATCGGATCGGCGGGCAGCAGGGCCAGCCGCTGCGCCTGCTCCCACAGGTCCTCTGCCAGGGAGCGGGCGGTCACGTCGCCCCCCAAGGTGCGCTGCAGCCGCAGCCAGCAGTGGCGCCCTTGCCTGCTCAGCTGCCAGCGGGGCAGCACGGCCTGCACGCCGGCCATGCCCTCGCCCTCCTGCAGCGGGCTGTCGAAGAAGGCGAAGGCCAGCAGCACCCGTGGCCGCGCCAGGGGCGGGCAGGCCTGGGGTGCCGCCAGCCTGCTAAGGCTCACGGCGCTGAAGCGCTGCGCCAGTTCGAAGCGGCGCGGGCCGCTCAGTTCGAGGCTGTTGGTGCGGCCGCTGGCCGCCAGACACAGGCCTGGAGCTCCATCCCAGAGGAAGCGGAAGCGATCGCTCTCCTCAAGATGGCTGAGCAGGGCAAGCGGGTCTCGGGCCGGCAGCGGCAGGGCCAGGCTGAGCACGCCATCGCCATCCAGCTGGCGGGCACCATCGGATGCCGCAGCCAGCAGCTCGCCGAAGCTGGTTGTGACAGTGGCGGGAGCCTGCACCGGGGATCGGCCGAAGCGGCTGCTCAAATGTATGGGCCTCCCCGCGCTGCCAGTTGCCGCTGCCCGCATCCGAGCCTCAGGTCGTCGCAAGCCTTCACGCCGATGGCGCTGCTCGGCGCCGGTTGTGGAAGGCGGCCATCAAGTGGCCGATGTATGCGGTGGCGGTGATGCCGGTGCTGCTGGCGGCCGGCTGGCGGCTGAGCCAGGGCCAGCCGGTGCGCCCGGATCAGTTGCTGCTGTTCCTGCTGGCGGCGGTGCTGCTGCTGGCCTGGGAGAACCTGGCCAATGATGTATTTGATGCCGACACGGGGGTCGACACCCACGGCAAGCCCCATTCGCTGGTGAATCTCACCGGCCGGCGCGATCGGGTGGCGCTGCTGGCCAACGCGGCGCTGCTGCTGGGCCTGGCGCTGATGGCGTTGGTGGCGCTGCGCAGCACGCCCCTGGTGCTGGCGCTGGTGCTGGCCTGCTGCGGCATCGGCTACGCCTATCAGGGGCCGCCGCTGCGCCTGGGCTACCGCGGCCTGGGGGAGCCGCTCTGCTGGCTCGCCTTCGGACCGCTGGCCACCGCCGCCGGTCTGCTGGCGCTGGCTCCCGCGGCGGAAGCTGCAAGCACCGGTGTGCCCTGGAGCGCGGCCATCGCCCTCGGCGGCGGCCCGGCCCTGGCCACCACGCTGGTGCTGTTCTGCTCCCACTTCCATCAGGTGGAGGAGGATGCCGCCCACGGCAAGCGCTCGCCGGTGGTGCGGCTGGGCACCGGCCGCGCGGCCGATCTGGTGCCCTGGTTCGTGGCTGGCTGCCTGGCGTTCCAGTGGGCGCCGGTACTGGCGGGCCAGTGGCCGCTCACGGCCCTGCTGGGCGCGGTGGGTCTGCCGCCGGCCCAGGCCCTGATCCGCCAGCTGCGGCGCCATCACCGCGAGCCGGAGCAGATCGCCGGCAGCAAGTTTCTGGCCCTGCGCTTCCAGGCCCTCAACGGCCTCGGTCTGTCCTTCGGCCTCGCCATCGGCCCCTGGTGTGGCGCCGGGCTCGGCGCCTGGTGTAGTGGGCTGCGCTGACGCGCAGGCAGCGGCCGAGCTTCGGTCGCTGCAGCTGCAGCTGAGCTGGCGGCCCTATCGCTTTGCCTTGCCGCGGGCGATGGTCACCAGCCAGGGGGCCTGGAGCGAGCGTTGTGGCTGGCTGCTCCGCCTGCAGTCCGCCGATGGTCGGCTGGGCTGGGGCGAGGCCATTGCGGCCCCGGGCGTCGCTGGGCTGGAGGCCCTGGCCGCGGCGATTACCGCCCTGCCCTCTGAGATCGCCCGTGGGGCCCTGGAGGGGCGGATGGCGACGCTGCCCGCGGACCTCGCCTGTGCCCTTGGGATGGCGCTGGCAGAACGGGATGGCCTGGGGGCCTCGGATCAGGGCGGCTGGCGCCAGGCACCGGCTTCGGCCTGGCTGCTGCCGGCGGGGGAGGCGGCGTTGCCGGCGCTTGATCTGGCACGGGAGGCGGTGCTGCGGGCTGCGGCGCCGCCGGCGGGAGCCCCTGTGCTCACCGTGAAATGGAAGGTGGCCGCCGTGAACGACGCCCTGGAGCGAGCTCTGCTGGAGCAGCTGCTGGAGCGCCTGCCGGCTGCAGCCCGCCTGCGCCTCGATGCCAACGGCGGCTGGGACCGCGCCACCGCCGATGCCTGGGCGGATCGGCTGCAGGCGGAACCGCGGCTGGAGTGGCTGGAGCAGCCGCTGCCGCCGGGGGATCAGGCCGGCCTGGAGCGCTTGGCGGCGCGGTTGCCGGTGGCTCTGGATGAATCGCTGCGGCAGCGGCCCCACCTGATGGCAGCGGCTGCCTGGGCTGGCTGGCAGGTGCGGCGGCCTCTGGCGGAAGGCGACCCGCGCCCGCTGCTGGCGGCGTTGCAGGCCGGCACGCCACGGTTGATGCTCAGCACGGCGCTGGAAACGGGCATCGGCCGGCGGCTGCTGCAGCACCTGGCCGCCCTGCAGGCCGAAGGCCCCACGCCGGCGGCCCCTGGCCTGGCCCCGGGCTGGCGGCCTGAGGGGGCGCTGTTCGCAGCGGATCCTCACGTGGTGTGGGAGGCGGCGGCGTGAGCGGTTTCGTTCGTGTGCTGGTGGCTGAAGGGGAGCCGGCGGCCCTGGCGCAGCAGCTGCAGCAGGCCTGGGCCGCGGGGGAGATCGTGGCGGTGGTGGCCCCGCAGGAGCAGGCGTTGCTGCAGGCGGCCCTACCGGTGCAGTGGCCCAGCGCGTTGCCGGCCGATCTGGGGCCCGCGGTGGTGCTGGGTAGCGGCGGCAGCAGTGGTGGCCGGCGCTGGTGCGTGCAACCCCTCAGCCATCTGCAGCGGGCGGCTGAGGCCACCGGCCGGTGGCTGCAGGCGATCGGCCTCGACCCAGCCCGGTGCGAGCTGTTCAATCCCCTGCCGCTGCATCACGTCAGCGGCCTGATGCCGCTGGTGCGCTCCCGCTGCTGGGGTGCCCCACTGCGCTGGCTGCCGCCTGCCGGGCTGCGCGAGCCGGCGTGCCTGCTGGCGCAGGCCCGGCCCACGCCGGGGCGCCAGGCCTTGATCTCGCTGGTGCCCACCCAGTTGCAGCGGTTGCTGGATCACCCCGATGGGGTGGCCTGGCTGCAGGGGTTCAGCCTGATCTGGGTGGGTGGGGCCGCTCTGGCGCCCGAGCAGGCTCAGCGGGCCCGGGCTGCGGGGCTGCGGCTCTCGCCCTGTTATGGCAGCACCGAAACCGGCGCGATGGTGGCGTCGCTGGCTCCCGAGCGCTTTCTAGCTGGGGTGAGCGGCTGCGGTCAGCCCCTGGCCCATGCGGAACTGCGCTTGGAGGATGGCGGTGCGGCCCTTCAGATTCGCGCCAGCAGCCTGGCGGTGGGATTTCTGGCGGACGGAGCCTTCACACCGCTGCCGCAGCAGCCGGGCTGGTGGAGCAGTGGCGATGCCGCCAGCCTCGGGCCGGAGGGTCTGCAGCTGCTGGGCCGCCTCGATGGAGCGATCAGCAGCGGCGGTGAAACGGTGTTCCCCGAGCAGGTGCGTGAGCGCCTGCTGGCCCTGAGTGCCGCCGAGGGTTTGCCGGTGCGGGAGCTGCTGCTGCTGGCGGAGCCGGATCCCCTCTGGGGGGAGCGTCTGGTGGCCCTGGTGCGGTTGGCGGAACCACCCGCGGTGGGGGTCTGGGCTCGCCTGGAGGCCCTAGGCCGCCGCCTGCCTGCCTGCGAGCGGCCGCGGCGCTGGCTGAGCTGTCCGCCGCTGGCGGTGAGCGCTGCGGGCAAGTGGGAGCTGGCGCGCTGGCGTCAGTGGCTGCTGGTGCAACCGCGGGATCAGGGATGACAGCTCGGCATCGAATCGCGACGAGCGGTGTGCCTTCATCACAGCCCCATGGCCGAGAACGATGTCACGGAAGTGAGCAACAAGAAGCTGGCCGCTGGCCGGCTGGGGATCTTTCTGGGTGCCTTCGGCGTTCACAAGTTCGCGCTCGGTTACACCAAGTCCGGGGTGATCATGCTGGTGATCAGTCTTGTCGGCGGGGTTGTCACTTGCGGAGTCGCCAGGTTCGTGATGGGCGTCATCGGTCTGATTGAGGGGACCATCTACCTCAACACAACCCCTGAGGAGTTCCAGGCGCTCTACATCGATGGCCGCAAGGCGTGGTTCTGAACCCGTGGTTCTCAAATCGCCGCTGCTGCGGCTGATGCTGGTGCTGGCCGCCATGGCCAGCTGTGGGGTCTTTGCCGCGGTGCCGAGCGAGGGCTGGCATCCGCTGGCCGCGCTGGCCGCACTGGCCGCGCTGGCCAGCCTGCTGCCGCTGCAGCTGGCGGCCCTGCTCTGGGCGCTGTCCAGGATGCCTACGGCAACGGCCGTACGCCCGCCTGCAGAGCTGATGCCTCCAGCCAGCGCTGGATGGCCTCCGGCAGGGGGCAGCGCCGGCGGCTGAGGCTGTCGATCGCCAGGTGGCGCGTCAGCGCCTGAGCCACCTCCTCGCCGTTGCTGCTGAAGCGGTAGCGCAGCTCGAAACTGCCGGGATCGAGCCGCTGCGGGTCCAGCCGAATCGCCAGGGGATCGCCGCAAACGAGCGGCCGCCGGTAGTCGGCGTTGCAATGCACGATCGGCAGGGCCACCGCTGGTGTGCAGCCAGGGGTGGGGAACAGTTGGGCGGCCGGGATGCCGAAGCGC
>CAIZNP010000028.1 GCA_903934375.1 uncultured Synechococcaceae cyanobacterium
ATCCTTCGACACCCGGTAGAGCGTCATCTTGATGGCGAGCACCGAGGCGTCGTCGGCGGCCTGGTTGATGAACTCCTCCACCGATGTGGAGAACAGATCGAAGGGGTGGTGCAGCAGCACATCGCCGCGGCGCAGCACCGAGAAGATGCTCTCGAATTCCTCGGCCTTGATCGAGCCGTCCTCCAGCAGGCTCTTCTGGGCCCGCGCCAGGGCCTTGGCCGTTCGGCCGCGGTGGGGTTTGTCCTTGAGCTTGGGCAGCGGCACCGCCATCAGGCTCATCAGATCGTCGAGGCCCAGCGGGCCGTTGATCCGGTAGAGGTCTTCCGGCTCCACGCCGGTGCCCTCCAGCAGCAGATCCACCACCGCATCGGGCATCTCGTTGGCCACCTCCAGGCGCACCACCTCACCGCCCATGCGCCGCTTGCGCAGGCCCTGCTGCAGGGCCTCCATCAGATCGTCGGCCTCCAGGTCGCGCAGCTCCAGGTCCGCATCGCGGGTGACGCGGAAGAAGTAGTGACCCTCGATCTCCATGCCGGGGAACAGCAGTTCGAGGTTGAAGGCCACCACCTGCTCCAGCGGCACGGCGGTGTACACCGGCGCCGGGTCGTGCTCGCTCAGCTCGGCCGGCAGCTCCACGAAGCGCGGCAGGTTCTTCTGCGGCACCTTCACCCGCGCGAACTGCTGCTGGCCCGTGTCGGGATCCCGGATCAGGGCGGCGATGTTGAGGCTGAGGTTGCTGATGAACGGGAACGGGTGGGCCGGATCCACCGCCAGGGGGGTGAGCACCGGGAAGATGGCGTTCTGGAAGTAGTCGTTGATCCAGCGCTGCTGGTTGCGGTTCAGCCGGGCGTAGTCGACCAGGTGCACGCCGGCCTCGGCGAGCTGGTGCTTGAGGTAGAGGCGGTAGTGGGCCTGCTGCTGATCGAGCAGGGGGTGCAGGGCGTCGCGCACGCGCGCCAGCTGCTGGCTGGGGGTGAGGCCGTCGTCGCTGAGGGTCTGAACGCCGGCCTCGATCTGCGACTTCAGCGAAGCCACCCGCACCATGAAGAACTCATCGAGGTTGTTGCTGAAGATGGCGCTGAACTTCGCCTGCTCCAGCAGCGGGGTGTGCTCGCTCAGGGCCTGGCAGAGCACGCGCTGGTTGAAGGCAACCCAGCTCAGCTCACGGTTGATATAGAGCTCCGGAGCCAGTGCTGGATCGGCCATCGATACCCCATGCCTCGGTGGGAGAGTGATGCCGGCAATCCCTGACGCCGACGCCCCCTGATGGCGGCAAGGTAGCAATCAGGATGGTCGGCCCTGGGTGTCCCACAACGCCAGCGCTCCGTCCTCTGCCTCACGGTTGCTCCGCGCCCGCTGTGGTTGGCATCCGCGGCGGCAGCCCTCCGGCCACCAGGACGGCCACGCCCGCCAGCAGGACGATGCCCAGCCAGAAGGGGCTCTGGCGGCCGATCAGGTCGTAACTCAGTCCCGCCAGGGGCGGGCCGATGAAGCTCCCCAGGCTCTGCAGGCCCTGCAGGCTGCCAAGGGCTGCGCCCTGCCCGGAGTCGTCCAGCCGGCGGGACACCAACGCCCGCAGGCAGGGGGTCACCAGGCCGGTGCCGAAGGCCAGGATCGCCACGGCGCTGAACACCACGCTGCGGGCGTTGCCTGCATTGGCCACGGGGATCAGCAGGCAGCCGGCGATCACGAAGCCCAGGCCAGCCAGGGTGAGGCGCCATTCCCCGAAGCGCTTCACCAGCGGCCCGATCAGGCCGCCCTGCACCACCGTGGCCACCACGCCCACCACCAGGAAGGCGGTGGCCGCCAGGGCCGGCCCCCAGTTGAAAGCCTGCTTGAAATAGAGCACCAGCACGGCTGTGAAGCCGTTGAACGCCAGGAAGAACAGGAAGAACGCCGCACACAGGCGGCGCACCTGTGGGTTGGTGAACACGCGGCGCAGGGCGCTGAAGGGGTTGAGGTCGCGCTTGCGCGGCAGGGCCCGCCGCGCCTCCGGCGGATGGGTTTCCGGCAGCAGCGTGAGCACCAGCAGCAGATTCACCAGGGCGAAGCCGGCCGCGGCCCACACCGGCAGGGTCACGTTCACCCGTGCCAGCACCCCGCCGAAGAAGGGGCCGAGGATGAAGCCCAGGCCGAAGGCCACGCCGATCAGCCCGAATGCTTTGGCCCGGTTCTCCGGCGTGGAGATATCCGCCAGCACGGCACCGGCGGTGGCGGCAGTGCCGCCGCTGACGCCGTCGATCAGTCGGGCGGCGAACAGCAGGGCCAGGGGCAGGGCGGTGCCGGCGGCCCAGGGGATCGCCTGCCAGTCGATGCTCACCGTGAGGGCGAACAGGCCCAGGCCGAGCACCGATCCCGCCACGCAGCCGCTGATCACCGGCTTGCGGCCGTAGCGGTCGCTCAGGGCACCGATCAGCGGTGTGAAGGCGAACTGGGCGACGGCATAGCTGCCGGCCAGCAGGCCCAGGGTGCGGCCATTGCTGGTGGTGCTGGCCAGCAGGAATGGCAGCAGCGGGAAGACGATGCTCTCCCCCAGGCGATCGTTCAGCAGGGTCACGAAGGCGCAGAGCCCGATCGGGGGGTGCGTCCGGCGCATGTGGCAGGCCTGTGGATGCCTCACCTTCCCATGGGCCATGACCCATGGCCCACGACCGATGGCCCAAAGCCAGTTGCGCCAATTAAGGTGAGCGCTCTGCTGGCGCCTTGTCGGCGCATGGATCCTCCCTCCGTGTCCGCCCTGGAAGCAGCAAGCACCCTGCCGCCGGAGTTGCAGAGCAGCCGGATCGTGGTGGTGTCCGATTTCAACTGCCCTTACTGCTTCACCCTCAACGCCTGGTTGAACCAGCTCGGGATCGCCTCGCGAGTGTTCTGGGTGGGGGTGGAACACAAGCCCCATCTGCCGCTGGCGTTCTCCGAGAACAACCGGCCCGATGACGTGGCCACCCTCCACAAGGAGGTGAGTGATGTGAGGCAGAGGGCCCCAGAGGTAGGGGTGGAGCTTCCGCCGGTGTGGGTCAACTCCCATCAGGCCCTGCTATTGCAGGCGGCCGTGGAGGCTGATCACCCGGAGCTGGCGGCGCCGATGCGCACCGCCATCTTCGAGCGATTCTGGCGCGAGCGCCGCAACATCGCCGAGCTGGGCGAACTGAACGACTGCGAGCGGCAGGCGGGTGTGGAGCCCGATGACGATCGCTTCCTGGATGCCGAAGAGTTGGAGCGCATCACCGGTTGGTGGCGCGAGGAGCTCGATCGCATTCCCTGCATGCTTGCTCCCTCTGGTGCACGCCACCTTGGGCTGCAGGACAAGGCTGCGGTGGAGGCGTTCGTGCTGGGGGCCCTGCACGATCCGCCACCGGGCCCCGCCTGCCGATGAGGGCGCCAGGGTCTGACGACAGCCGGCGCCTGGATCGCGAGCTTCGGCGCCTTCGCCACGAGTTGCAGGAGGCGGTGCGGGCCCTGCCGCACCTGCGCCAGATGGTGCAGTTCAGCGGCGATCTGCTGATCCTCGTGGAGGCCTCGGGCCGCATCCTCGAGGCCAACGGGCGCTTCGCGGAGCTGCTGGGGGTGCCCCAGGAGGAGCTGTATGGCCAGCCGCTGCAGCGTTGGCTATCCAACCCCGGCCAGCGGCAGGTGCTGGAGGGCCGCCTGGCGGCCGGTGCCGGCGCTCCATTGCTGCGGATGGAGCTGAATCTGCAGCCGGCCGAGGGGGAGCCGCTGGCCATGGAGTTGGAGGGGCGCCAGCTGCAACTGGAGGCCGCCGCCGAGGCTGCGCCACAGCGCTGGACGCTGTCGCTGCGGGACCTCAGCGAACGGCGGCGCCTGGAGAGCAGTGAGGCGGCCCGGCAGGTGCAGGACTCGCTGATCGCCTCCCTGCGCGGCAGTGAGGCCCGCTACCGCAACCTGGTGGCCCAGCTGGCCGACGGGCTCGGCCAGATCGATGCCGCCACCACCCTGCTGTTCGCCAATCCAGCGCTGCACCGGATCCTGGCGGTGCCGGAGGGGGAGCTGGTGGGTTGCCGTCTGCTGGAGTTCCTGCCGCCATCCTCCGCCCTGAGCTTCGAGCAGACCTGGGGGGCCGTCCTCGAGGGTCTGCAACGGCAGTGCACCCTCACCATGCAAGCGGCGGATGGGACGCTGCGTCAGGTGGAGCTCAACCTCCATCCCCGACCTGCAGGGACCGGGGAACCGCCGGACGGCCCCTTGGTGAGCGTGCTGCTGCGGGATGTCACCGCCCTGAGCCGGGCCCTGAACGAGCTCACGGAGCTGGCGTTCCACGACCCGCTGACCGGCCTGGCCAATGCCGAGGCCAGCCGCCGTGATCTGGAGGCACGACTGGCTGCCGACTCCGTCCCGCCGGTGCTGGTGCTCTGGCTGGATCTCGATGGGTTCCGCCGAGTGAATCACACCTTCGGCCGCGCGGCAGGGGATGCCCTGCTGCAGGGGATAGCCGACCGGCTACGCCGCTGGGGCGGTCCCAGCGATCTGCGGGCTCGCCTGTGCGGTGATGAGTTCCTGCTGGTGCGTGAGCTGGCGGGTCCGGTGGAGGATCCGGATGCCCTGCAAGCCCAGGCGGATGCAGTGCTGCAGGAGCTACGCAGCGTTCTGCGGCAGATGGAACATGGCCCGGAGGCGCCGCCTGTGGCGATCGGCTTCAGTGCCGGCTACAGCCTGGCGCCGCTGCATGGCATGCAGGCTGAGGCTCTGCTCCAGGCGGCCGCCACGGCCCTCAGCCGAGCGCGCGACCAGTCGCCCGGAACGGCGCTGGCCTACCAGCCACGTTTCACCACCCGCTTGCAACGGGAGATGGCCCTGGAGTCGCGGCTGGTGCAGGCCTTCGACAACGGCAGCCTGCGGCTGGTTTACCAGTCTCAGACCGACGGTCAGGGACGTCTGCTGGGGGCGGAGGCCTTGCTGCGCTGGGACGATCCCCTGCACGGTGGGATGTCGCCGGCGCGGTTCGTGCCGTTGGCGGAGCGCACCGGCCTGATCCATCCCCTTGGCCAGTGGGTGCTGGAGGAGGCCTGCCGTCAGCTGCGGGCCTGGCTCGATGCCGGGCTGCGACCGCCGCGGCTGGCGGTGAATCTCTCGGCGCGTCAGTTCGAGCTCACCGTGCCGTCACTGCCGGAGCAGGTGTCAGCCCTGCTGGCCCGCTACGCCCTGCCGCCCGAGCAGCTGGAGCTGGAGATCACCGAATCCTGCATCGTGCCGATGGCGGGGGTGACGGTGCAGGTGCAGGAGCTGGCCGAGCTGGGCGTGCAGGTGGCCCTGGATGATTTCGGCACCGGCTACTCCTCGCTGGCGGTGCTCAATCGGTTGGCGATTCAGAAGCTGAAGATCGATCGCAGCTTCATCGAACATCTCGAGACCAGCGAATCGGCCCGCACGCTCGTGCGCACCGCCCTGGCCATGGGCCGCGGCCTGGGCCTGGAGACGCTGGCGGAAGGGGTGGAGACCGCGGCGCAGCTGGAGGTGCTGGAGGCCCTCGGCTGCGATGCCTACCAGGGCTACTGGTTCAGCCGGCCGCTGGAGGCTGAGGACTTCGCGGCCCTGCTGTGCCGGCGCACTCCCTTGCCCCACGAGGATGGCCCCAGCGCCGCAGGCCCCGCACCCCATGCTCCCTGAGTCATCTCCAGCTGGCCTCACGCACCTCAACGCCGCCGGTGAGGTGCACATGGTGGAGGTGGGCGATCGCCCGCCGACCCGCCGTGAGGCCACCGCCGAAGGGGAGATCCGGATGCGGCCGGAGGTGCTGGCCCTGGTGCTGGAGGGCCGCGCCCCCAAGGGGGATGTGCTGGCGGTGGCCCGGGTGGCGGCGATCCAGGCTGCCAAGCGCACGTGGGAGCTGATTCCCCTCTGCCATCCGATCGCCCTCAGCGGCGTGGAGGTCGCGATCGGCCCCAGCACCGCCGGCAGCGGCCTGCGCCTGGAGGCCAGCGCCCGCACCACCGGTGGCACCGGGGTGGAGATGGAGGCCCTCACCGCCGTGCAGGTGGGGCTGCTCACCCTTTACGACATGCTCAAATCCGCCGATCCGGCGATGACCATTCAGGGCGTGCGCCTGCTCCGTAAGAGTGGCGGCCGCCATGGTGACTGGCAACGCGATGACGGATCCCTACGGCCGTGAAGGCCTGCCTCTCGATCGAGCCCGGCAGCTGATCCTCGAGGCGCTGCAGCCCCTGGCCCTGGAGGAGACGCTGCCGCTGGCCCAGGCCCTCGGCCGCACCACGGCGGCGCCGGTTTGCGCGGCGGCGGCGGTGCCGGGGTTCCGCGCCTCGATCATGGATGGCTACGCCATTGCCGCTGCGGCCCCACCGGAGCCGGGTGCCCGCTGGCGATTGGTGGGGGTGTCCGCCGCCGGTGCTCCCTACGGATCGGTGCTCGCCGCCGGTGAAGCGGTGCGGATCCTCACCGGAGCCGTGGTGCCGGAGGGCGGTACGCGCGTGTTGCCCCAGGAGCTGGTGGCGGTGGAGGGTGAGCAGCTGGCGCTGCTGCAGCCCTGCGGACCCAACCCCTGGATCCGTGGCCCCGAGGAGGAGGCGGCCCCCGGCCAGGAGCTGGTGGCGGCGGGGCGGCGGCTCGGCGTGGCGGACCTGGGACGATTGGCCAGCTGCGGGGTGGCGGAGCTGCGGCTGAGCCGCCGGCCGCGGATTGGCCTGCTGATCAGCGGTGATGAACTGCTGCCGCCGGGGGAGACGCGTGCGCCCGGCCAGATCTGGGAGAGCAATGCGGCGCTGCTGGCGGCGCTGCTGGCGCGCCTGGGGTATGCCGTCGCCGATCTGCGGGTGGTCGTCGACCAACCGGAGCCGTTGCGCCGCGCCCTGCTCGAGCTGGCGGCTGGCTGCGATGTGGTGGTAAGCACCGGCGGCATCTCCGCCGGCGACAGCGACTGGATTCGCCCCCTGGTGGCGGAGCTGGGGGAGGTGCGCTTCTGGAAGCTGTTCCTCAAGCCCGGCCGTCCCTTCGCCTGGGGCGAGGTGGCGGGGGTGCCGTTCTTCGGTCTGCCGGGGAATCCGGTGGCGGCGGCGATCACGGCGTTGCAGCTGCTCTGGCCGGCCCTGCAGCGGTTGGAGGGGGCCGAGCCGCAGCTGCTCCCGCGCTTGAAGGTGCAGCTGGAGGCCCCCCTGCGCCGGGGTGCCGGCCGGCCGGAACTGGCCCGGGCCCGGCTGGTGGTGGCGGCCGACGGCGCCCTGCTGGCGCGGGTGGAGGGAACCCAGGCCTCCTCGCGGATCGGCTCGCTGCAAGGGGCCGATCTGCTGCTGGAGATTCCGGCGGAGCTGGGGGCTCTGGAGGCGGGCACCGAGCTGTGGGCCCAGCTGCTGCGGCTGCCGCTTCTCTGAGTTCAGAGCGGCGTGTTGCCGCTCAGCCACTGGCTGCTGCCGTCGGCTCGCCACTCCCGCTTCCAGAAGGGTGCCTCGTGCTTGAGGGCCTCCAGCAGCTCCTGGCTGCAGCGCTGGGCGGGGCCGCGGCGATCGGCGCCGATGGCCACCAGCACGATCGCCTCCCCCGGCAGCACTCGGCCGATGCGGTGCAGCACCAGCGCCGAGCGCACGCCATGACGCCGGCAGCAGTCAGCGGTCAGCTGCTGCAGCTGCCGCTCGGTCATGCCGGGGTAGTGCTCCAGCTCCAGAGCCGCCAGGGGGGCCCCATCGCCGGCGTGGCCGCGCACCCGCCCGATGAACAGGCTTTCGGCGGCGCTGATGGTTCCGGCGGCCGCCAGCTGCCGCTGCCAGCGGGCGAGCTGCTCAAGCGGCTCCACGGCCTCCGCGTGCAGGGCGATCTGCAGCAGGGGATCGTCCGCCATCAGCCGCCGCTGATCGGGGGCAGGAAGGCCAGCTCATCGCCGCTCTGCAGCACGGCATCTGCGCTGGCGAACTGCTGGTTGATCGCCACCCGCACATCCCCCAGCTCCCCTGGCAGCTGCAGCTCGCTCCAGAGCCGGCGCGGGGTGATGGGCTGCTTCAGCGGCTGTGTCAACGCCCGGGGGCCATCCGCCGGGAACCACGGCCGCTCGCTCCAGCCGGCCTGCTCCCGCAGAGAGGCGAACAGGCGGACGTGGATTGGAGCGTTGTCGGCAGCCATGGGTACAACGCTAACCATCGCGTCCGATCCCCCCTTGCGAGCATGGGCACCACCCACCGCACCTGATTCCGTTGGCGCTCGCCATCGCCTTGCTCACGGTGTCTGACAGCCGCACCCTGGCGGACGACTGCTCTGGCGATGCCCTGCAGCAGCGCCTGGAGGCCGCCGGCCATCGGCTGGCCGAGCGTCGGCTTGTGCCCGACAACCGCTATCAGATCCGCGCCGAGTTCAGCCGCTGGATCGCCGATGCGCGCGTGCAGGTGGTGATCAGCAGCGGTGGCACCGGCCTCACCGGCCGGGATGGCACACCGGAGGCGGTGGCCCCGTTGCTGGACAAGACGATCGAGGGCTTCGGCGAACTGTTCCGGGTGCTCTCCTTCGAGACGATCGGCACCAGCACGCTCCAGAGCCGCTGCCTGGCGGGGGTGGCCAACGGCACGGTGATCTTTGTGCTGCCGGGTTCGCTGGATGCGGTGCAAACGGCCTGGGACCGGCTGATCGCCGCCCAGCTCGATGCGAGCACGCGCCCTTGCAACCTGGTGCAGCTGCTGCCAAGGCTCACGGAGCCGGCGGGATGAGCGGGGGCCGCCGATCGCGCACCCCCGCGCGCAGCGTTGTGTTGTTGTTGCGGCGCGAACGCCGCCGTGGCCGGCGCTACCAGCCCCGCTTCCGTCTGAGCCAGATCGCCGTGACCTCGCTCGGCGCCCTGAGCGCCGTGGCGCTGATGGCGCTGCTCTCGCTCTGGAGCGGCCAGCCCTTGATCGTGGCGCCGCTAGGGGCTTCCTGTGTGCTGCTGTTTGGCTACCCCCGCAGCCCGCTCGCCCAGCCGCGCAATCTGGTGCTGGGCAACCTGCTGGGTGGTGCCATCGGCGTGGCCCTGGTGACGTTCCTCGGCCAGGGGCCGCTGGTGCTGGGCCTGGCGGTGGCGATCACGATCCTGCTGGGGCAGCAGCTGCGCTGTCTGCATCCCCCTGCCGGTGGCATGGCGTTTCTGGCGGCGTGGCTGGGCATGGCGTGGCCGTTCCTGCTGTTTCCCGTTCTTTGTGGCTCGCTGCTGCTGGTGGCCCTCGCCTGGGCCTTCAGCCGCTGGGTGCCCGGGGCCATGCCCTACCCCCTGCACTGGTTGTGATGGCCCCGCTGCTCACCCATCTCCTCTCGCTGCCCACCGGCCGCGGCATCACCTGCCAAGACATCACCGCCCCGCTGCAGGCCCTGGTGGTGAACGAGGCGGAGGAGCGCCTGCTCGACGACATCGCGGCCTTCTTCGCCCAGCTGGTGCCGGCCGATCGCCCCTACCTCCACAACGACCTGCACCTGCGGCCCGGCATTCCCGCCGATGAGCCCCGCAACGCCCACAGCCACCTGATCGCCCTGATGCTGGGCAATCACCTCAGCCTGCCGGTGCACCGGGGCGGCTCGGCCTGGGGCGCTACCAGGCGGTGCTGCTGGTGGAGCTCGATGGCCCCCGCACCCGTGAGGTGCTGGTGCAGCTGCATGGCTGAGGCGCGTTCAAACCCGGGTCATCCCCCCAGATAGGCCATCTCCGCGTGGGGGTTGAACTGGGATTGGGCCAGGGTGGCTCCGCCGCGGATGGCCTGCCGCTGCTCGCTGTAGCGGGCGTCTCGGCGTTGCCAGAGGCTGGCAAGGGCCTGCGTCAAGGCCTGGGGGTCGCGGCCGGGCTCCAGCCACGGCCTCAGATCCAGGCCGCTGCTCGGTTCGGCGAACAGGCAGGTGTAGGCGATGCCGTCGGCGGTGACGCGCAGGCGGTTGCAGTCGCCGCAGAAGGGGGCGCTCACCGAGGCCACCACCGCCAGGTGGCCGCCACCCTCGCGGTAGCGCCAGCGGCTGGCGGTGCCATGGGGATCGCGCCCCAGCGGCTCCAGGGGCCAGCAGGCGCTGATGCGCTGCACCATCTCGGCGGCGCTCAGCACCTGGGTGGGGCTCCAGCCGTTGCGGTTGCCCACATCCATGTATTCGATCAGCCGCAGCTCAAGGCCCCGCTCGCGGGCCAGGGCCGCCAGCGGCAGCAGCTGGTCGTCGTTGCGGCTGCGCTGGATCACGGCGTTGAGCTTCAGGGCTCCGGCGGCGGGGTCGAATCCGGCGCCGCGGGCGTGCTCGATCGCCGCCAGCACCGCCGCCAGGGCACGGGCGCCGGCGCGGGCATCGCCAAGCCCCGCCATGCGGGCCACGCTGCCGCCGTCGGCGCCATCGAGGCTGAGGGTGATCCGATCGAGGCCGGCGTGGCGCAGGGCCCGGGCGCGGGCGGCCGTGAGCAGGGTGCCGTTGCTGGTGAGGGCGATCTCGGCGAGACCGGTGCCGCAGTCATCCGGATCCGGATCGGCACCGCTGTCTCGCAGGGGCTGCACGGCCTCGATCAGCGCCTCCAGTCCGCCATGCAGCAGCGGTTCACCACCGGTGAGGCGCAGGCTGCGGGCCCCGAGAGCAACGGCGGACCTGATCACCGCCAGGCGTTGCTCCAGCGTCAGCAGCCCGGGCGGCTCCTGCCCATCGGGCAGGCAGTAGGGGCAGGCCAGGTTGCAGCGGGCCGTGAGCGACAGCCGCAGCACACCCAGGGGGCGGCCGAGCGAATCCAGGGGCTGCGGCGAGGCCATGGCGGCGACGCTAAAGCGGGCGGCATCCCCATAGGCTGATCGCCCCAGCGCCGCTGCGGACGCCATGGCGGACTCCGAGCACCCCTCCAGCGGTGGCGGCTGGCCCCTGATCGATGGCTGGGCCCGGGCCACGCTCACGCCGGAGGGGCCGCGGCTGTGGCAAACCCTCAACCATCAGAGCGCCTGCCTGTCGTGCGCCTGGGGCACCGGCGGCCAGAACGGTGGCTTCCGCGATGAGCTGGGGGAGCCGCTGCAGCGCTGCCTCAAGAGCGTGGAGGCGATCGAGGCGGAACTGCAACCGGCGGTGGATCCCTCCGTGTTCGCCGGCCGCTGCCTGGCGGAGCTCCAGCAGCTCGGCTCCGCGGCGTGCGATCGCCTCGGCCGCCTGGATCGGCCGCTGATCCGCCGCGAGGGCTCGCCCCACTACGAGCCGATCGGTTGGGAGGAGGTGTTCGCGCTGCTGGAGCCGGCCTTCCGCTGCCCGCCGGAGCGGCTGGCCTCCTACAGCTCCGGCCGCTCCTCCAACGAAGCCGCCTACCTGCTGCAGCTGCTGCTGCGGGCCCTGGGCAGCAACAACCTGGCCGATTGCTCCGACCTCTGCCACGCCCCCTCCACCCTCGCCCTGCGCCAGGCCTTTGGCAGCGGCACCTCCAACGTCAACCTCGAGGGTCTGCAGCAGGCCGACTGCGTGGTGTTGGTGGGCTCCAACGCGCCGGCCAACCACCCGCGCCTGATGAACGAGCTGATCCGCCTGCGGGAGCGCGGCGGGCGCGTGATCGTGATCAATCCGCTGCTGGAGGTGGGGCTGCTGCGCTTCGGCTCGCCCGCCTTCCCGATCCGCTCGATGCTGCGGGGCTCCGCGATCGCCTCGCTGTTCCTGCAGCCCATCCCTGGCTCCGATGCGGCGGTGTTCCTGGGCCTGCAGAAGGCGCTGCTCGAGCGGGGCGGCATCGCCTGGGACCTGGTGAAGGCCCACAGCGAGAACTGGGAGGCCGTGATCGCTCAGATCGAGGGCACGGGCTGGGAGGCGATCAGCGCCTGCTGCGGCCTCAGCCGCGAGGAGCTGGAGGCGGCGGCGCGGGTGATTCAGGAGTCCAGCGCCGTGGTGTTCGCGTGGGCAATGGGCATCACCCACCACGCCAATGGCACCGCCAACGTGCAGGCCATCGCCAATACCGCCGTGCTCAGCGGTCATGTGGGCCGGCCCGGGGCGGGCACGATGCCGATCCGCGGCCACTCCAACGTGCAGGGCTTCGGCTCGATGGGGGTGACGGTGCACCTCTGCGATGCCCTGCGCCAGGCCCTGGAGGCGCTGCTGGGCCAGCCGATCAGCCCGCGCCAGGGCTACGACACCCGCGCCCTCATCGAGGCCGCCGATGCTGGTGCCATCGACACGCTCTTCTGCCTGGGCGGCAATCTTTTCGGTGCCAACCCAGGCAGCACCCAGGCCGCCCGCGCCCTCGGCCGGATCGACACGGTGGTGTACCTGGCGACCAAGCCCAACACCGGCCACTTCCATGGGCTGGGGGCGAAGCGCACGCTGCTGCTGCCGGTGTTCAACCGCTTCGAGACGCCGCACCGCACCACGGTGGAATCGGGCAACAACTGGGTGCGGCTGAATGAACCGGGCCGCACGCACCTGCGCAGCGGCCAGTTGCGCAGCGAGGTGGAGCTGCTGGCGGAGCTGGCCCACCGGCTGCTGGGGGAGACGCCGATCCAGTGGCGCCGTCTGCAGGACAGCGCCTACGTGCGCGAGCTGATCGCCCGCACCGTGCCCGGCTATGGGCCGATGGCCGGCATCGACCAGAGCCGCCAAGAGTTCGAGGTGCAGGGGCGGGTGCTGCACGAACCCCGCTTCAACACCGCCAGCGGCCGGGCGCGGCTGGCTCCGGTGCCCCTGCCCGAGCTGAGCCTGCCGGGGCCGGAGCATTTCGGTGGCCTGGAACCCACCGAGGCGGGCCTGGTGCTCAGCCTGATTACCGCCCGCAGCTACGGCCAGCACAACACCGTCGTCTACAAACCGGGCGACGTGTACCGCGGCATGCCGCACCGGAACACGATCCTGATGAACCGGGCTGACCTGGCCGCCTCAGGCCTGCGGGCCCACCAGCGCGTGCGGGTGCAGGGGGAGGCGGGCCACCTGGAGAACGTGGAGATCATCCCGGGCGAGATCCGCGCCGGCGCGGCGCTGATGTTCTATCCCGAAGCCAACGTGCTGATGCACGCCGTCTGCGATCCCCAGAGCGGCACGCCCGCCTTCAAACGGGTGCCGGTGCTGGTGCGGGCGATGGCCTGAGGGGCCCGCGCAGGTCCTCCGGCCGGTTGCAGTTGCGCAGGGCCTGAGGATCGAGCGGCACGGGGCGGTGGGGGTGCTGCTCCAGCCAGCCCTGCAGGCGCCGCTCGCCGCTGCCCACCGCTGCCGCCAGGTGCCGCCGCAGGGCGGCCTCGGCCGGCAGGACCGCCAGCAGCGGCTGCAGCCGCTCCCCGTCCTGGGCCAGGTGGATGGTGACGGGCGCCGCGTCCGCCGCGCGCCGCAGGGCCTGCAGGGCGGAGCTGGTGAGATCGGGCATGTCCACCGGGCAGAGCAGCAGCCGCTGCTCCGGATGGCGCTCCATCAGCCGGTGCAGCGCCAGCAGCGGCCCCTCCCAGGGGGGCGGCTCGGCCAGGACCTCCAGCTGCGGCAGTTCCATCGCCCGGGCCAGGTGCTGGTGCTCACGATGGCGGCTCAGCAGGCTGATCGGCACCGCCAGCTCCCCCAGCAGCCGCAGGCTGTGCTCCAGCCAGGTGCCCCCCTCCGGATGGGGCAGCAGGGCCTTGTCCGTGCCCATGCGCCGGCTTGCGCCGCCGCTGAGCAGGCAGGCCCGCAGGGGTGCACTGTCTGGCACCTGCCTCTGTAGCAACGGCTGCGGGATGGCGGGGTGGCGCTCCATAGGGTCCGCCGGTTCCGGATGCCGCTGCGGCGTTTCCATGCCACTGTCCCCTCTTGCCACCACCCTGCTGGCCGCCAAGCGCCGGCTCGGCCTCAGCTTCGCCGATCTCGGAGCGCCGCTGGGGGTGGATGAGGTGTGGATCGCGGCCCTGATCCACGGCCAGGCCACCGCCAGCCCCGAGGAGGCCCGCGCCCTGCTGGCCGCCCTGCAGCTGGAGGGCACGCCCGAGGCGGAGGGCCTGCAGCAGCAGCTCAGCACATATCCGGTGAAGGGGGCCCTGGAGCCGGTGATCCCCACCGATCCGCTGCTCTATCGCTTCTTCGAGATCCTGCAGGTCTACGGCCTGCCCCTCAAGGACGTGATCCAGGAGAAGTGCGGCGACGGCATCATGTCGGCCATCGACTTCATTCTCACCGTCGACAAACAGCCCGACCCCAAGGGCGATCGGGTGGTGGTGACGATGAACGGCAAGTTCCTGCCCTACCGCAAGTGGTGAACCCGGCTGGGCCGCCTTGGTCCAATGCAGGGCCAACGATTGTGCCGGTTCTGCCTGATCCCGCCCCTGCCGCTGATCAGCCGGCCGCGGCCGCGCCCGCCCGGGCCCAGTGCCCCTACTGCGGGGTGGGCTGCGGCCTGGAGCTGAAGCCGCCGGCGGCGGACGCCGCCGATCCCGCCTGGGGCACCCGCGGCGATCGCCACCACCCCTCCTCCCTGGGGCAGGTGTGCGTCAAGGGGGCCACGGTGGGCGAAACCCTGCACCACAACCGGCTCACCACGCCGCTCTGGCGCGAGCGCCTCGATCAGCCGTTCACGCCGATCAGCTGGGAGCGGGCCTTCACGCTGCTGGTGAGCCGGATCCGCGCCACCCTCGAAAGCCAGGGGCCGGGGGGGCTGGCCATCTACGGCTCGGGCCAGTTCCTCAGCGAGGACTACTACGTGGCCAACAAGCTGCTCAAGGGGGCCCTGGGCAGTAACAACTTCGATGCCAATTCGCGGCTGTGCATGAGCTCGGCGGTGGCCGGCTATGCCCGCAGCCTCGGCTCCGACGGCCCCCCCTGCTGCTACGACGACCTCGACCTCGCCGATCTGGTGCTGCTGATCGGCACCAACACCGCCGAGTGCCATCCGGTGCTGTTCCAGCGCCTGCTCAAGCGCAAGCGCAAGGCCAACACCGCCCTGCGCCTGGTGGTGGTGGATCCCCGCCACACCGCCACCGCCGAGGCGGCGGATCTGCACCTGCCGATCCGCCCGGGCACCGACCTGGCCCTGCTCTGCGGCATCGGTCATCTGCTGCTGGAGCTGCAGGCCCTTGATCAGCCGTTCATCGCCACCCACACCGAGGGCTACGGCGAGCTGGAGGCGCTGTGGCGGCAGTGGACGCCGCAGCGGGCGAGCGATCTGTGCGGCATCGCCGAAGCCGACCTGCGCCAGCTGGCCCTCTGGTGGGCCGAGGCGGCCGGGGTGCTGAGCCTGTGGTCGATGGGGGTGAACCAGAGCCGCGAGGGCACCGCCACCGTGGCCGGCATCATCAACCTGCACCTGGTGAGCGGCCAGATCGGCCGGCCCGGCGCCGGACCGTTCTCGCTCACCGGCCAGCCCAACGCCATGGGCGGCCGTGAGGTGGGCGGTCTGGCCCAGCTGCTGCCCGGTTACCGCAGCGTGGCCAACCCCGAGCACCGCGCCGAGCTGGAGCGCCACTGGGGTGTGGCACCGGGCTCGATCGCCCCGCAGCCCGGCCTGGCGGTGTGGGAGCAGATCGAGGCGATGGAGCGCGGCGAGCTGGGGCTGTGGTGGGTGGCGGCCACCAACCCGCTGGTGAGCATGCCGTCGCTGGATCGGGTGCGGGCGGCGGCGGCCCGCTGCCCGCTGGTGGTGCTGAGCGAGGCCTATGCCGGCACGGAAACCGCGGCGGTGGCCCACCTGCTGCTGCCGGCCGCCCAGTGGAGCGAGAAGAGCGGTGTGATGACCAACTCCGAGCGGCGCGTCACCCTCTGCCCGGCCTTCCGTCAGCCCCCCGGTGAGGCCCGGCCCGACTGGGCGATCTTCGCCGAGCTGGGACGGCGCCTCGGCTTCGTCGATCAGTTCAGCTACGGCTCCGCCGCGGAGGTGTATGCCGAGTTCACGGCGATCACCGCCGGGCGCCTCTGCGATCTCAGCGGCCTCAGCCATGCCCTGCTGGCGGAGCACGGCCCGCAGCAGTGGCCCTTCCCCGCCGGCACCGCCCCCGGCGGCGGCCGTGCCCGCCTCTACACCCCCGAGGAACCCTGGCCGGCGGCGCCGGCCGGCCATCGCTTTCCCTCCGCCAACGGCCGCGCCCGGCTGCTGGCGGAGCCGCCCCTCGGCCTGGCGGAACCCCCCTGCGACGCCTACCCGCTGGTCCTCACCGTGGGCCGCTATCTCGGCCATTGGCACACCATGACCCGCACCGCCCATGTGGCGCGCATCAGCAGGCAGCACCCCGAGCCGCTGCTGGAGGTGAACCCGCACGACGCCGATCGCCATGGCCTGGTCGATGGCGAGGAGGCGGAGCTCACCTCCCGCCGGGGCAGCCTGACGGCGCGGGTGCAGGTGACTGAACGGATTCGCCCCGGCACCGTGTTTTTGCCGATGCACTGGGGCGCAAGCCAGGCCAACCCCTGTGAGGCCAACCGGCTGATGCACGAGGAGGCCTGCGATCATTCCAAGCAGCCCGAGCTCAAGGCTGCGGCGGTGCGGGTGCGGCCGGCCTAGCCCTCCACCAGCGCCGGGGCGATGCGCAGGCAGCGCTGCGGGCCTTCGTCTTGCTCGATCAGCCCCTGGTCGCGCCAGCGGGAGAGCTGGCGGGTCACCGTGACGCGGGTGTGGCCGCTGAGCTCCGCCAGCTCCGCGTGGGTGAGGCGGATCGGCAGCTCATACCAGGAGCCACGCCGGTGCCCCAGCCGCTGCACCAGCAGCTGCAGCAGGGCGGCGATGCGCTGCTCCGCCTCCCCCAGGTGACGGATCATCAGCAGGGCAACGGTCCAGTCGTGCAGGCTGCTGGCCCCGGCGGGGGGTAGCGGCGGGCAACCGGCCTCCAGCTCGCTGGGGGTCAGGGCCTGCAGGTGCAGACGGCTGGTGCGCAGCAGATCGAGCGGCAGGTGGTCGCCCGCCTGCAGGAAGCCCAGGGTGATCGTGTTGGCTTCGAGGGCCTCCTGCTCAGGCCGGGAGATGGCCACCCGCACCAGGCCAGCGGCGATGCTCAGGCAGCTGTCGCGCAGCAGCAGCCGCTCATCGAGCAGCACCGTATGGCCGGCGCGGATGCGCAGGTTGGTGGGGCAGGTGGGGGCTTCGGCGGCCGTTGCCTCAGTCGTCGTCATGGGCGTAACGGCGATAGAGGAAGTCGAGGGCGTGGTTGCGCAGCTGGCCGTAGCGCGGATCCTCCTGGATCGACTCGTAGCTGCGGGGCCGCTCGAAGGGCACGGTCATCACCTCGCCGATGGTGGCGGAGGGGCCGTTGGTCATCATCACGACGCGGTCGGAAAGGAACAGGGCCTCGTCGATGTCGTGGGTGATCATCAGCACGGTGGGCTTGTGCTCGCGCCAGATCGCCAGCAGCTCCTCCTGCAGCTCCTCCTTGGTGATGGCATCGAGGGCGCCGAACGGTTCATCGAGCACCAATACCTCCGGCTGCACGGCCAGGGCGCGGGCGATCGCCACCCGCTGGCGCATGCCCCCGGAGATCTGGGCGGGCCGCTTGTGGCGGGCCTCCAGCAGACCCACCATCTCCAGGTGGTGCTCGATCACCTGCGCCCGGGTGCCGGGGGCCAGCTCGGGGCGGGCGGCCTTCACCGCCAGAGCCACGTTCTGCTCCACCGTTTTCCAGGGCAGGAGCGAGTAGTTCTGGAACACCACCATCCGGTCGGGGCCGGGGCGCTCGATCGGCACATCCCGCAGGGTGACGCAGCCGCTGCTGGGCTGCAGGAAGCCCGACACCATGTTGAGCAGGGTGCTCTTGCCGCAGCCGGAGTGGCCGATCACACAGACGAACTCGCCCCGGCTCACCTCGAGGTTGATGCCCTGGAGCGCCTCGAACGGGCCTCGGCGGGTCTGGAACACCTGGCCCACATTGCGGAAGGCGAGGAAGGCGTCGCTGGGGTCGGTCGCTGCCGCCGGCTGGGAGGGGGTGCTGGTCATGGCAAGGGTCATCTCAGCGGGTGGCGAGGGTGCGGTCGGCGGCACCGGAGGGCAGCGGCACCGGTTCAGTGGCGGTGGCAGCGCTGAAGGGCAGGGCGCTCAGATAGGCGAGCGGATCGTCCTGGTCGAAGGCGAGACCATCGGCCAGGAGGAATGGCTGGCGCTCCGGCCGCAGGGCGGCGAAGCCGGCCCGCTCCAGAGCGCGGTTGCACAGGTCGTTGCGGTACACCTGGCTGAGCAGCTCAACGCGGTTGCTGGGGAAGACGCTTCGCCCCCACCGGCTGAACTGGCTGAGGATCCAGGCCCCCTCGGCGCTGTTGGCCACGTGGGCCCGGTCGCTGTGGAAGCGGTTGAGCGGCATTCGCTCGCCGCTGGGTGTGCCCAGCCCCAGGTCGAACTGGCGCTGCAGGGCGACGGCGGAGCCGCTGCCTAGCCACTGGGGACGGCTGAGCAGACCTACCAGGCTGTCGTGCTGGCCGCCGTCGTCGCAGATCTGGGCACCGCGCATCAGGGCGGCGCAGAAGGTGAGCAGCGCCTCCTCGTGGTTGGCGGCCCAGCCCTCGTGGCAAGTGAGCACCTTCTCCGGGTGGCCGCTCCAGATGTCGAGATCGGTGGCCAGCACGTAGGCCAGGCCCGCCTCCACCGCCTTGGCCACCCGGAAGCGGCCGGCGATGAAGCCGTCGATCTCACCGGAGAGCAAGGCGGCCTGCATCGCCATCGGCGAGAGGGTCTGGAACTCCACCTCCCGTTCAGGGTCGATGCCGCCGCTGGCCAGCCAGTGGCGCAGCAGCAGCTCCTGCATGCTGCCGGCCTGGGCGATCGCCAGCCGCAGGGGCGATTCGCGCCCCTGCACCCGGGCGGCCAGGCTTCGCAGATCGCGCACATCCAGCTCGAGGAACCGTCGCGCCAGGCAGAGGGCGTTGCCGTTGCGGGTCACCGTCATCGGTGTGATCGCCGGCCAGGCCGGCTGGCCCCCCAGCCCCAGCGTCAACGCCAGGGGGGTGGTGGCAGAGGTGATCGCCAGATCGAGATCGCCGGCCTGCAGCTTCTCCTCCAGCTGCTGCCAGCGGTTGAAGCTCACCGGCATCACCTGCAGGTTGGCCTCGCGGAAGAAGCCGCGATCGAGGGCCACCGCCAGCGGGGCGATGTCCAGACCGGGCACGTAGCCCACCCGCAGGCGCTGGGGCGCGCTGGCGGGCACGTGGAGGCTGGCGGGCACGGCAACGCTGGCGGCGCTGCTGCGTTGCCGTTGCTTGAGGCGGCGCTGCTGCTGCAGGAAGCCGATCAGTTCGCTGCGCAGCTTGTAGTAGTCCGGGTGCTCCATCACCTCCAGCCGCTGGCGCGGCCGGGGCAGGTTCACTTTGAGGATCTGGCCGATGCCCGCCTCGGGACCGTTGGTCAGGCACACCACCCGGTCGGAGAGCAGCAGTGCCTCGTCCACGTCGTGGGTCACCATCACCGTGGTGACGCCGGCCTGCTGGCAGATCTGCATCAGCTGCTGCTGCAGGTTGCCGCGGGTGAGGGCGTCGAGGGCGCCGAAGGGTTCATCGAGCAGCAGCAGCTTGGGCTCGATCGAGAGGGCGCGAGCGATCGCCACCCGCTGCTTCATGCCGCCGGAGAGTTCGGCCGGCAGCTTGTCGGCGGCATGGGCCAGCCCCACCCGCTGGATGTTGCGCTCCACCCGCTCGCGCCGCTCAGCTTCGGAGGCGCCGCGTATCACGTTGTTCACCGCCAGGGCGATGTTCTGGCGCACGGTCTGCCAGGGCAGCAGCGAATAGTTCTGGAACACCACCATCCGATCCGGACCCGGATCGGTGATCTGGCGTCCTCCCATCAGGATCCCGCCGCTGCTGGCCTGGGTGAGGCCGGCCAAGAGATGGAGCAGGGTGCTCTTGCCGCAGCCGGAGTGGCCGATCAGCGAGACGAATTCACCTTGATCAATGTTGAGGTCGATGCCCTTGAGGGCCACATAGCGGCCGCCGCCATCGAGGGGGAAGGCCTGGGTGACGTCGTCAACCGTGAGAAAGGCCGGCGCCATGTCAGTTGCCCCCCTTGGCGATCACACGGCCGGCCCAGGCCACGAGGCGATCGAGGGCCAGGCCCACCAGACCCACGTACAGGATGGCCAGGATGATCTGACTGGAGCTGGAATCGCCACCGGCGTTATAGGCATCCCAGATGAAGTAGCCGATGCCACCGTCGGCCTTGAGCATCTCGGCGGCCACGATCGCCAGCCAGGCCAGGCCCACCGAGATGCGCAGGCCGGTGAACACGTAGGGCACCGTGGCCGGGATCACAATCTCGCGGATGTAGGCCCCTTTGCGCAGTCGCAGCACGCGGGCGACGTTGGTGTAGTCCTGCGGGATCTCGCGGATGCCGACAGCCGTGTTGATGATGATCGGCCAGATGGCGGTGATGAAGATCACGAAGATCGCCGAGCTGTTGGCGTCCTGGAACACCATCAGTGAGATCGGGAACCATGCCAGTGGCGGCACGGTGCGCAGCACCTGGATCACCGGATCGAGGCCCTTGCCGATGAAGCGATTCAGGCCCAGCAGGCCTCCGATGGCGATGCCCACCACCGCTGCCAGGCCATAGCCCAGCGCCACCCGCTGCAGCGAGATCAGGATCTGCCAGCCCAGGCCCTTGCTGGTGCCGCCGTCGTCGAAGAACGGCTGGCTGATGTAGGGATCCCAGGTTTCCACCACCACGTTGATCGGCCCTGGCAGACGGGCGCTGCCGAGCACCAGCGACAACAGCTGCCACACCACCAGGAAACCGCCGATGCAGATCAGGTAGGGCATGAAGGCCCGCAGGCCGGGGTTGAGCCGGCTCAGGGCTGCCGGCCTCCGCGAACGGGAGGTGGGGGTGAGGGTGGTCATCGCGGGAATGAACAGCGGACGATGGGGCGAATCCCCGGTGCCCTGCGCGGCACCGGGGCGTCAGCCCCGCTGGGGTGGAGGGTTGCCGATCGGTGAGGGGGCGGTGCGCCGGCCCGCCTCAGGCCATCGCCTTGATCTTGAGGCCGTCGAGGTAGGCCTTGGGGTTCTCTGGGTCGAACACCACGCCGTCGAAGAAGGTCTCCTTGCCGCGGGAATCGCTGGCAGGGATGTCCTTGGCCATGCCGATGGCCTTGGCGGCATCCTTCCAGAGGTCGGCCCGGTTCACCTTGTTCACCAGGGCGTTGATGTCGGTGTCGGCGGGCAGGTAGCCCCAGCGCATGTCTTCCGTCACGAACCAGGCGTCATGGCTCTTGAAGGGGAAAGAAGCGTTGCTATCCCAGAACAGCATTTTGTAGGGGCTGTTCTTCACATCGCGCCCGTCGCCGTAGTTCACGTTGCCAGCCAGGCGGGGCTTGATGTCGGCGACGTTGGCTTTGATGTATTTGTCCTTTGCCACGATCTCGCACATCTCATCGAGATTGGCGGGGTCCTGGCACCAGATCTGGGCCTCCTGCACGGCCATCAGCAGCGCCTTGGCGGCCTTGGGGTTCTGGTCCACCCAGTCGGCGCGCATTGAGAACGACTTCTCAGGGTGCTTGTCCCAAAGTTCGCCGGTCTGGGCGGCGGTGTAGCCCAGTTTCTTGTTCACCAGGCGCTGGTTCCAGGGTTCACCCACGCAGAACAGATCCATGGTGCCGGTCTGCATGTTGGCCACCATCTGCGGCGGCGGGATCACCACCAGATCGGCGTCCTTGTTGGGGTCGAGGCCATTGGCCGACAGCCAATAGCGCATCCACAGGTCGTGGGTGCCACCGGGGAAGGTGACGGCGGCCTTGATCTTGCGGCCCAGGCTCTTGCTCGCCTTGGCCAGGCCCTCTTTGTTATCGATGGTGAGCTTCTCGTCCAGCAGCTCCTTGGAGGCGCTGATCGCCTGCCCCTGCGTGTTGAGACGCGCCAGGGTGTACATCGGCAGCGGCTGCTTGCTCTTGGTGATCTTGCCGGCCGTCATCAGCAGTGGCATCGGCGAGAGGATGTGGGCGCCGTCGATGCCGCCCTTGGCGCTGCCCAGCTCGAGGTTGTCGCGGGTGACGGCCCAGGAGGTCTGCTTGACCACCTTGACGTCGGGCATGCCGTGCTTGGCGAAGAGCCCCTTCTCCTTGGCGATGATCAGCGGCGCGCTGTCGGTGAGGGCGATGAAGCCCAGGGTGGCGCCGTTCACTTCGGGGGCATCGGGGCCCGTGGCGCTGCTCTTTGTGGAGGGCTTGTTGCTGCCGCAGGCAGCCAGCCAGATGGCACCGGCCGCCGAACCTGCGGCGGTGATCAGAAATTTGCGGCGGGACAGATTCGACATGACGGGGCTCTGCAGCGTGAGGTGACGGCGCGGATGCGAACGCCACAAGCCGCCCCGGCCTGAAGGTTCAGGTCGGCGGCGGCATGGGCGAGTGGCCGTAGCCCCGCTGATCCAGGGGTTACGGACGGTGCTGGCGCAAAAGCTGACCAACCAGACCTAGGACACCACGCGATGGGTGCGGTGTTGCGTCGCGATTGCTACCGAACGGTCCAGGGTTGGGCCGGTTTGGTCTAGCGGTCCCTGCGATCTGATGGCCGCAGCGTGGCGGGGTCGCCCGCCTCAATCCGTCTCCGCCAGGGCCTGCAGTTCCACCAGGGCCAGCGGCAGGTTGCGGTGCTCATGGCCGGGGTGGCTGAGCTTCACCAAGGCGAAGCGCTCCAGCTCGCTCAGCTGCCGCCAGGCGTTCGGCCGCAGCGTCAGCTGCAGTTGGGCGCAGGCCTGCTGCAGCACCTCCGGCACCTGCTCCCCCTGCTGCCAGCTGCAGCTCACGGCCGGCTCCAGGGGGCTGGCCGGACCCTGGGGCAGCTGGTGCGACCGCACCATCAGCCAGTCCCGCAGGGCCGCGATCTCCTCGGGCCCATCGCCCCAGGCCAGCAGCTGCTGGCGCTCCTGGGTCTCCAGGCCCCCCCAGTGCACCAGCTTCAGCTTGACCCCGGCCAGATCGAGCTTGCGGCGCACCGCCATCGGGATGCAGCGCAGGTCTCCCGTGAAGTCGGCTTCGAAGGCGAAGCAGTGGCTGGGCCAAGCGCTTCGGGGCAGGGTCATGGCGGGGCTGGCGGGTGGTGGTGCGGGGGCTGTCGCCGGGGCTGGAGGGTCTCAGGCGGCCGTGCGCAACCGCTCCAGCTGGCGCAGGCCGCTGCGGGAGCGCAACAGCGCCTCCGCCTGGGCCAGGCCACTGCTCAGATCGCCGATGGCACCGGCGAACCAGAGGTAGGCCGCCAGGTTCCAGCGCAGGGCTTCCGCCAGGGGGCCCTCCCCCTCCAGAGCTTGCCGGGCCTGGTGGCACCAGCGCTCGAGTCCCTCGAACGGCACCTCCGCTGCGCTGATGCCATGGTCGCGCGGGTGCACCAGGATCCGCTCCGGCGTGCCGTGGCGCAGTCGCGAGCAGATGCCGGCCCGGGTGGTGGGCAGGTCGGTGGAGCCCTCCAGGCCCTTCACCATCAGCACATCGGTTTCGCCGGCGGCGCTGAGGGCCTCCCAGCCGCGGCTTTCGGTGGGGGGGTGCACGAAGCCGCTCACCAGCAGGTGCTCCCCTTGATGGGGCGTCCAGAGCAGCTCCAGGCTGGCCACGGGCGGGCGCTTGCCGATCTCCTCCCGGATGCGCACAAGCCGCTCCGCCAGGGGGAAGTGCAGGGGCTGGTGGGTGAGGGCCAGGCCGTGGTGCTCGAGCCGGCTCTGCACCTGCGCCAGGCTCAGCCCGCGCCACTCCAGCCCCAGGCCGGCGAACAGCTCTGCCAGGGTGGCGCCGTACTTCACCGGCATTGGATCGCCGCCGTGCAGCACCACCGGTAGCTCGCTGGCGGACAGCAGCAGGGCCAGCAGGGGTAGCAGCGGCGCGGTGCGGCTTCGGCCGTCGTAGGGGGCGCCGAAGCAGAGAGGCCGCTGGCCCGGTGTCCGCAGGCGGGGGCCATGGCGGCGGTAGCTGTCGAGCATGCCGGTGAGCTCGATCGGCTGGGGCCGCCGGATGCGGTGGGCGATCAGAAAGGCCCCCAGCTGGGCGTCGCTCACCGCGCCATCCAGCATCAGGTCCATGCTGTCGCCGGCCTCCTCGCGGCTCAGGCCGGTGCTCGTGTGCTCACCGCTGCCCACCTTGGCCAGCAGCTCCCGGAAGCGGGCGGCCTCGGCCCCCAGCGCCCGCTGCCGCGTTTGGCGACGTGGCTCAGGCGCTGTTGCTCCTGCACCTGCTGTTGGTAACGGTTGCGACACAGGTGCGGGACGCCGCTGGCGACATTGTCCACCTCTGCTGGTAGCCGGATTACGCCATGGTGTCTGCAGCTTCTGAAACCGGCGATGCCACCGGCGCCAAGCTCAGCAAGATCGAGCAGGCCAAGGCGGAGCGCTGCGGCCTCGATCTGGCGCCGCAGCTGCAGGAGCTCGGGGCCGCCGGCTGGGAGAGCCTGGATGAAGCGGATCTGACGATCCGGCTGAAGTGGCTGGGGATCTTCTTCCGCCCGGTTACCCCCGGCCGCTTCATGGTGCGTCTGCGCCTGCCCAACGGTTTGATCAGCGCCGATCAGCTGGACGTGCTGGCCGATGCCATCGACCGTTGCGGCGTGGAGGGCAGCGCCGACATCACCACCCGCCAGAACATCCAGCTGCGCGGTCTGCTGCTGGAGGACATGGCCCCGCTGATGGCCGCCATGGAGGCGGTGGGGCTCACCAGCCGCCAGTCGGGCCACGACAACCCACGCAACATCACCGGCAACCCCCTGGCCGGCATCGATCCGGAGGAGTTCGTTGACACGCGGCCGCTGGTGGCGGCGATCCAGGAGCTGCTGCTGCGGGACGGCCCCCGCAATCTGCCCCGCAAGTTCAACATCGCCGTCGGCGGCGCCGCCGACAGCTTTCTGCTGCACAACGACCTTGCCTTCCTGCCGGCCGACCGGGACGGTGAGCTGGGTTTCACCGTGATGGTGGGCGGCTTCTTCTCGGCCCAGCGCAACGAACTGGCGGTGCCCTTGGGTCTGTGGCTGCGGGGCGATCAGCTGCCGGCCTTCAGCCTGGCGGTCCTGCGCCACTTCGAGCGCAGCGGCAACCGCCAGGCCCGCAACAAGAGCCGCCTGATGTACCTGCTCGACGAGCTGGGTCTCGAGGGCTACCGCGCGGCGGTGCTCGAGGCCTTCACGGCGATCGGCGGGGGGGCGTTCCCCCACGACGGCACCCACCGCGTCAACCGTGCCCCCCGCTCCGGCCTGGGCGTGAACCCGCAGAAGCAACCGGGTCTCAGTTGGGTGGGGCTGTGCGTGCCGATGGGGCGCCTGGATGCCGCGGCGATGGTGCAGCTGGCGGTGCTGGCCCGCCGCTACGGCAGCGGTGAACTGCGGCTCACCGAGGTTCAGAACGTGCTGATCGCCAACGTGCCGGCGGAGAGCCTGGAGGCGCTGTTGGCGGAGCCGCTCTTGCAGCGCTTCCGCCCCGATCCGGGCCCGCTGATGGCGGAGGCGGTGAGCTGCACCGGCAACCGCTACTGCAGCTTCGCCCTGATCCCCACCAAGAGCACCGCCGAGGCGGTGGTGGAGGAGCTGGAGCGGCGGTTGGAGCTGCCCCACCCCGTGCGCACCCACTGGACCGGTTGCCCCAACGCCTGCGGCCAGCCCTACATGGGCGAGATCGGCCTGATGGGCGCCAAGGCCCGCCAGGACGGACAGATGGTGGAGGCCGCCAAGATCTTCCTGGGGGGGTCGATGGGGGCCGAACCGCAGTTGGCTCAGCTGCACGACAAGGGCGTGCCCCTCAGCGCACTGGCTGATGGGCTCGAGGCGCTGCTGGTGGAGCGCCACGGCGCCCGCCGGCGGCCGACCACGCCGCTGGCCGGCTGAACCAGCCCCGCCGCTGGGGCCGCTGGCAGAGGCGCCAGCGCTCATCCAGGGCCCGCAGGGCGTCGCGATCCTGCACGTCCTGGCCGCCGTAGAGCAGCTGGGTGATCCGCTCCGGGTCGATCTCCAGGGCTGCCACCTCCTGCCAGAAGCGCTCCGCCGTGGCCCCATCGCCCAGCCGGAACTGGGCCTCCGCCAGCTGCCGCACCAACGCGAACACCAGCTGCTGCTCCTTGCAGGCGCTGAAGCTCCACTCCGCCCCTTCTTGTCCGGCCCGTTCCATCGCCCTGCTCCCGCTGCCGTGGCTGTTCCTGTGCTAGCCGAAACCGCGGGGGTGGCCAAGGGTCTGCGCCCTGCCAGGCTGGACCCCCAAGCCGTGGCCGCTGCCGTGGGGCCTTCAAGCCTGGATCCGCCTGTTGTCGCCTGGGGCGATCTCCAGGCCCTGCGCCGCGGCCTGCAGCAGCCTGAACCCTGGTTGGAGCGGCTGGAGGCCGGCCTGCTGTCGCCCGATCCGCTGCTGCTGGCGGCGTTGTGGGGGCGCCTGGATCGCCCGGGTGTGCAGCGCCTGCTGGCCTCCCCAGCCGGGCGCGACCCGGTGGCCCTGCTGGCGGCCGGCCGGGCCGAGCTGCCGTCCCTGGCGGGACAGCCGGCGGTGCTCGAGGCCTGGTTGCCGCCGTTGCTGGCGCAGCACAGTTCGGCCTCCTCTGCTGAGGCCCTGCTCTGGCTGGAGCTGCTGGGGCTGTTCCGCCATCCCGCCGCGGCCGAGCGCCTGAGGGCCGCCATCACCGGCGCGTTGGCTGCAGATGCCCCTGCGGCGATGGTTCAGCTGGCGCCGCTGCTACCCCTGCTCGGCCGCCAGCGCGAGGCCGCCGATGGGGCCCTGTTGCAGCGCCTGGCCCTGCAGCCCGCTGCCGCACCCCTGCGCCGGGCCGCCTTGGAGGGCCTGGCCGTGGGGCTCTCGGCCTGGCCGGTGCCGGCCCTGGCCGCCAGCCTCACCACCCTGGCCCGCGATCTCGATCCCACCCTGGCGGCGGCGGCTGTGGATCTGCTGGCGCGCCTGCCCGAGCCCGCGGCCCGCCCGCGGCTGCGGCAGCTGTGGGGCGAGTGCCTGGATCCGGGGGTGCGGCAGCGCCTGCAGCGGCGCCTGCGGCTCTCGCCCCTGGTGCTGGTGGTGCACGGCCGTCAGGGGGGGCAGATCCCGCCCGAGCTCCTGGAGCTGGCGGCGGCCCTGGAGCAGCGCCGCGGCGCCCCGGTGCTGCTGCAGGCCCTCACCGGCGCGCCCCCCGAGGCCGATCAGAGCCTCTGGAGCGCCGCCCGCCGGGCCGGCGCCTTCACGCTGGTGCCCCTCCTGCTGCTCCCCGGCGGCCATGTGCGCACGGATTTGCCGGCCATTGCCGCCGCCTGGCGGGCCCAGGTGGCACGGACCCCTGCCGTGGTGCTGCGCCGTCTGCCATTCCTCGGCGCCTGGCCCGCCTGGCAGCGGGCCCTGGCGGCGGCCCTGGCTCCAGCCCCCGGGGCGTGCTGGCTGCACCACCCGCTGGAGGGGGCGCTGGCGGACCGTTATCTGCGGCATCTGGCCGCCGTGTTGGGCCATCCCGGACTGGCTACTCCATACAGTGCGGCGACGGCCGACCTGGCCTTGCCCCCGGGCGTGCCGCTGCGACTGCTGCCGCTCACCCTGGCGGCGAACCGCCTAAGCGAGTCGCTCCAGGGGTCAATGGCCTCTGGCTGCCCCGAGGTCGACCCCCCACTGACGCTGCTCCCCCCGCTGTTGGAGATCCCCGCCGTGCGCCAGTTCCTGCTCTCGGCCCTGGAGGCGCTGCCATGACCGCGCCGCTGCCGGGAACGGTGTACCTGGTGGGGGCCGGCCCGGGAGATCCGGAGCTGCTCACCCTCAAGGCCCATCGCCTGCTCAGCCAGTGCGATGCGCTTGTCTACGACTCGCTGGTGCCCAAGGCCCTGCTGGATCTCGTGCCCGACGCCTGTGAGCGCCGCTTCGTGGGCAAGCGCCGTGGCCACCACTCGGTGCCCCAGCCCAGCACCAACGCCGTGCTGGTGGAGCTGGCCGCCCGCCACCGCTTGATCGTGCGGCTGAAGGGGGGCGATCCCTTCCTGTTTGGCCGCGGCGGGGAGGAAGCCGCCCACCTGACCCGCCACGGTGTGCCGGTGGAGGTGGTGCCCGGTGTGACGGCTGGCATCGCTGCCCCGGCCTATGTGGGCATCCCGGTGACCCACCGCCGCGCTGGTTCGAGCGTCACGTTCGTGACCGGCCACGAGGAGATCGACAAGGGCCGCCCGGGGGTGGACTGGCGCGGCCTGGCCCGCAGCAGCGATGGTCTGGTGATCTACATGGGGCTGCACAATCTGCGCCGCATTTGTGGCGAGCTGCGAGCCGGTGGTCTGGCGGCCGACACCCCGGCGGCGGTGGTGCAGCAGGGCACGGTGGTGGGCCAGAGGTTGCTGCTGAGCACCCTGGCGGAGCTGGCAGACGAGGCCGAGCGCGAGGCCTTCGCCTCCCCCTCGATCGTGGTGGTGGGCCGGGTGGTGGCGGAGCGGGTGGCGGCCTGCGCCCCGGAGCCGGCGGCGGTGGAGATGCCGATTCCGTTCTGAGCTCAGCCGCCCACCGGGCTTGCGTCGGCTCGAGCCAGCTGCCCGGATCCTCGTCTGCGGGCCGTGGCCAGAGCCTCCTGGGCGCGCTCGAGCAGGGTGTCGCTGCGGTCGTGCTCAGGTTGGAAGCAGCTGATCCCCATGGAGCAGCTGGTCCGCAACCTGTTGCCCCCCGGCTGGCCGGCGGCCGATTCGGGGGTGAGGTAGAGCGAGGCGATGGCCGTCTGCAGCTGCTGGCCCAGCTCGAAAGCAGCCTGCTCGGGACAGCCGATCGCGAGCACCACGAAGCAGTCGCTGTTCAGGCGGTAGAGATGGTCGGCGATGCGCAGGCGCTTGCGCAGGGCCAGAGTCAGCCCCTGCAGCAGGGCATCGCCGGCCCGGCGGCCGTGGTCGCGGTTGATGGCCGCCAGGTGGTCCACGTCGAGCACCAGGCAGCTGAGCGCTTCGCCGCTGCGGCGGCAGCGATCCACCTCCTCCTGCAGTCGGTTCTCAAGGCCCTCGCGGGTGCCGCAGCCGGTGAGCGGGTCGTAGCGGAGCATCGTCTTCAGTTCCGCGTGGGAACGGCGCAGCTTCTCGTTCGCCTGCCGCAGCCTGGCGCCCAGGCTGTTCACCTGCTGGATGCGGTGGTTGATCAGCAGCGTCAGGTTGCGCAGTTCCTTCACCGCCGAGAGCCGCAGCGGCCGAAGCTGTGCGTTGTCCTCCTCCAGAGTGATCAGCACCTGCTGGAAATCCCGTTCGAAGCGCCGGCCCAGCCAGAGGCTGGCCAGGGCACCGAGGAGCACCACGGCAAATGAGCCTGCCAGCAGGATGGCGCTCTGCCGCTGCAGACGGGTCACCACAGGCCGGGCGGGCTCCACCACCTGAACGAGATAGGTGCCACGGCCGGCCGTATTGCGGTATTGGCTGCTGTAGCTCCAGTAGCCCTTCACCCATTTGCCCAGGGTTGGGCCTTTGGCTCTGGGGGTCAGGATCGCCAGGTCGGGATCGTGAACGTTGTCGCGGCCGCCGTCCTGGAAGTCGGCATCAAGCCGGTGGAACAGCGCCGGATCGGAGCTGAGCACGGTGCCATTGGCCTCGATGCGGCGGTAGGCCAGTCCTTCACCCAGCTGCTTCATCAGCAGCTGGGTGTTCTCGTCGCGGGCGCTGACCCGTGAGAAGAGCAGGTTCACCGTCTTCAAGCCGTCGAGCGCACCGCGCTGCACCGCGATCTCCAGCTGATGGCCCGCCGCCAGGCTGATCAGCAGGCTGGGCATCGTGATGGTGAGCAGTGCCAGGGCCATGATCACGCCGCGCAACGACACGCCGGGGCCGCGCTTGCGGGCCGTCAGCAGGCCGCGGATGAGGATCAGCCCCCCGAAGGCCAGCACCGTGTTGAGCACACCGTTGAAGGCCTGCTTCACCGCCGCGATCTGCACGTTGGTGGGGTCGATCCCCAGCACCACGCCGTAGAAGAGCAGCACCAGCGGGGTGCCCAGCACCAGCCAGTAGGCCATGGAGAACAGCACCACCCGGCCGTTGTCCTCCTGGCCTGGGGCAGTGAACCGACGCACCGCCAGGGTGAGCCACACCATCTCCAGGGTGAAGATCACCACGGCCCAGGGATGGCCCCAGAGCTTCCAGGTCTGCAGGGCGGCCAGCAGGCCCATCGGCACGGCCCACCAGGTGCGCCAGAGCAGCAGGGCCAGGATCGGTGGCACCGAGCCCAGCACCAACTGGATGCCGTAATAGAGGGGAACCGGCCAGAGATTGAGCAGGACGCCCAGGGCGGTGAGCAGGCCCAGCCAGGGCAGCCGCTGCAGGCGCCGCCGGTTTGATTCCTGATCGCCGGCGGATCCGTCGCCGGATGGCAGAACCGCGGGAACCAGCTCGGGTGGCGATGGCCGACCGTCCACGACCGACCCGCGTGCGTCTGGACTACGTTGGCACCAGATGAACGGGCTGTCACCTCGGATGGTGAACAACGTCGCAGGCCTTGCCTAGCCTGAGCTTTGTCGCGGATTTTGTGCGATGGCCGCAATCGGGAGGCCTCCCGCAGAGCATTTCCGCCCTTCGCTCTTGGCTGTCTCGGGCCGGTTGCAGCCGGTTTGAGCCGCACCCCGGAACCTGTTTGGATGCCGGTGTCCAACTGGCCGGGCTACGAATACTTCTATCTGGCTGAACAGGCTGGGTTGGCCCGCGCCCAGGCGGTGCCGCTGAACACCGTGGAGTTCGCCGATCCCCAGGCGATCGTGCACGCCTATGTCTGCGGTGATTTGGCCATCGCCAAGATGGCCACCGTTGAGGCGGTGGATATCTGCGCCCGCGTGCCGGAGCGCTGCCCCGTTGTGGCGCTGGTGCTTGATGAACTCGGTGGGAGGCGATCAGGTGATGGCGCGCCAGGGCATCACTGCGATCGAGCAGCTGCGGGGCTGGCCGGTGGGGGTTAGCCTCTCGACTCTCGTTCGATGCCCGCCGCCCTTGCGAGTGGTGCGGTGGATGCGGTGGCCTTCTTCCCGCCCTACAGCGGCTACGTATCCCGGCAGGGCAACGCCAGCGTCGTGTTCGACAGCCGCCGCATTCCTGGCGAGATTTCGATGTGCTGGTGGTGGATCCGCGGGTGTTGGAGCAGCAGAAGACCCTGCTGTCCCCCCTGCTGTCCCCCCTGCCCCGCGTGAGTGATGCCGCCGTTGTTGAAGCCCTTCGCTGAACGTTCGCTCCATGGCTGACTCCACCCCACCTGCAGCTCCAGACCGTTGGCCGCGCCGGCTGGCGGCTGTGGGACTCGTCGCCGTCGCGGCGGCGGCCGTTGCCCTCTGGCAGCTCAGCAGGCAGCGATTGCCGTTGGCCGTGGCGATCACCAACTGGCCCGGGTACGAATACCTCTATCTCGCCGAGCAGAAACAGCTGGGTCGCGCCTACGGCCTTGAGCTGGGCGTGCAGCAGTACAGCTCCTTGCTGGATCAGCGCCAGGCCTTCGAGCGGGGCGATGTGCCGCTGATGGCCACTACCCTGCCTGAGGCGATCGCCGTCTGCCAGGAGGCGCCGAAGCGTTGCCCAGAGCTGATCCTTGTGCTGGATCAGTCGCTGGGTGCCGATCGCGTGCTGGCCCGGGCGCCACTGGCCCGGCCCCAGCAGCTGCTCGGGCGCCGGGTGGGCCTTGAACGTGCCGTGCTGGCGGAGTACATCCTGCTGCGCAGCCTCGGCGATCGCTCTGTGGTGCTGGAGCGGGCGATGCGACTCAGGTTTGATGGGCCCGTGGCCCTGGTGGAGGGGCTCAAGGCGGGCGATCTCGATGCGATCGTCACCTACCACCCGTACGACGCCTCCCTGATCGACGATCCGCGCATCGTGGAGGTGTTCAGCAGCCGGCAGATTCCGGGCGAGATCGTTGACGTGCTGGCGGTGGACCCCGCCTATGCCCGCAGCCACCGCCGCGAGCTGAAGGCCCTGGTGCAGACCTGGTGGGCTGCCCGGGATTTCGCCCGCCGGAACCCCGGCGAATCGACCGCGCTGATGGCCCAGCGCCAGCAGCTTGAGCCTGCCCAGTTCGAGGCGTCCCAGAACGTCCTTCAGTACCCCATGGCCTCTCAGCAGCGCGCCCTGCTGGCCCCGAACGGTCCCCTGGCCAGCACCCTGCGCCGCATGGCTGATCTGATGCTGAGGTCCGGCAGGATCCTCCCTGATGCACCGCTGCCGGTGCTGAGCTCGGCCTTTCTGGAGCCCTCATGATTCAGAGGATCTGGGCACAGCTGGGCCAGGAGGCCAAACTGCTGCGCGGGCGGGTCTACCAGAGCCTCTGGATCGAGATGGGGCTCGCCGCCATGGCGGCGTCGGCCCTGATGGCCGTGGTGTCCGGCGTGGTGGTGCTGCATCAGGGTTCGCGCCAGCTGCGCCATGCGTCCGCCGAGGTGCAGCGTCAGCTCAGCGGCAGCCTCACCAGCTATGCGCCGCTCTACAACCTGCAGCGCGGGCTGCAGGAGGCCACCTCCAGCCGGACGGTGCTCTCGGCGCTGGTGGTGGATCAGCGGGGTGTGGTGTTGGCTGCCTCCAACAATGCGCTGGTGGGTCTGCCCATCACCCATGTGCTGCAGCTGCCCAATCAGGCCCAGCTGCGGCCCCTGTTCCGGGAGTGCCCCTCCGCCTCTTCCCTGCTGGCCTGCCTCACCCGGGAGGCTCTGGTGTTCCAGGGCCCGCTGCCCTTGATCGGCGGGCAGGAGCTGCTGGCCATGCAGCCCTACCCCCTGGCTCTGGAGGGCATGGGTCGCTATGGCGATCGCGCCACGTTGATCACCGTGACCGACGGCCGCCAGGCCGGCCGCGAGGCGCTGATGTTCACGCTCACCGTGTTCCTGGCTGGTTTGCTGCCGTTGATGGTCGGTTGCGCCGGGTTGATGCTGCGGCTGCGGCGGCGGCTGATCCCGGAGCTGCTGCGGCTCGCCCAGGTGGACGCTCTCTCCGGGGTCTACAACCGCCGGGCCTTCATGGAGACCGCCCAGTCCTTGCTCAGTCGCGCCATGCAGAACGAGCAACCGATGGCGCTGGCCCTGATCGATGTGGATCACTTCAAGCAGATCAACGACACCTATGGCCATGACGCCGGCGATCAGGTGATCCGCCGGGTCTCGGAGTTGCTGCGGGCTTCAGTGCGCAGCACCGATCTGGTGGGACGGCTGGGCGGCGATGAGTTCGTGATCCTGGTGAAACTGCCCGGCGACAAGGTCACGGCGATGCTCGAGCGCACCCTGGCGCTTGTGTCCGCCACCGAGATGCAGATCGCCGAGACCATGCCGGTGATGGTGACCCTCTCGGTGGGGGTGATGGCCAGCGACGGCCATGCCGGTTATGACCTCACAGCTCTGATGACCGCCGCCGATGCGGCCCTCTACGTGGCCAAGGACCGCGGCCGTGCCCAGGTGGTGAACCTGGAGCTTGAAGCCCAGCGCTCCCGGGCGGGCCTGCGCCCCCGGCCCAGGGTCGGTGAATGGCAGGTGAGGAGTGGCTGATCGGCCTGCCATCACCTGGCGCCACGTTCTTGCTGCCAATCACTTGGCGAACTGGTCTGTGGAAAGGGCTGTTTCGTAGTCCGCTACACGATTGCGGCCCCTGCAGGTGGGTTCACTGGGCAATCCGCCGCGGTCCTGGGCCGCACCTCCTGCCATGCCTGCCGCCCCCCTTCGCCAGGATCCCTTCACCAACGAGAGCCGAACATCGGCGCCGAGGCCGGCGCCGATGTTCGAGCTGATCCCCTATGAGAAGTTCCGCGATACCCCTGCCGTTCGTTTCTTCGACATCACCGTTGCCGAGTCGAATGCTCGCGATCTGGTGATCCACGCCGGCCCGGCCATCAGCCCGCCGGATGAGGAGAACACCGGGGCCTGGCAGTTCTATCTGCATCCCCACCAGGAGGACAACCTGCTGGCCCTGCACGGCGGTCGCACCTTCTACCTGGTGAACCTGGGCTGGAACTACCCGTATCACATCGTGCGCCTGGAAACCGGCGGCGACATCCTGCGAATCCCTCCCGGCACCTTCCATCGCTCCGTCTCCGATCCCGACGGTTCCGTGGTGCTCAATCAGGCCGTGCGTGAGCAGGGCACCAGCGTGGTGCGCGAGTTCCGCGTGTACAACAGCCGTCTGATTCCGAGGCTCTTCGCCACCACCTTCAAGACGGCGCCCCTGCCCAAGCTGCACGGCGTCAGCTGGTAGCTGCTGGTTGCGGCGGTTCGGTTCAGGCCTGTTGACGGCGGCGGGGAAGAGCCAGAGCGTCGCGCTGGGTGAACAGTTCGCAGGCGGCGTAGGCGGCCGGCAGGTTGGCCACCCGCTGCCAGGTGTCGTCCTGAGCGGAGTGGTTCACCACATAGCCACCGCCACCATCGCGGGCGATGCGGCATCCGTCCGTCGTGAGGCCAACCAGGTGCCGCTGCCCGCTCATCGATCCGCTCCGAACTATTCCGGTTGTAGATCTGGCGGGGGTCGGCGAACCTGTGTGGCTTTGCTCAAGCAATCAAACGTGAACCTGTTGAACACAACCTGAAGCCGGCGGCTTGTCTCACAGCCTCAGATCAACGCTGCAGCAGTCGTGGAAGGCGCCGCGCAGCGGTGCGGCAACGGTCGGTGCGACGGGTTCCGCCGCAGCCTCGGCGGTGAGGGCTTCAAAACCGTCGCACTCCTGCCACAGCCTCCAGCTGCGCAGCGGCTGGCCGCCAGAGGCGGCCAGAAGATCGAGCTGCAGGGGTATCTGCACCGGCAGGCAGGGGTGCAGGCAGGGGAACAGCGCTTCCTGGCGGTAGCGCACCGCCACGGGGCGTTCCGCTGCGCCGCTCGGCAGCTGCAGCGGCCGTGCCTGCAGCTGCAGCCGGTGCTGCTGGCGGAAGGCGGCCGTGGTGATCACCTCGAAGCGCCGCAGCGAGCTGTCGACGAAGCGGCTGGTGCTGCCCCCTTCCACCGGCGTGTCGCACAGCAGCGGCCATGGCTCGAGCGCCTGACGGATCGTCAGCTCCGCCGCCCCCTCGCGCCAGCGCAGCAGAACCGGAAAGCGCCACTCCCAGATCGCCCGGAAGGGCGCCGGATTGAGCGGCAGGCCCGCTGCCGCCAGCTCCGCCAGCACCTGCTCCAGATCGGCCCAGAGGGCGCTGGGCAGCATGGCCTCGTCGTGCAGCATCGACCCCCAGGGCCGCAGGCTTGTGGGGCGGTTGGCGGGATCCAGCAGGTGCACCGCCAGGGCGCGCCAGAGCAGGGCCACGGCGCTGGTCCACTGGTGGTGGGGCAGGGATTCCAGGGCTCGGAACTCCAGCAGCCCCTGGCAGCCGGCGGTCCAGGCGGGGTTCCAGAACTTGTCGAGGCTGATCTCGCTGCGGTGGGTATTGCCGCTGCGGTCGGCGTGCAGGTGCCGCAGGGTTTCGCCGATGGGCACCCGCTGGTCGCCGTCCGGGAGTTGTTCCAGGCAGCTGTGGGCTAGGTCGAGATCCAGCAGGCTGGCGGAGCCCTCATCGGGCCGTGGCGCCTGGGACGCGGGGCCGACGCTGCGGCCGCTGAACAGGTAGCCCAGGCTCGGGTGGTGCTGCCAGTAGCGCAGGATCCCCACCAGCCAGGCGGGCCGCGTGAAGAACGGGTTGGTCTCCAGGCTTGGCCCGCCCCAGAGGAGGTGGTTGCCGCCGCCGGTGCCCTCGACGCGCGCCCCCACCTGCTTCCAGCTGCGCAGACCCACGGCGGCGCCGCCCCGCTCCAGCCGCTCGATCCAGTCGGCGTACTCCCGCCAGCTGTGGCACACCGGCAGGTTCACCTCCAGCACGCCCGGATCGGCGGTGAGACCCAGCACCTGCCAATGATCGTGGCTGTCGTAGGGCAGCACGCCGCTCAGCTCCGGTTGGCTCCAACCGCTGCTGGCGGCGGCGATCAGGCTCAGCAGGCGCTGCAGCGGCTCGCGCAGCAGCGGTGGCAGGAACAGTCCCCAGCCGTCGGCGTCCAGCTCGAGGGTGAGCACCTGGCGCAGGGCGTCCTCCGGGAAGTGCTGCAGGGGCAGGCGCAGGCCGGCCGGACCATGGGCCGGGATCAGCTCGCGCAGTTCCTCCGCCAGGGGCCAGGCCACGGTCTGCCACTGGCCCTCCTCGCAGGAGAGGGGCACGGCCCACACCTGCCGATCCGGTTGCACGGGATCGCGCAGGGGCAGGGGTTCCACCGCCAGGCCTAGGTCCAGGCCGATGGCCGTCAGCAGCGCCAGGGCCTCAGCGGTTGTGGGCTGTGCCGTGCTGGTGCCGCCGGGCTGATCCTGGGGCCAGCGCAGTACCGGCTGGCCATCGAGGCCGGTGATCAGCCGCAGGGCCCAGCGGGGGTTCACCTCGCCGTCGTAGCGCTTGCCGGGGCAGTAGATCAGGGTGCTGCCGGGCCAGGCGATGCGCTGGAGTTCGGCCGCCAGGGCGCGGGCGTAGCGCAGCTTGGTGGGGCCGTCGGCCGCCACGGTCCATTCAGCGCCCTCGGGATCGTTAGGCACCAGGGTGGGCTCCCCGCCCATGGTGAGGGTCACGCCGGCCTGCTGCAGCCGCTGTTCCAGCGCGCTGGCTGTGGCCAGGTCGGAGTCGCCGGGGCCTGCGACCGCTAGGGGGGCGGATGCGGAGGAGCGGGCGGGAGCCGTGGCGGTCATGGCTGGGTCGCCGCAGAACGGAACTCCCCCCGTCATCGCGCGCGGGGTGACCGCCGGGGAGCAGCAACCGCTACCAATCCGCCTGTCGGTGCGGTGGTGGGCTGGTCTGGCTCTAGTGGCCGCCCACCAGCGGCGCGCTCACGGCATCGAGGATCTCGGCCTCGATCTGCCAGTCCAGCTCGCTCTTCACCCCGGGTGGGCCGGAGAAACTGCCGCTCACGGCGGCGGTGAGGTCTGATTTGGACGAGCTCGCCACGGGGATGTAGCGATCGTCCACCGCCCCCTTGCCGCTGGGGTCGAAGCCGCGCCAGCCGGCCCCCTGCAGGTACACCTCGGTCCAGGCGTGCAGGTCGTAGCGCTCCGGTTTCGGCTCCACCAGGTGGTAGCCGCTCACGAAGCGGGCCGGCAGGCCCACGCTGCGGCAGCACTCGATCATCAGCATCGCCAGGTCGCGGCAGGAGCCCACCCGCTCCTTGAGGGTGCGGCCGGCCGGCCAGGCGGGGCCCACGTGGCGCTGGGTGTACTTGACCCGGTCCTGAATGATCTCGACCAGCTGCTGCAGGAAGGTGAGGCTGCGACCGTCGCTGCCCATCAGCGCCTCCTGGGCCACATCCACGGCGGCGGCATCGTGCTGGCCGTTGGGCAGCCAGCCCTGCAGGCTGCTGAGCAGGTCCGGGTTCAGCCGGCCGATGGCCACCGGCAGCTGGGCCATCTCCTCATCCAGGCAGGCCTCGATCAGCGGTGGCGTGAAGGTTTCCACTTCGCTGGTGGCCGTCACCGTGAAGGTGCGCGTCTCGCCGAGGAAGCGGGCACGGGTGATCGTGTCGCCGCCGGCGGCGAGCAGGTCGTAGAGCTGGCTCGGGTCCGGACTCACCTCGAGGCGATAGTCGATCAGCCGCTGGAAGCCGTGCGGCCGTGGCCGCAGGCAGAAGCGGTGCGGACCCAGCAGCACGGGCTTGGTGTAGCGGTACTCGAACCGGTGGATCAGGCGGGCGCGCATGCCAGGTCTTGACTGGAGGCTGAAGCCGAAGTGGCGGTGGATGGAGCGGCAACGGCCACGCTGGCCGCGGCGCTGAAGCCTGGCAGCACGAAGTAGCGCTCGTGGATCAGCTCATGCAGATTGTTGAGATCTGTCTGCAGGGCATCGATGGACTCGTGGAGCCCGCCGGCCACGAGCTCATCGATATGGGTATAGCTCCAGCGGGCCAGGGTGAGGCCGCTGAGGCACTCCAGCGCATCGGGTGCTCCGGGTACGGAGCGGCCCCGCACCACTTGCAGGGTTTCGTGGATGCGCTCGAGGCAGTAGCGCACCGAGCGGGGGAAGACCGGATCGAGCAGCAGGAAGGTGGCCACCGCCTTCGGGGTGATCACACCCATCTGGGCCTGGCGGAACATCTGATAGGCACCGGCGCTGCGCAGCAGCGAGATCCACTGCAGCTCATCCAGCACGCCGCCAACCTCTTCGGGGCTGGGCAGCAGCAGGAAGTACTTCACATCGAGAATGCGGGTCGTCTTGTCGGCCCGCTCCAGCAGCCGTCCGAGGCGGCTGAACTGCCAGGAGAGGTCGCGGCTGAGGGTGGCATCGGTGATCCCATAGAACAGCTGGCAGCCCCGCCGGATCTCGCGCAGCTGCTCCTGCGGCTGCTGGTGCCAGAAGCTGTCGCTCTCCAGCAGCGTCCAGTAGAGGCCGTTGATCTGCTCCCACATCTCGGTGGTGACCACATCGCGGATCTGCCGGGCGTTTTCGCGGGCGAAGGCGATGCAGTTCACGATGCTGCTGGGATTGGCCTCCGCACGCACCAGGAACTCCACCACCTGCTGGGGCCCGCCACCGGGGTAGAGCTCATCGAACAGATCGCGATCGCCACTGGCATCGATCAGCGGCAGCCAGGGCTCGGCGCTGCCGGGCGGGCAGTCGAGTGCCATGGCCTCGCTCACCTCCACGAAGCGGGAGATGTTCTCGGCCCGCTCCACGTAGCGGTTGATCCAGTAGAGGGAATCGGCGACGCGGCTCAGCATGCGACAGCCTCCTGAGGGGTCTCCTCCACGATCCACGTGTCCTTGCAGCCGCCACCCTGGGAGGAGTTCACCACCAGGGAGCCCCGCTTGAGAGCCACGCGGGTGAGTCCACCCGGGCTCACCCAGGCCTCCTTGCCCCGCAGCACATAGGGCCGCAGGTCCACATGGCAGGGGTAGAGCTCGCCTTCACTCAGGGAGGGCACGGTGGAGAGCTCCAGGGTGGGCTGGGCGATGAAGTTGCGCGGGTTGGCGCGGATCTTGTCGGCGAACTCCAGGATCTCCGCCTCGCTGGCGTGCGGACCGATCAGCATGCCGTAGCCCCCCGCCTCCGACACCGCCTTCACCACCAGCTCACTCAGGTGCGCCAGCACGTAGGCCTGATCATCGGCCCGGGAGCAGAGGTAGGTGGGCACGTTTTCGATGATCGCCTCCTCGCCGAGGTAGTAGCGCACCATCTCGGGCAGATAGGCGTAGATCAGCTTGTCGTCTGCCACGCCGGTGCCCGGGGCGTTGGCGATCGCCACCCTCCCGGCGGCATACACCTCCATCAGGCCGCGCACCCCGAGCATGGAGTCCGGGCGGAACACGGCCGGATCGAGGAAGTCGTCGTCGATGCGGCGATAGATCACATCCACCGGCTCAAGCCCGCTGGTGCTGCGCATCCACACCCGTCCGTCCTGGCAGGCCAGATCACGGCCCTCCACCAGGGCGATCCCCATCTGCTGGGCCAGGTAGCTGTGCTCGAAATAGGCGCTGTTGAACACCCCCGGGGTGAGCAGCACTACCCGCGGCCGATCGGTCCAGGGGGCGAGATCCCGCAGGGTCTGCAGCAGGCGCGAGGGGTAATCGTCGATCGGCTGCACCGTGCGCCCCGCGAACAGGCTGGGGAAGATGCGCTTCATCACGCGCCGGTTTTCCAGGAAGTAGGCCACGCCGGAGGGGCAGCGCAGGTTGTCTTCCAGCACCCGCCAGGTGCCGGCACCATCGCGCACCAGATCGAGGCCTGAGATCTGGCACCAGCGCCCAAGTGGTGGTTTGAAACCGCGCATCTGCGGCCGCCAGCCCTGGGAGGTTTCCAGGTCCTCCCGCGGAATCACGCCGTCGGCGAGGATCTTCTGATCGCCGTAGACATCGGCCAGGAAGAGATCGATCGCCTCGAGGCGCTGGATCAGCCCCTGCTCCAGCCGCTGCCAGTCCGCCTGATCGATCAGGCGGGGCAGGGGATCGAACGGCAGGATCCGCTCGCCACCACGGCTGCCGGAATCGTTGAGGCGAAAGGTGGCCCCCAGCCGCTTGAGCAGGATGCCGGCGGCGGCGTGGTTGCGGTTCAGCTCATCGAGGCCCAGGGCGCCGAGGGCGCCGAGCAGGGGCTGCAGGGCCTGGCGGGGCTGTTCGCTGGAGCTGAAATATTCGTCGTAACCCTTGCTGGGCCTGTAATCGGTGAACATGGGGCCGTCCAGGGCCGATCGAGGGCCGCTTCGCTGAAACGATCCTCCAGCGGGGTGGGCACCTTCCCGGCAGCGGTTGCTACAGGATGCCGCCCCCGCCGGGACTGGGCAGAACCGGCGGGCATCTGCAGAATGAAGTCTGATCGGGCGATCTCCCGGAGGTCCGTGCAGCACAATGGCCATCAGATCAACGGATCGATCAACGGATCGATCAACGGATCGATCAACGGATCGATCAACGGATCGATCAACGGATCGATCAACGGATCGATCAACGGATCGATGAACGGATCGATGAACGGATCCATGAACGGACCGATCGGCGGTTCAATGAACAAGCCCCAGTCGCCTGACGACAATGTTGCTGTCAGACGCCAGCACGATTCAGATTTTCTGGAGGGACCAGAGGATGTTGCCTGGAACGGTTGCGAACAACGCCGCCTAGAGCGCTATCCCGTGGCCGGCAGCCGGCCAATCGCCCTGCGCCCACTCGACTCTGATGGGCAGCCGGCTGGGCCCTGGATCCTCGCCGACATTCTCGACATCAGCGTGGCAGGCCTCTGCCTGCTGATAACCGGCTCGCTTGACTTGCAGCCAAGCCAGAAGTTGGAGCTGGATCTGCGCTCCCATCCAAACTTCCCTTGGCATCAGGTGGCCGTGCAGGCTCGCTGGTGGGTCAGTGCTGAAAGCTTTTCAACCCTTGGCCTTTGTTTCGATCAGCCGCTGACGGCGATTCCCCGGCTGGCGATGGAGCGGCGCGGTCAGCGCCGAGATCTCAATCAGGCTCATTGGGCAACGATTTAGCGCTGGCCTGCGCCACCGGAATAGTGTGCTTAACAACAAGCAAGCTTGTATTCGGCGGGACATGCAATCATGGTTGTGAGACAACTGAATCGGTTGTGGAGTCATATTATTTTTACCCCTGCTCCAGTTGCCCAATCCAGCTCAATAGCCCAATCCAGGGCTGCTCCAGCCTTCATGCTGAATCCACCTAGGAGCAGCTTCGGAACGTATCTGCCTGACCACAACCACCTCGATGGGCTGGCACCTGTCCCCATGCCGCATTCGATGCTGCAACGACGCTCGACTTGATGTCTCAGCATGCCCGTCGGCTTCATGTGCGTTCTCCTGTGGAGGCCTGTCGTCCGATCGGTGTGCAGCTGATTAACGATGACGATTCACCAGCCTGCGCCTGGACTTTTGCAGACATCCTCGATATCAGTCACGGGGGGTTCTGCCTGCTGATCACCGAACAACCTGATCTCCCGATCACGACGTTGATGCGTCTGAGGCTTGATCTGCGCCCGCACCCGGGATTCGGTGAGGATTTATTGCATGGGCAGCTGCGCTGGTTCGTGAACTCCGGGTTCGTGCTCGCCTTCGGCGTGGATTTAGATGCTCAACTTTCTGCCATACCGTCGCTGCTGCCCTGTCGCCGCTCCTCCCGCCGGGAGCTGGACTCGGTTGCTGATCTCCTTGGCTGAGCTCCTGGTTCTCAGCAACGGGATCGCAGCTGCTGTTCCGCAGCAACACCTTCAGAGCAGGAAGTAGCGCTGCGCCATCGGCAGCACCTCGGCCGGTTCGCAGGTGAGCAGCTCGCCGTCGGCGAACACCTCGTAGGTTTGGGGGTCCACCTCCACCTTGGGCAGGGCGGTGTTGTTCTTCATCGACGCCTTGCCGATGCCGCCGCGGGTGTTCTGCACCGGCACGCACGGCCGCTCCAGGCCCAGGCGGCGCGGCACGTCGTCCTCCAGGGCGGCCTGGCTCAGGAAGGTGAGGCAGCTGGGAGCGAGGGCCTTGCCGAAGGCGGCGAACATCGGCCGGCCGTGCACGGGGCCGGGGGTGGGGATGGAGGCATTGGCATCCCCCATCTGGGCCCAGACGATCGAACCGCCCTTGATGACCAGCTCCGGCTTCACCCCGAAGAACCCGGGCTTCCACAGAACCAGATCCGCCAGCTTGCCCACTTCCACTGAGCCCACCTGGTGGTCGATCCCATGCACGATCGCCGGGTTGATCGTCACCTTGGCGATATAACGCTTGAGGCGGGTGTTGTCGTTGCGCTCCGAGTCGCCCGTCAGGGCGCCGCGCTGCATCTTCATCTTGTGAGCGGTCTGGAAGGTGCGGGTGATCACCTCGCCCACCCGGCCCATGGCCTGGGAATCGCTGGCGATCAGCGAGAAGGCGCCGATGTCGTGAAGGATGTCCTCGGCGGCGATCGTTTCGCGGCGGATGCGCGATTCAGCGAAGGCCACGTCTTCCGGGATCCTGGGATCGAGGTGGTGGCACACCATCAGCATGTCGAGGTGTTCCTCGAGCGTGTTGCGGGTGTAAGGGCGGGTGGGGTTGGTGGAGCTGGGCAGCACGTTGGCTTCCCCGCAGATGCGGATGATGTCCGGCGCGTGGCCGCCGCCGGCACCTTCGGTGTGGAAGGTGTGGATGGTGCGGCCGCCGATGGCGCGGATCGTGTCCTCCACGAAACCGGCCTCGTTGAGGGTGTCGGAGTGGATCGCCACCTGGATGTCGAAGCGATCGGCCACCGACAGGCAGCAGTCGATCGCTGCGGGGGTGGTGCCCCAGTCTTCGTGGAGCTTCAGGGTGATGGCGCCGGCGCGGATCTGCTCCTCGAGACCCTCGGGGGTGCTGGCGTTGCCCTTGCCGAAGAAGCCCAGGTTCACCGGCAGGCCTTCGGCCGCCTGCAGCATGCGGGCCATGTGGAAGGCGCCGGGGGTGCAGGTGGTGGCGTTGGAGCCCGTGGCCGGGCCGGTGCCGCCGCCGAGCATCGTGGTCACCCCGCTGGCCAGGGCCGTTTCCACCTGCTGCGGACAGATGAAGTGAATGTGGGTGTCGATGGCGCCGGCGGTGAGGATGTGGCCCTCGCCGGCGATGGCCTCGGTGCCAGGGCCCACCACGATTGTTACCCCCGCCTGGGTGTCGGGGTTGCCCGCCTTGCCGATCGCCACGATCCGGCCGTCGCGCAGGCCGATGTCGGCCTTCACGATCCCCCACCAATCCAGAATGAGTGCATTGGTGATCACCGTGTCCACCGCCCCATCGGCGCGGGTGGTCTGGGCCTGGCCCATGCCGTCGCGGATCACCTTGCCGCCGCCGAACTTCACCTCATCGCCGTAGACGGTGTAGTCCTTCTCCACCTCAAGGATCAGCTCGCTGTCCGCCAGGCGCAGCCGATCGCCGGTGGTGGGGCCGTAGGTCTCGGCGTAGGCGCGGCGGGAGATGCGGTAGGGCATGGCGTTACTCGAGGGGGCCGTTCACCAGGCCGTTGAAGCCGAACACGCGGCGGGCTCCGGCGAAGGGCACCAGCTGCACCTCGCGGCTGTCGCCGGGTTCGAAGCGGATCGCCGTACCGGCGGGAATGTCGAGCCGCTGGCCCCTGGTGGCCTCCCGGTCGAACGCCAGCGCCTCGTTGGCCTCGAAGAAGTGGAAGTGGGAGCCCACCTGCACCGGACGGTCGCCGCGGTTGGCCACCAGCACGGTGGTGACCGGCCGGCCGGCATTGAGCTCCAGCTCGCCGGGTTCGGGAATCAGTTCGCCGGGGATCAGGGGAGGCATGGGGTCAGCGGATCGGCTCATGCAGGGTGACGAGCTTGGTGCCATCGGTGAAGACCGCTTCGATCTGCACCTCGGGCACCAGCTCCGGCACCCCCTCCATCACCTGCTCACGGCAGAGCCAGGTTGTGCCCTCGGCCATGAGTTCGGCCACGCTCTTGCCGTCCCGGGCCCCTTCCAGCACGAGAAAGCTGAGCCAGGCCACCGCCTCCGGATGGTTCAGCTTCAGGCCGCGGTTCAGCCGCCGCTCCGCCAGCAGGGCGGCGGTGACGATCAGCAGCTTGTCCTTTTCCTGAGGCGTGAGGTGCATCGTTCCACTCTGGCAGGGGTGGTGGCATCGGCCGGTTCAGGGCGAACCGGGCAGCGCGGTTGCTGGGGCCGGCAAGGCGAAGGGCTGTTCCTGGAAGGGCCACACCCGCGGCAGTTCCGGAGGCGCCAGTCCGCGCAACGCGCGGCTGCGGCGCCAGATGCGGCTGAACCAGTGGCGGGCCGCCTGGCTGGAGGGGCCGCGGTAGCGGGCCACGAGCCCCTGCTCAAGGGCGCCACAGGCCATCTCCCCCTCCAACCCAAGCCGGTCGGCACGGCAGCCCGCCAGCAGCTGCTCCAGCTCCCCGCTTGCCAGTGGCCGCGGCGCCACCCACACCAGCGAGCCGAACACCGGCTCACCCGCCAGGCCATGGCTGCTGGTGAGACTTTCGCCCCCCAGCGCGAGCCGATCCACCAGCTCCCAGCGGCCGCTGCGGCGGATCTCCAGGCGGGAGCGCCAGCGCCCCGCTGCCAGCGTTTCCCCCGCGGCCGTGCGCCCCAGCCGCACCACCTCGATCCCCAGAAAGCTGGCACCGGCCTCCAGGTCCACCCGGGCCTGCTGCTCGAACAGCCCATCGGCATAGAGCACCAGCTCCTGCGGCAGCCACTCCAGATCACTGCCGGCTGCCAGCCGCAGGCTGAGCGTTTGTTGCGCCCAGGCGCCGGCGGGGCTGCGGCGGGAGCGCGCCACGGTGCCGTACACCTTCTGGGCGGCGACGCTGGTGAGCAGGGCACGGCTGCCGGGCTCCAGTTCGGCCGTGATCCGCAGCTCATCGCCCCCCACCAGACCGCCGGCCGTATGCAGAAGCGGCAGCTCGCAATGGCCACTGCTCTGCCGGAAGGCCCGCTGCAGCTTCAGAGGGGAGCTGGCACTGCCCTGATGGCCGGTGTGGTCGCCCCGCCGCAGGAAGCGCAGCCGCGCTTCAGCGCACCACGGTTGCGGGGTGGCGTTGTCGGAGCCTGGCTGCGTCATGGTGGCGCTCACTGGGGGAAGTTTGCTCCGGCAATGCCGGGCGATCCTGGCGCCGCAGGCACACTGGGTGGAGCGTGCGAGCGGCGAGGCTGCAGCGGCCGTGGAAGGAGGCCTGATCTGATGGAGCGTCCCTTGCAACAGCAGGCCGACGTGCCTGCGCTTCTGCTGGTGCAGCGTCTGCCGGCGCTCCCGTCGGGTCAGTCACCGCCTGTCCTGCGTCTGTCTCTCACGGCCGATCAGCGCACCGGCCTTCGGGGCCATCGCCGCAGCGCCTGCGGCCGTGATCTCTTGCTGCAGCTGCCTCGTGGCGAGGCTCTCCAGCCCGGGGAACGGCTCGCTGCTGCGGACGGTCATGAGCTGGTGCTGGTGGAGGCGGCACCGGAGCCGGTGATGCGTGTGCGCGCAGGAGATCCCTTGGCGCTGCTGCAGGCGGCTTACCACCTCGGTAACCGCCATGTGGCGATGGAGCTGCACCCCCATGAGCTGGTGCTGCTGCAGGACAGCGTCCTGGCCAGCCTGCTGCGCCAGCGGGGACTCAGCGTGGAATGCCTCGAAGCTTGCTTCCAACCGGAAGCCGGTGCCTACGCCGGGCTCGGCCACGGTCATGGCCAGGGTCATGGCCACAGACATTCTCATGACCACGGAGCGCGGCCTTGAGCGATTCGGCGCGGCTGCGGCTGTTCCAGCTGGTGAGCCCCGCTCTGCCGGTGGGGGCCTTCAGCTACTCCGAAGGACTGGAGGTGCTCGTGCAGGCTGGCCGCCTAACCGCTGTCGAGCCTTTGGAGGCCTGGCTGCGGGCCGAGCTGCTGGGTGGCGCGATCACGCTTGAGGTCGCGGCCCTGGCACCGTTGCAGGCGCTGCTGCAAAGGCCGCCCGAGGGCATGGGCGAGGAGGACACGGAGGACTCAGAGGACTCAGAGGACTCGGAGGACGGTGGGGCTGAGCGGGCCCGGCAGGGCTGGAGCGCACTCACGGATCTTGATGGCTGGCTGCTGGCGCAGCGCGAGGCGCCGGAGCTGCGGGCCCAGCAGCGCCAGATGGGTCTGTCGCTGCTGCTGCTGCTGGCGGATCTGGGCTGGCCGCTGCCGGCGGCGGGGGGCGCTGGGCCCTCAACCACGGCGACGCTCACCCTGGCCTGGCCCGCCGCCTTCGCCTGGGCCGCCTGCTGCCTGGGGCTCGGCTCTCCCGCCATTGAGGAGGCCTACCTCTACGGCTGGGTTGCCAATCAGATCAGTGCCGCCGTGCGGCTGGTGCCGCTTGGCCCCACCCAGGGGCAGCGCTTGCAGCTGGCGCTGGCGCCGCTGATCGCCGAGCGGGCTCACACCCTCGCCGCCGCTGACCCCCGCACCCTCTGGAGCAGCGGGGTGGGGGCCTCGCTGGCTCAGCTGCAGCATGCCGAGCTCTACTCACGCCTGTTCCGCAGCTGACTGCGCGCCATGGCCTTCTGGGCCGGCATCGCCACAATGCGGCGATCCGCCCAAGCCGATGCTCTCGATCTGGATTGGCGCCATGGATCAGGGGCTGGCCTACGCCGGCCTGGCCCTCGGCGTGTACATCACCCTGCGGGTGCTCAACTTCGCCGACATCACGGTGGACGGCTCCTTCGCTCTCGGTGGCGGCAGTGCCGCGCTGCTGCTCAGCGAGCAGGTGGCCGCGCCTCTGGCGCTGCTGGCGGCCGTGGCCCTCGGCGCCCTGGCCGGCACGGTCACCGGTCTGATTCACACCCGCCTGGGGGTGAACGATCTGTTCGCCGGCATCCTCACCACCACCGGCCTTTACTCGATCACCCTGCGGCTGATGGGTCGCTCCAATATCCCGCTCACCGACCTGAAGCTTTCGGTGAGCAACTTGCCCCAGCTCGGTTTCGCCGACGACGGCCAGTGGCTGATCGCTCTGCTGGTTGTGGTCCTTGGTCTGATCGGTCTGCTGGCCCTCTGGCTCGCCACTGATATGGGCCTGGCCCTGCGGGCCATCGGCAATAACCCGGTCATGGCCCGCGCTAACGGGATCAGCACCCGTCGGGGTCTCACCCTCGGCATTGCCGCTGGCAATGGCCTGGTTGCTCTCGCTGGGGCCCTGGTGGCCATGTATCAGGGCTTCGCCGACGTGACCATGGGCATCGGCTCCCTGATCCTCGGCCTGGGGGCGGTGATCGTCGGCGAGTCGGTGCTGCGGCCCCGCAGTGTGCCGATGGCCCTGCTGGCGGTGGTGCTGGGCTCGGTGCTGTTCCGGGCCATGATCGCCTTGGCCCTGCAGCTGGGCATGGAACCGGTGGATCTCAAGCTGGCCACCGCGCTGCTGCTGTTGGCGGCCCTCGGGTTGGGTCGCCTGCGCCTTCCCGGAGTCAGCGATCCGGGAGGCCGATCATGAGCCTCAGCATCAGCGAGCTGAGCTGGGGCCACCCCGTGCCTGGCGCCAGCTGGCGCCAGCTCTTTCAAGGTTTCAACCTCCACTGCCCTTCGGGCCAGTTCGTCGTCGTGATCGGCAGCAACGGCTCTGGTAAGTCGACGTTGCTCAACCTGATCGCGGGTGCCTTGCGGGCCGGCGGCGGTTCAGTGCAGCTGGAGGGGCGGGAGTTGCTCGGATGGCCGGATTATCGCCGCGCCCGTCTCCTCGGTCGGGTCATGCAGAACCCGCTCGATGGCACCGCTCCCAACCTCACCATCGCTGAGAACCTGCGCCTTGCCGAATGCCGTCGCAGCAGCGTGTTCAGTCGTCGCGGTCTGATCGGCGGTCTGCATCCCAGCCGTGGCGATCGGCGCCGCTATGCCGCTCTGCTGGAGGAGCTGGGGCTTCCCCTCGCCGATCGCCTCGACACGCGCGTGGGCCAGCTCTCCGGTGGTCAGCGCCAGACGGTGAGCCTGGTGATGGCCAGCCTTGGCCAGCCGAGGTTGCTGCTGCTCGATGAGCACACCGCCGCCCTGGATCCCCGCGCTGAGGCCACCGTGATGGCGCTCACTGATCAGCTGGTGCAGCGCCTCGGCACCACGACCCTGATGGTGACCCACAGCCTCGAGCAGGCCCTGCGCCATGGCGATCGGCTGGTGATGCTGCAGGAGGGGCGCCTGATCGGCGACTGGAGCGCTGCCGAGCGGCAACGGTTCACACCGGCGGCGTTGCGGGCTCTCTACGGCAGCGGCACAGTGCCACTGGATCCCACCGTGCCCCCACCGTCTGCGGAAACACCATGAGCCTGCGGCGTCGTGAGTTCATCGCCCTGGCCGGAGCCGGACTGGGCAGTTCGTTGCTGCTGGCGGCCTGTGGCCGGCTGGGAGGCAGCAGGCCCCGCAAGGGGCCAGTGATCGGCATGTTGCAGATGGTGGATGCGCCGCCGCCGAACCTCACCCGCCAGGGCTTCGAGGAAGCCCTGGCCGCCGCCGGATACCGGGATGGCGAGACCGTCACCTTCCTCCAGAAGGACGCCGCCGGCGAACTGCCCAACACCACTCTGGTGATGCAGCAGTTCGCCGGCGAGAAGGTGGACATGGTGCTGGCGGTGGGCACCCCGCCGCTGCAGGCGGCCATGAAGGTGATGCCGGAATCGGTGCCGGTGGTGTTCTGCTACTGCTCCAATCCCTGGGGAGCCGGTGCCGGCAAGCCTCCCGGTGGTGTGGGTCAGCACCGGCCCAACGTGGTGGGCACCATCGGCACCAACCCGGTGGGGGAGGAGCTGGATCTGGCGAAGGAGGTGAACCCGGCGATCAGGCGCGTTGGCCTGATTTACAACCCCGGCGAGCCCAACTCCGACTATGAGGCCGGCATCCTGCGCAAGGAAGCCGCCAAGAGGGGGCTGACGATCGAGGCCCAGTCGGTGGCGAACTCCGGTGAGGTGCTACAGGCGGCGCAGGCCCTGGCCGAGAAGAAGGTGGAGGCGTTCGTGAAGATCGGCGATTACGCCACGATTCAGGCCTTCAACGCCATCTGCAAAGTGGGCCTGGAGAACAGGATCCCGGTGTACTCAGTGGATCCGCCGGATATCGAACTGCCGGGTTGCCTGGCGGTGATCGGCTGGAACTACCGCGACGACGGCATGGCCGCCGGCAATCTCGCCGTGCGCGTGCTCAAGGGCGAATCCCCGGCGACGATGGCCTTCGAACCGCTCACCAAGACCGATCTGCTGGTGAGCCGGGCCACGGCCAATGCCATCGGTGTGACGCTGCCTGAGGCGCTGCTCACGCGAGTCGACAAGGTGGTGAGCTGAGGCTCTGGAGGCAGGGCTTCAGCGGCCGATGGGCGGTTGGGACTCCGATGCAGGGGCTGCGCCCTCCGGGCCCTGCCCTGCCTGCGGCGCCGTTGGTGCTGCCGGCTCCAGCAGCTGAAGCAGCCAGCTGCGCTGGATGTCTCTCAGCAGGCCATCGCTGCTGCGCACCAGGGCGCGCACATCCTGCAGGGTGGTTTCCAGGGAGCTGAGGCTCTGTTCGATGCTGTCGCTGACACGACTGATCCTTGTCTGCAGGAGGCCTGAACCGGCCGTGGCCTCGCTCTGCAGGACGCCGGCGAGCCGTTCGCCACTCCCGAGGGTCCGATCCAGCTGGTTGAGCGACCGGGGCAGGCGCTGGTCGATCAGGTTCACTACGACCGATCAGGTTCTGGAGGGGCTGGCGCGAGGCCGCCACCTCACGGATCAGGGTGCTCAGATCGGGACTGGCGTTGTACTGCAGGGTGTCGCCTGGTTTCAGCGCCTGCCGGGGTCCGTGATTCTGGAGGTCCGGGCTGATGGCGATGTACGCCTTGCCCAGCAGTCCTTCCTGGGCCAGGGTCGCCCGACTGCGGCGGCCGATCAGCCCTTCGCGACTGGCCGCGATCGTGAGGCTGACCTGAACCCGTGCGTCGTTCAGCAGTTGGATCCGATCCACCTGACCAACGGGATACCCGGAGATCTTCACCGCCATGCCCGGTTGCAGGCCCCCCGCACTGTCGGTGCGGAATCGGAGCTCAAGAGTGCGCGTCCACCAGTTGCGCGGTGCGCCCATTCCGAGCACCAGCAGCCCGAGCAGGGCGGCACTGCCGGCCAGCAGGGTGCCGTGCTCCAGACCAACCCGCCTGCGGCGCCCCGGCATGCTCAGTCCACCACCCCGGTGAGGCTGGGGTCGAGGGCAAGGGCCCAGGCCAGATCAAGCCCGAGCACCACCGCGATCGACACGCTGATCGCTCGCGACAACGCGGCGATGGCTGGGAGGTTCTGCCGGCGGGTGCGGGCCCCCTGGTCCAGGGTGATCCCGAGGATCAGGGCGGAGAACAGGGCGGTCTTCAGCAGAGCCAGCACCAGCAGGCTGGGGGTGAGATTGCCCGCCAGAAACTTCAGCTCCGCCAGGCTGTTCATCTGAGGTTTGGTCAGCATGGCCGCCACCAGTGCCGCCGCCAGCAGGTAGGGAACCAGCCCCATGGCGGTGATGCTCACCGCCGGTGCCTGCTGCAACCACAGCCGCAGCAGCAGCGGCGCAGGTCGCCGTGCCAGGCGGGCCCCCAGGGCGACCAGCCGGGGCCACTGGCGCAGCACCATCAGCAGGCTCACCAGCAGGGGCGCCGCCAGCGCGCTGATCTGGATCGCGAGGGCCTGAACGCTGAGGGTGGACATCTCCTCCAGCGGCCCCGCCATCAGTTGGATGAAGCCCATGCTGAGGGCGGACCCGGTCAGCAGGGTCAGGCCGACGATGCCGAAGTCGAGCCGGCCGGACCCTGCCGCCATCGCCCTTGCTGCAATGCCGCCAGGATGGCAGGCGTGGGACGTTGCTGCAGCAGGTTGAAGCGATGAGCAGTCGTTTGCGCGTCGGCGTCGCCGGCCCGGTGGGTTCCGGTAAGACGGCGCTCGTGGAAGCGCTCTGCCGCCGGCTGCGTGATCGCCTGCAGCTGGCCGTGGTCACCAACGACATCTACACCCAGGAGGATGCCCAGTTCCTCACCCGTGCCGGTGCCCTCGAGCCGGCCCGCATCCGCGGGGTGGAGACCGGCGGATGCCCCCACACCGCCATCCGCGAGGACTGCTCGATCAATCGGGCCGCCGTCGCGGAGCTGGAGGCGGCCTTCCCCGGTCTGGACCTGGTGCTGGTGGAAAGCGGCGGCGACAACCTGGCCGCCAGCTTCAGCCCCGAGCTGGTGGATCTCTGCATCTATGTGATCGACGTGGCCGCCGGCGACAAGATCCCGCGCAAGGGCGGGCCCGGCATCACCCGCTCCGATCTGCTGGTGATCAACAAGATCGATCTGGCCCCGCTGGTGGGGGCCAGCCTTGCGGTGATGCAGGCGGACACTGAACGCATGCGGCCCGGTCGGCCCTGGTGCTTCACCAACCTCCGCAGCGGTGAGGGGCTGGAGGTTGTGGAGGGGTTCCTGCTGGCCCAGTTGCCGTCGTCGGTCGGCGACAGGTGAACCGAGAGGTCGTGAATTGTGGGCAAGTCCCCGGTTCTTGGTTGGAACAATGCAGCAATATCAGCCAACAGGAGTGTCACCCTGGCTCCTCAGCGTCATATAGGCCGCATGGAAGCGCCGAGTCGGCGCTTCCATGCTCCCCGTGCCGGTGACCAAGGGGCCTGAGTGTGGGCACCCCCCAGGGGGGGGGAGGCCAGCCGTCGAAAGCCGCCACGGCGACAATCGCCAGCCTGGCGGCCTGACGGGAGAACAGTCGCCGCAGCAGGCCCAATGGAGCTTGGCATCGTTGGTTAAGGCCAGGGAGCTCTCCCGTTTCGCCTGTCGGCGCTTGCCGGGTGCTGCGGTGGGAGCCAGCCGATGGGCGCACTGCCAGGTGAGCGCTTGGCAAAACAGTGTCAACAGTTACACAGCTCTCGGCTGTGTGCTGGATACCTTCCAGTCACCGCTGATCGCAGCGGCAACATTCAGCGGTTTCCCGTAGGAGTTTTCATGGATCCCCTTCAGATGCGCAAACTGGCCATGCGCTCGATCGCCGGAACCACGGCACTCGCCGCCAGCCTTTCGCTGGTGGCCTGCGGCGGCGGCGAGAAGGCCAGCGGCGATTTCGATGGCGAAGTGAAGGTGGGGATCCTTCACTCCCGCTCCGGCACCATGGCCATCTCCGAGAACACGGTGGCCGAAGCCGAGCTGATGGCGATCGATGAAATCAACGCCAAGGGTGGCGTCACCATCGACGGCAAGAAGCTGAAGATCGTTCCCGTCGAGGAGGACGGCGCTTCTGATTGGCCCACCTTCGCCGAGAAAGCCAAGAAACTGATCGATCAGGATCAGGTGGCTGTGGTGTTCGGTGGCTGGACCTCCGCCAGCCGCAAGGCGATGCTGCCGGTGTTCGAGGCCAAGGATCACTTCCTCTTCTACCCGATTCAGTACGAAGGCCAGGAGTGCTCCAAGAACATCTTCTACAGCGGTGCCTCCCCCAACCAGCAGGCTGAGCCCGCTGTGGACTGGCTGCTGAAGAACAAGGGCAAGGACTTCTTCCTGGTGGGTTCGGACTACGTGTATCCGCGTACGGCCAACACCATCATGAAGGAGCAGCTCAAGGCCAATGGCGGCAAGGTCGTCGGTGAGGACTACCTGCCCCTGGGCAACACCGAGGTGGCTCCGATCATCGCCAAGATCAAGCAGGCCCTGCCCAAGGGTGGTGTGATCGTCAACACCCTCAACGGCGACAGCAACGTGGCCTTCTTCAAGCAGATGAAGGCCGCTGGCATCACCCCGGCGAATGGCTACTCGATCATGAGCTTCTCGATTGCCGAGGAGGAGATCGCCGCCATCGGTCCTGAGTACCTGGAAGGCACCTACGCCGCCTGGAACTACTTCCAGAGCCTGGATACCCCGGCTTCCAAGAAGTTCACCGCCGACTTCAAGGCCAAGTACGGCGACAAGCGGGTCACCAACGACCCCGCTGAAGCCGCCTACATGATGATCTACCTCTGGGCTGCTGCTGCCGAGAAGGCCAACAGCGTGGACGACAACAAGGTGCGTGAGGCCCTGATCGGCGTCAGCTTCGACGCTCCCGAGGGCAAGGTGACCGTGCAGCCCAACCACCACGTCGAGAAGCTCGTGCTGATCGGCGAGGTGCAGAAGGACGGCATGTTCAAGATCCTCGAGAACAAGGGCTTCGTGAAGCCTGTGGCCTGGAACCAGTACGTGCCCGAAACCAAGGGCTACACCTGCGACTGGACCCAGAAGCGCCCCGACGCCGGCAAGTACAAGATGTGATTCCGCGGGCGGGCCTTCTGCCCGCCCCATCCAATCGGTCATCACCATTAGAGCGTCAGCGGGGGAGAGAGATCTCCCCCGTTTTTGTTCCTGGCGCTTCGCGTTTTTCCCTTCCCTCTGCCTGATCCACGCCGATCGCAATGGATCTTCTCTACGACACACTCTTCAACGGCCTGGCCATCGGCTCGGTGCTGGTGCTGGCGGCCTTGGGCCTGGCGGTGGTCTTTGGGTTGATGGGTGTCATCAACATGGCCCACGGCGAGTTGATGATGCTCGGCGCCTACACCACCTTCGTGGTGCAGAACATCTTCAAGGCCGTGCTGCCAGAAGCCCTGTTCCCGATCTACATCCTGGTGTCGATTCCACTGGCCTTTCTGGTGAGTGGCCTGGCGGGTCTGCTGCTGGAAAAGACGGTGATCCGCCGTCTGTATGGCCGGCCTCTGGAAACGCTGCTGGCCACCTGGGGCGTCAGCCTGATCCTGCAGCAGTTCGTGCGCTCGGTGAGCAGCGCCTTCGCCATCGGCCTGGTGCTGGCGGTGGCCGGTGGAATATTGATTCCGCGTTTCACGCCGAAGGCCTGGTGGCAACAACGCTGGACGCCCCTGCTCGGCACCGGTAGCTGGATTGTGAGTGGTGGCATCGGCATCGGCATCGCCTCCGCCCTCGGCAATCAGCGCGCCCTGGATCAGCCCTGGTTCAGTGCCCGCAACATCGATGTGACCGCCCCCACCTGGCTGCGCGGTTCGATCGATGTCGGTGCCGTGAACATGCCGGCGGCCCGTCTGTTCATCATTGCGCTCACGGTGATCGCCCTGCTGGCCGTGAGCTGGTTCCTGCAGAAGAGCGTCTGGGGCATGCGCATCCGGGCCGTGACTCAGAACCGGCCGATGAGCGATTGCCTCGGCATCCCCACCGAGAAGGTGGATGCACTCACCTTCCTGATCGGCTCCGGCCTGGCCGGCGTGGCCGGCGTGGCCGTGACGCTGCTCGGTTCGGTGGGTCCGAACCTTGGCGGTAACTACATCGTGGACTGTTTCATGGTGGTGGTGCTCGGTGGCGTGGGCAAGCTGGCCGGCACCGTGCTGGCGGCTCTGGGCATCGGCGTTCTGAGTTACATCGTGGGCTCCGGTTCGCTGCTGCTGGTGTGGCCGGCGATGCCTGCGGGTCTCAATGATCTGATCACGTTCTTTGCCACCACCTCAATGGCGAAGGTGCTGGTGTTCGCATTGATCGTGGTCTTCCTGCAGATCAGACCAGCCGGTCTGTTCCCGCAGAAGGGCCGCATGGTGGAGGCCTGATCGATGGCTGATTGGTTCGCCTCCCGCCAGCTGCGTCGCTGGCTTCCCTGGGTGCTGATCGTGGCGGCTGCTCTGGTGCTGCCTGCACTGCTGCCGCCGTTCCGGCTGAACCTGCTGGGTCGTTTTCTTTCCTTGGGGATCGTTGCGCTCGGCATCGATCTGATCTGGGGCTACACCGGCATGCTCAGCCTCGGCCAGGGCATCTTCTTCGCTCTCGGCGGCTATGCCCTGGGCATGTATCTGCAGCTCGACAGCCTCGAGCCCGGCCAGCTGCCGGAGTTCTTCTCGCTGTATGGCGTCAAGAGCCTGCCGGCCTTCTGGCAGCCGTTCAATTCGCCGCTGTTCACCTTCTTTGCGATCTGGGTGATCCCGGCCTTGGTGGCAGGCGTGCTCGGCTACCTGGTGTTCCGCAATCGCATCAAGGGGGTTTACTTCTCGATCCTCACCCAGGCAGCCCTGCTGGTGTTCTTCAACTTTTTCAACGGCCAGCAGAAGTTGATCAACGGCACCAATGGTCTCAAGACCGATACCGCCGTGATCTTCGGTCAGTTGGTGGGCAGCGACGGCATGCAGCGGGTCCTGTTCTGGATCACGGTGCTGCTGACGATCGGCGCCTTCCTGCTCTGCCGCTGGCTAACGGCCGGTCGCTTCGGCGATGCCCTGATCGCCATCCGCGACGACGAACCGCGACTGCGCTTCACCGGCTACAACCCCACCGCCTACAAAACCGTGGTGTTTGCGGTGGCCGGTGCCCTGGCGGGCATCAGCGGTGCCCTGTACACCGTGCAGTCCGGCATCGTCTCGCCCCAGTACATGGCGGTGCCCTTCTCGATCGAGATGGTGATCTGGGTAGCGGTGGGCGGCCGCGGCACCCTGATCGGCGCCGTGCTCGGCGCCGTGCTGATCAACTACGCCAAGAGCCTGGTGAGCGAGGCCCTGCCGGAAACCTGGCTGTTCATCCAGGGTGGTCTGTTCCTGCTGGTGGTCACGGCCCTGCCGGACGGGCTGGTGGGCTGGTGGCGCAGTGGCGGCCCGGCCCGGCTGATCGCCCTGGTGGCGCCGCCGCCGAAGCTCTCCACCTATCCCGATCTCGACCTCAATCCCGCGGTGAAGGCAGAGCAGCAGCAGTTGGAAGGCCCGTCCGGCGGAGACTTGTCATGACCTTGCTCGAACTGCGGGGCGTGACCGTCAGCTTCGACGGCTTCCTCGCCCTCAACGACCTCAACCTGCAGCTGGCCCCCGGTGAGCTGCGTGCCGTGATCGGCCCCAACGGCGCCGGCAAGACCACGTTCCTCGATGTGATCACCGGCAAGGTGCGCCCCACCCAGGGGGATGTGTTGTTCCGCGGTCGCTCCCTGGTGGGGCAGAGCGAACACCGCATCTCCCGGCTGGGAATCGGCCGCAAGTTCCAGACGCCGCGCGTCTATCAGAACCTCTCGCCGCGCCGCAATCTCGAGCTGGCGGTGCGTGGGCCCCATGGCCCGGCTGCGTTGCTGTTCGGCAGCCTGAGCAGCGAGCAGCGCGATCGCGTGCAGCACCTGCTGGGGGTGGTGGGCCTGGAGGTGCATGCCAACCAGCCCGCCGGTGGCCTCTCCCATGGCCAGAAGCAATGGCTGGAGATTGCGATGCTCGTGGCGCAGGACCCGGAGCTGCTGCTCGTGGACGAGCCGGTGGCCGGCCTCACCGATGAGGAGACGGCCCTCACCGGTGAGCTGCTGCGCCAGCTGGCCGGCGATCACACCGTGCTGGTGATCGAGCACGACATGGAGTTCATCCGCGATCTGCAGGCACCGGTCACGGTGCTGCATGAGGGCCATGTGCTCTGCGAGGGCTCG
>CAIZNP010000029.1 GCA_903934375.1 uncultured Synechococcaceae cyanobacterium
CCCACGGCCCCCTGGGCCACGTAGGGCAGCACGGCGTAGGCACCACCGAAGCTCAGCAGGGCCACCCGGGTGAAGAAGCGCGCCATGGTGGCCAGCGGTCCGTCCCAGCTGCCCCACCAGCTCAGGGCTGCCAGGGGCCAGGGTGGGGTGTTGTCAGCGTGGATGGCCGGAGCACTGTCTGCGGCCGAGCTGGAGCTCGAACTGCAGCCCGCTGTCGTGCCGCTGATCGCGGCTGGCCGGCGGAACCACTGCGGCCAGCGCCGGGCCAGCAGCAAGCCGGCGGCGGCGGCGGCGGCAATCAGGGCCGGGAAGGGCAGGTGCAACACCGTCAGCCCCAGGAAGGCGAGGGCCGCGATCACCGCCAGGGCCGGATGGTGCAGGGTGCGCCGTCCGAGTCGCCAGGCGGCATGCAGCACCACGGCCACCACGGCGGGTTTGAGCGCCCAGAACACCGCCGCCAGGAGCGGCAGCTGCCCCCACAGGGCATACACCGTGGCCAGGGCCGTGAGGATCACAACGGAGGGCAGCAGGAACAGGCCCCCGGCCAGCAGGCCGCCCAGTGGTCCGTGCAACAGCCAGCCGATGTAGGTGGCCAGCTGGGTGGCCTCCGGCCCCGGCAGGAGCATGCAGTAGTTGAGGGCGTGCAGGTAGCGCCGCTCGGAAAGCCAGCGTCGCTGCTCCACCAGCTCGCTGTGCAGCAAGGCGATCTGCCCGGCAGGACCGCCGAAGCTCACCAAACCGAGCCGAATCCAGAAGCGGCAGGCCTGCTGCAGGGAGGGCGGCCTCACAGCTGGATCATCCCGCAGCGCATGCCCTTGAGAACTGCCTGCACCCGGTTGCTCACATCCAGGGTCTTCAGTAACCGTTTGGTGTACGTGCGGGCTGTTTCCTCGCTTACCACCAGTTGTTCGGCGATTTCACGGTCGGTGAGGCCGCTGGCCAGCAGATCGAGAACCTCGTATTCCCGTGGCGTGAGCCTCGGGCAGCTCAGGTAGGGGAGTTGCCCGGAGCGCAGGGACGGGCTCCGGTAGGAGTGATGTCCCATCACGGCGATCACGGCAGCCTCGAGCGGTTTCTGATCCTCCACGAAGTCCGCCTCGGCCACCACGGCTTCCAGCCAGGGGGCTTCGCTGTATTCCACCGGGATGGCATCGCCCAGGGCAAGCACCACCACCTTCAGATCAGGCTGGAGATCACGGGCCTTGCGGGCCAGTTCGAAGCCGTTGCCGCTTTCCAGATAATCCGTGCAGATCAGCAGTTCATAGGGCTCGTGGCGCAGATAGCCCAGGCAGTTGTGCTCATCGGTGACGGCACTGCCGATCAGCGTGGGTTCACTGAAGCTGTCGCACAGGCAGCGCAGAAAAAAGCGCCCCTTCACCGCCAGCGCCACCTTGCCGCTGACAGCGACGGACAACAGAACCTCGTCGAGGTTGCTGCCTTTGAGGTTGTCGAGATAGGGAGTGAGATCCATCGCTCAGGCTTGAGCGTTGTGTGAGGCGCCTGCCCTGCCGGGCTCCGTTCACATCATGATCCTGAGCTCCAGCTGCGGTTGCGCCTCGGGCCGTGGCGCTTCGCATTCATTGATGATCAGCTCGCTTGTTGAGGATCCGCTGAGGGCGAGCCCGGGCCGACCATTCCAGGGCTGCCCTGCTCACGCCAGAGCCTGTTGTTGCTGCAGGATCTGGGCATAGAGATACTCGGGAGATTTGTAGTGCTTCGGTAAACAGTGATGCAGTGTCTGCAACCGTCCCCAGCACACCGTTTTCTGAATTTTATTGAGCGTACGTCGCTCGGTAATCAGCATCCGCAGGGCTTTGCAGTACAGCTGATAGTTGGCTTCCAATTCGCCGATGGTGATACTGGGCTTGCTTGACATGGCTCGCGGGCGGCTCGCTGGCAGGGTCCTGGCGGGATGGTGAGGGATCATTCCTCTCCGCATGCACACGCTTACGGCGCTTGAGCGCGGTCTCGCTACCCCCATATGGGGTCACTGCCGCTCGGGCCTTGAGCGCTCAGCCGCTAGCCGGCACTCGCCAGGAGTCAGCGTCCCCTGGCAGCATGGGGGCTGAGATCCGCACAGCGTGACTGCAAGGCGCCCGCTGGCGTTCCTTTTGCTCCTGGTGACCCTGCTCGCCGGCTGCCGTGGCCCCGACGACCGTGCGATTCAGCAGAAGCGTGCCGCTGCCGAGCAGCAGCGGCGCCAGGCTCAGCAGGCGTGCCTGCAGACCAGGCGGATGCTGCCGCCGCTGCTGGAGGGATTCAGCCGCAGCCGCGATCGGCTCGCCAGCGTTGAGGCGGATGCTTATGTGCCCAGTCCGGCGCCGCCCCCGCTGGATCCGGAGGAGCAGCGTCGGCTGGCTTTCTACGACCAGGAAATCGAGCAGGAGCAGTACGACCAGGCCCAGGCCGCCTGGCAGGAGCGGGAGAGTCAGCGCCGTGCCGTGTGGCGTCGCGACCGCGCCGCCCGTCTGGATGTGGCCCGCCGGCAGCACGCAGCGTCGGTTGCGGCCCTGCGCCGTGCCTATCCCAGCCTGCTGACCGCCTCCGATTCGCCCCGGCTGATTGCTGCGGAGCGGGAGCGCCTGCTGGCCTGCGGCGGCGTTGCGGAGACACCGTCGTGATGCGGAGGGTGTGGCTGCGTCTTGTCACAGGCGGCGCGCTGATCCTGCAGCTGGCCCCCGCCCGCAGCCAGCTGCTGCCTCCAGCGCCGCCACCGCCACCGGCTCCGGCGCTGGAGCTGGCGGATCCGGCTGCGGAGGAGATCAACCTCTGTGTGCCGCGCTTCGGAAACAGCGGCTGTGCGGCGCGGCTCTATGCCGGCCTGCTGTGTGCGGCAGTCGGCGAGGGCGCTGCGCCGCAGGAGCTGCAGCAGCGGCTCGAGCAGCAGTACGCGCAGGCGGGCATCGATTTCCGTGGCATCAGCGCCAGTCAGATCGAGGCCATGGCCGTGAAGGATGAGGCGCCGAGGCTCTGTCCGCAGAAAAGTCGCCAGATCCAGGAATTGTTTTCCTCGCTGGCGGAGGCCTCAGGCGGTTGATCAGGCTGCGGCTGCCTGATGCGGCAAGGCAGGCAGCCGCAGGCTGCTGAACCAGGAGAGAGCCACCAGCAGAGCGGAGCACCACAGGCAGGCCTGCAGTCCGCCCTGAAGAAACAGCCATCCCGAGAGCAGGGTGCCGAGCAGGCGACCGGCGGCGTTGGCCATGTAATAGAAGCCCACGTTCAGGCTTACACCCTCGCCCTCGCTGTAGAGCAGCACCATGGCGCTGTGGATGGCGGAGTTGAACGCAAACACCACACCGAACACCGCCAGGCCCAGCACCACCGCCAGGCCCGGATGGCCGACCTGCCGCGCCAGGGAGAGGGCGATCAGGGCCGGGATCGCCGTGAGCACCGCCGCCCAGAACCGCACCGCGCCAGGCCCTGGCGGTCCGCCCTGACCCCAGCTGCGGCGCAAGGCCGGAGTGCTGGCCTGCACAACGCCGTAGCCGATCACCCACAGGCCCATGAAGCCCCCCACTTGCCAGAACCGCCAGCCGAGCGTGGCCCCCAGGAACACCGGCAGGGCCACCACGAACCACACGTCGCGGGCGCCGAACAGAAAGAAACGCGCCAGCGAGAGGATGTTGATGCCGGCGCTGCGGGAGAAAAGGGCGCTGAAGCCGGGTTTGCTCTTCATCCGCCCGAGATCGGCGGGCAGCACCAAGGTGAGCAGGAAGGCGAGCACAAGGCCCGCGGCCATCGCGGCGACAGCCCCGCTGAAGCCGAGCGTCGCGAGCAGGACGCCGCCGAGGAAGAAGCCCACACCCTTGAGGGCGTTCTTGGAACCGGTGAGGATCGCCACCCAGCGGAACAGCTGGTTGTCGTCGGTTTGCTGGTCACCGCCGCCCGCGCTCGCCGTTCCATCGCCTTGTGCTGCGGCCAGCGCCGCCTTGATGGCGCCCTTGGCGCTCATCTTGTTGAGGTCCTTGGCGATGCCGCTCAGGGCCTGGGCCGCCATCACGTAGCCCACCGACAGCAGCTTCGGCCAGCTGGCGGACACCGGCACCAGCATCAGCAGGGCCAGGATCTGCAGGAGGGTGCCGGCCCGCAGGGTGAAGCGCAGGCCGAGGCGAGCCGCCAGCCAGCCGCCGGTGAGGTTGGTGACGATGCCGAAGAACTCGTAGAAGAGAAACAGGAAGGCGATCTCGAGGCTGGAGTAGCCGAGCTGGTGGAAATGGAACACCACCAGCATGCGCAGGGCGCCATCGGTGAGGGTGAAGGCCCAGTAGTTGGCCGTCACCACCCCGTACTGCTGCAGCGGCGTCAGCTCAGGGCGCTTCATCGAGCTGCACCATGTGACAGACCAGATCCGCCATGCGGGAGCTGTAGCCCCACTCGTTGTCGTACCAGGCGTAGACCTTGAGCTGGGTGCCGTTCACCACCATCGTCGACAGGCCATCGACGATGGCGCTGCGATCGTCGTTGACGTAGTCGACCGAGACCAGCGGCCGGCTCTCGTAGCCGAGGATGCCCTTCAGCTCGCCGGCGGCGGCCGCCGCAAAGGCGGCATTCACCTCCTCCACGCTGGTGGGGCGTTCCAGTTCGAACACCGCGTCGGTGAGGGAGGCGTTCAGCAGCGGCACGCGCACGGCGTGGCCATTGAGTTTGCCCTCCAGCTCAGGAAAGATCAGGCCGATCGCCTTCGCCGAGCCTGTGGTGGTCGGGATCAGCGAGTGCAGGCAGGAGCGGGCGCGGCGCAGGTCGGACTTGAAGGCATCCACCACCACCTGGGTGTTGGTCACGTCGTGCAGGGTGGTGATCGAGCCGTGGCGGATGCCGAAGCCCTCGTGCACCACCTTCACCACCGGTGCCAGGCAGTTGGTGGTGCAGGAGGCGGCGGTCACCAGGCGATGCCGTGCCGGCTCGTAGGTGTGCTGATTGATGCCGAACACCACGTTCAGGGCCTCCGCGCCGGCGATCACGCCTTTCACCGGGCAGGCCACAACCACGCGCTGCAGGCCGCAGGACTCGAAATAGGGGTTAAGGCTGTCGGGCGTCTTGAAGCGGCCGCTGCACTCCAGCACCAGCTCCACGCCGGCATCGCGCCAGGGCACGGCGCTGGGCTGAGCGTGGCGGCTGGTGCTGATGGTGTGGGCACCGATCAGCAGGTTCTCGCCGCTGTGATCCACGGTCTGGCTCCAGCGGCCATGCACCGAATCGAACGCCAGCAGATGGGCGATGGCGGCGGCGGCGCCAGCCGATTCGTTGATGTGAACCAGCTCGATGCCGGGGCGCCCCCAGAGGGCGCGAAACACAAGACGACCGATGCGGCCGAAGCCGTTGATGCCGATGCGCACGAGGCGTGCCCGCAGGTGCGCCGAACTTAGATCAAGTGATGTTGATGAATCAAGGATGGTTGATTGTTTAGCCTTGGCGCTCTGCCGCCTGATCTGGAATGACGGTCGCCGCTGCAGGGTCGCTCGCTATGGCGGAGGACCAGGCCCGCCAGCTGCTCAGGGCGCTGGCGGATCCTCTGCGCCTGGAGGTGGTGCAGGCTCTGGCCGCTGGTGAGCTCTGCGTCTGCGAACTCACGGAGCAGCTGGGTCTGGCCCAGTCCCGCCTGTCGTTCCATCTGCGAGTGATGCGCGAGGCGCAGCTGATCGAGGCCCGCGACCAGGGGCGCTGGGTGTATTACCGCCTGCGTCCTGAGGCGTTGGAAGCTCTGCAGGCCTGGTTGGCCGGGATCGCGGCGGGGTGCCGGCTGACGGC
>CAIZNP010000030.1 GCA_903934375.1 uncultured Synechococcaceae cyanobacterium
ATCCCGCCGGGTGGTCCAGCCAGCCGCCTGCGCCACTGGTTGCAGCGCCACAGGCCGCGGCTGTGAGCAGGCCAACCGCCGCAAACCGGCCCAGCCCCCTGATGGTGCTCGGCACCAGCAGCGGCGCCGGCAAGACGTTGATGACGGCCGCCCTCTGCCGGGTGCTGCGCCGCCGCGGCGAGACGCCGCTGCCCTTCAAGGGGCAGAACATGAGCAACAACGCCTGGGTGGATCAGGCCGGCGGTGAAATGGCCTACTCCCAGGCGCTGCAGGCCTGGGCTGCCGGGCTTGAACCGCAGTGCGCCATGAATCCGGTGCTGCTCAAACCACAGGGCGACTCCACCAGCGAGGTGATCCACCTGGGCCGCACCGTGGGACAGGCCAGGGCGGAGCACTACTACCGCGATTGGTTTCGTCCCGGCTGGGCCGCGATTCGCACCGGCCTCGATGACCTGCAGGCGGCCTATCCCAGCGGCCGGCTGGTGCTCGAGGGGGCCGGCAGCCCGGTGGAGGTGAACCTGCAGCCGCGCGACCTCACCAATCTGCGGCTGGCTCAATACCTGCGCGCGCGCTGCATCCTGGTGGCCGACATCGAGCGGGGTGGGGTGTTCGCCCAGTTGGTAGGCACCCTGGCGCTGCTGCGGCCGGTGGAGCGTCCACGCATCACTGGGCTGCTGATCAACCGCTTCCGGGGCCGCCGTGAACTGTTCGACGAGGGCCGCCGCTGGCTGGAGACCCACACCGGCATCCCCGTGCTCGGGGTGATGCCCTGGCTGGACGAGCTGTTCCCGCCGGAGGACTCGCTTGATCTGCTCGAGCGCCGCGGCGGCAAGGCCGGCGCCGAGCTGGAGATCGCAGTGCTCAGGCTGCCGTCGCTGAGCAATTTCTCCGATCTCGATCCGCTGGAGGCCGAACCCTCGGTGCAGCTGCGCTGGGTGGCGCCCGGCGAGGAGCTCGGCAGGCCGGATGCGGTGGTGGTTCCCGGCAGCAAGCAGACCCTGCGCGATCTGGCAGCCATCCGCAGCAGCGGCCTGGCACAGAGCCTGCACGCCTATGTGGCCGGCGGCGGCCACGTGTTCGGGATCTGCGGAGGACTCCAGCTACTGGGGCGGGAACTGAGCGATCCACAGGGTCTGGAGGGTCACAACGAAGCGTTCGCGACCGGCGCCAGCCTCAGCAGCGCTGGACTGAATCTGCTGCCCCTGCGCACCGTGTTCGGCGACTGCAAGGCCCTGCGTCAGCGTCGCTGCCGCGCCCTCTGGCCTGCCCTTGCCGAAGGGGACGCGCACGACACCTCCGCCGACGCTCACCACGACCTGGAGCAGGAGCTCGAACTGGAGGGCTTCGAACTGCACCGTGGCAGCACCACCACCCTGAGCCCCTGCCGACCCCTGTGCGCCGATCCCGATCTGGGCTGGCTGCAGGCCAGCGGCGATCATGGCGGCCTGGTGGCAGGCACCTACCTGCACGGGGTGTTCGAGAGCGGTCCCTGGCGGCGGCGCTGGCTGAACCGACTGCGGCGGCGGCGGGGGTTGCCGATGCTGAGCGAACGGCAACCGCACCACAGCCGTCAGCGCGACCAACTGCTCGAACGCCTCGCCGATGCCTTCGAACGGCACGTGAACCTGGAGCCGTTGCTGGAGCAGCCATGAACCGCCGGCCTCAATCTTCCAGCCCGTCGGCAGCGCAGACACCGTCTGACGTGCTGATCCAGTGGCCGGATGGCAGCAGCAGCCGGGCGACCAGTGGCACGAGCTGGCTGGAGGCCGCCCATGCCGCCGGCGTCCTGATCCCAACCGGCTGCATGGGCGGCAGCTGCGGGGCCTGCGAGATCGACGTGAACGGCCACACCGTTCGCGCCTGCATCAGCAGCGTGCCCGCCAGCCGCAGCGGCAGCCTCAGCGTCGAGCTCACCAGCGATCCCTACTGGTGAGCGGGTGCGGGCAAACCGCCGCAACAAGAACGCATTCAGGCCTGGATCAGACCGCCGCCCAGCGCCAGCTCACCGGCGTAGAACACCGCCGCCTGGCCAGGCGTGATCGAGAACTGCTCCTCGGCAAACTCCAGCCGGCAGCGATGGGGCCGGCCGGCGGCCAGGTCGGCCTCGGTGGGCTGCAGTGGTGTGAGCAGGGCCTGCACCGGCGCGCTGCGATAGCGCACCTGAACCTCCACCGGCAGCGGCGCCTGCGGCGGCGGCACCGACAGCCAGTTCACCGCCCCCACCTCGGCGTCGCTGCGGGCGGCCTCGGCGCGGGGGGCCACCACCACCCGGTTCATGGCCGCATCGAGCTGCACCACGTGCAGCGGCTCGCTCCAGGCCACGCCGAGCCCCTTGCGCTGGCCGATCGTGAAGTGCTGCACACCCTCGTGCTGGCCCAGCACCCGGCCGTCGCGCAGCACGATCTCGCCATCCCGCGGCGGCAGGTAGGTGTCAAGGAAGGCTTTCATCGAGCCGTGGTGATCCGCCAGGCACAGGTCCTGGCTTTCGGGCTTGTCGGCGGTCCGCAGGCCATGGCGCGCCGCCTCGAGGCGGGTGTCGGGCTTGGTGAGCTCTCCAAGCGGGAATACCAAGTGCCCCAGAGCCTGCTGTGGCAGGTCGTAGAGGAAATAGCTCTGATCCTTGCGGGCATCAAGGCCGCGCAACAGCTGATGGCGACCGTTCTCGCTCACCTCGCCGTGACGGATGCGGGCGTAGTGGCCGGTGGCGAGGCGGCCGATGCCCCGCTCCTGCTCGGCCCACTGCAGCATCGGCCCGAACTTCACCTCGCGATTGCAGCGCGAGCAGGGCAGCGGCGTGACACCGGCGCCATAGCCCTCCACCAGGAAATCGACGATCTGCGCCTTGAAGTGCTCGCGGAAATCGACCACGTGGTGGGGCACCTCCAGCTGCTCACAGATGCCGGCGGCATCCACCAGGCCTTCGGCGCAGCAGGCCCCCTTGCCGCTCATCAACCAGAGGGTGAGGCCCTCCACCTGCCAGCCGGCCTCCACCAGCAGGGCCGCCGTCAGGGAACTGTCCACCCCACCGGAGAGGCCCACCGCCACCCGCTGCTCCCCGGGCCAGGCCCGCAGCCGTTCAATCGCCGCCGCCCCGGCCGCCGTGGCCGCAGGGGCCGCACCCGGCGCAGAGGGTTGGGGGGGAGCG
>CAIZNP010000031.1 GCA_903934375.1 uncultured Synechococcaceae cyanobacterium
CCGTGGAGGCGCGTGTGCGACTGGCGGTGCCGCCGGCCCGGGGCCTCGGCAGCAGCGCCACGGCGATCGTGGCCGGGCTGATGGGGGCCAACGCTCTGATCGGTGAGCCGCTCAGCCGCGAGAAGCTGCTGGAGCTGGCGATCGACATCGAAGGCCACCCTGACAACGTGGTGCCCTCGCTGCTGGGAGGGCTGTGCATGACCGCCAAGGCCGCCTCCCATCGCTGGCGCGTGGTGCGCTGCGAGTGGTCGCCGGAGGTGATCCCAGTGGTGGCGATCCCAGGGATCCGTCTCTCCACGAGTGAGGCCCGCCGGGTGATGCCCAAGCTGATCTCCATTCCCGATGCCGTCACGAACCTGGGCTCACTAACCCTGCTGCTGCAGGGTCTGCGCACCGGCAACGGCGATCTGATCGCCGATGGCATGCACGACCGCATCCACGAGCCCTACCGCTGGGGCCTGATCCAAGGCGGCCGTCAGGTGCGGGAGGCAGCCATCGAAGCGGGCGCCTGGGGGTGCGTGATCAGCGGCGCCGGTCCGAGCATCCTGGCGCTCACGAGCCGCGAGCACGCCGCTGCAGTGAGCAGGGCCATGGTTCGGATGTGGGAGAGCGAGGGGGTGGCCTCCCGCGCCGAGGTGCTGCAGTTGCAGCAGGCCGGCAGCCGCTGGCAGACCCTTCCGGACGCCCCGGACTGAACCGCCAGGCAGCGCAGCGCTCCTGAGTACAAATACCCAAAGCGCTCAGTCTCACTGGTAGACTGGGCCGTCGCCTGAGGCCGGTTCGACGCCTCGACAGCGGCAACTCCCGTCAACCGTTTGCCGCTGCGATGGACGCCAACCTGTCCCTGATGGCCGCGTCCAGCGTCAGCGCCGCTGCCCCCTCAGCCTTTCCCTGGCTCAGCCTGATCACGCTGCTGCCGGGTGCCGTAGCACCGCTGCTGATGCTGCTGCCCGGCGACGGCACCGATCCCAAACTGCCCCGCACCATCGCCCTGGCCACCCTGCTGGCCGACCTGGTGCTGATGGTGTTCGTATTCAGCCAGCACTTCGACGGATCCCTAGCTGGCCTACAGCTGGTGGAACGATTCAGCTGGGTACCGTCGCTCGGCCTGGAGTGGTCGCTGGCAGCGGATGGACTCTCAGCGCCGCTGGTGGTGCTCTCCGGCCTGGTCACGCTGTTGTCGGTAGCGGCCAGCTGGAACATCCAGAAGAAGACGCGTCTCTACTTCGCTCTGCTGCTGCTGCAGGCGTCGGCCCAGGCGATGGTGTTCCTCTCGCAGGACTTCCTGCTCTTCTTCCTGGCCTGGGAACTGGAGCTGGTGCCGGTGTATCTGCTGATCGCCATCTGGGGGGGGCACCAACGCCAGTACGCCGCCACCAAGTTCATCCTTTACACGGCCACAGCCTCCCTGCTGATCCTGCTGAGCGGCCTGGCCCTGGCCCTCAATGGCCCGTTCACGCTCAACCTCAGCGAACTCACCGCCCGCTCCCCCGGCGGCGTGTTCGGCCTGCTCTGCTACCTGGGCTTCCTGGTGGGTTTCGGTGTGAAGCTGCCGATGTTCCCTCTTCACACCTGGCTGCCCGATGCCCATGGCGAGGCCAACGCCCCGGTGTCGATGCTGCTGGCGGGGGTGCTGCTCAAGATGGGCGGCTATGCCCTGCTGCGCTTCAACGTGCAGATGCTGCCGGAGGCCCACCTGCAACTGGCGCCGGCGTTGATCGTGCTCGGCATCGTCAACATCGTCTACGGCGCCCTCAACGCCTTCGCGCAGGACAATGTGAAACGGCGAATCGCCTGCAGCTCCGTCAGCCACATGGGCTTTGTGCTGCTCGGCATCGGCGCGATCGACAGCCTTGGCATGAGCGGCGCGATGCTGCAGATGATCAGCCACGGTCTGATCGCCGCCGCCATGTTCTTCGTGACCGGCGTGTTCTACGAGCGCACCAAGACCCTCTCGATTCCGAACATGGGCGGCCTGGCCAAGGTGCTGCCGATCACCTTTGCCTTCTTCGTGGCCAGCTCGCTGGCCTCACTGGCCCTGCCCGGCATGAGCGGCTTCGTCAGCGAGATCACCGTGTTCCTGGGGGTCACCAGCAACGACGGCTTCACCGTGGGCTTCCGCGTGATCACAGTGATCCTGGCGGCCATCGGTGTGGTGCTCACGCCGGTCTACCTGCTCAGCCTCTGCCGGCGTGTGTTCTTCGGCCCCCGCATCCCGGCCCTGGCGGTGGTGGGCGACATGAAGCCCCGCGAACTGGTGATCGCCCTGTGCCTGCTGGTACCCACCCTGGTGATCGGCTTCTGGCCGCGCGTGGCGATCGATCTCTACGAGGCCAGCACCACCGCCCTGGCCAGCGACCTGGCCAACCACGCCGTGGTGGCGCTTCGGCTTCCCGCCCTCGGCTGACCCGCCTCAGGCTCTGGGCCTGGGCTGAAATGGTCGCAGCGCCCCGCCGATCGCCATGAGCCCGACCACCGCCGCCCTGCCCGAGATCCTGCGGGGTGAGGGGCTGCCGCAGTTTGAGGCGATCACCCCCGCGGCCGTGACCGCACACATTCCCGGCCTGATTGCCGAGCTGGAGCAGGAGCTCTCAGTGCTCGAGCAGCAACTGGATCTGCGCCTGGCGGACACCGATCTGCCGCTGAGCTGGCAGGAGCTGATGGATCCGCTGCAGCGGCTGGGCGAACGGTTGCGCTGGAGCTGGGGTGTTGTGAGCCACCTCAACGGTGTATGCAACAGCCCGGAGCTGCGCGAGGCCCATGCGGGCCAGCAGGCTGCCGTGGTGCAATTCGGCAACCGCGCCGGACAGAGTCGGCTGATCTACCGCGCCCTGGAACGGCTGCGACATCAGCACGAAGCGGCGAACCCCGGCGAGAGCGGCCATCTCGATGGCGCCCAGCAGCGCATCCTCGCGGGAGAACTGCGCGATATGCAGCTGCGCGGCGTCGGGCTGCAGGGCGCCGAGCAGGAGGCCTTCAACGCCGCCAGCCAGGAACTGGCGGAGCTCGCCACCCGCTTCGGCAATCAGGTGCTGGATGCCACCAACGGCTGGACCCTGCGCCTGACAGATCACGCCGAGGTGGAGGGTCTGCCCGTGAGCCTCAAGGCCCAGCTGGCCCAGGCCGCCTCCGCCGGCGGTGATGAGGCCGCCAGCGCCGAAGCAGGCCCCTGGCTGCTGGGGCTGGACATGCCCCGCTACGCCCCCTTCCTCAAATACAGCCGCCGCCGCGACCTGCGTGAGCGGGTGTACCGCGCCCATGTGAGCCGGGCCTCCGGCCAGGGCGAGGCCTCCACCGCTGGTGAGGACAGCGACACCCCCAACAACTGGCCACTGATCGAGCGGATCCTGGAGCTGCGCGGTGAGCAGGCTCGCCGCCTCGGCTACGCCAACTGGGCCGAGGTGAGCCTGGCCGCCAAGATGGCCGAGTCCGAAGCCGCCGTGGAGGGGCTGCTGGAGGAGCTACGCGCCGCAGCCCTGCCGGTGGCGCAACAGGAATTGGAAGCTCTGCGCGAGATCGCCCGCCGCCACGGCGCCGCCGAAGCCGACGACCTGCAGCCCTGGGACGTGAGCTTCTGGGCTGAGCTGCTGCGCCAGGAGAGCTTCGAACTCGACAGCGAAGCCCTGCGCCCCTACTTCCCACTGCCGAGGGTGCTGGAGGGCCTGTTCAGCCTCTGCAGCCGCCTGTTCACGATCACGATCGAAGCGGGCGATGGCGAGGGGCCGGTGTGGCACCCGGACGTGCGCTACTTCCGCATCCGCGAGGGCGCTGGACCTAACGCTGGCGAGCCGATCGCCGCCTTCTACCTCGACCCCTACAGCCGCCCCGGCAGCAAGCGCGGCGGCGCCTGGATGGATGAGTGCCTGGTGCGCTCATGTCGGCCGGATGGTACGCCGGTGCTGCCGGTGGCCTACCTGGTCTGCAACCAGAGCCCGCCGGTGGGCGACACCCCCAGCCTGATGACCTTTGAAGAGGTGGAGACCCTCTTCCACGAGTTCGGCCACGGCCTGCAGCACATGCTCACCACCGTCGAGCGCCCCCAGGCGGCCGGCATCAACGGCGTGGAATGGGACGCGGTGGAGCTCCCTAGCCAGTTCATGGAGAACTGGTGCTACGACCGCGCCACCCTGCTGGGCATGGCCCGCCACTGGCAGACGGGCGAACCGCTGCCTGAGGAGGAATTCGGCAAGCTTCAGGAGGCCCGCACCTTCATGGGCGGCTCGGTCACCCTGCGCCAGGTGCACTTCTCCCTGGTGGATCTAAAGCTGCACAGCCAGTGGCAGCCGGGCTGCGGCCAGAGCCCCGAGCAGCTCCGTCGCACCATCGCAGTCAACACTACCGTGCTGGCGCCGATCGATGAGGACGCCTTTCTCTGCTCCTTCGGCCACATCTTCGCCGGCGGCTATGCAGCGGGCTATTACTCCTACAAGTGGGCCGAGGTGCTCAGCGCCGATGCCTTCAGCGCCTTCGAGGAGGTGGGCCTGGAGAACGAGCAGCAGATCCGCGACACGGGTCGCCGCTTCCGCGACACCGTGCTCAGCCTGGGCGGCAGCCTCGATCCGAAGGCGGTGTTCGAAGCCTTCCGCGGTCGGCAACCCACCAGCGAGGCCCTGATCCGCCACTCCGGCCTGGTGGCGGTCTGAGGCCGTCAAGGCGCCAGCAACACCTCCACCAGCCGACGGATGGCACGGGGGTGCAGGATCAGCTGGCGATGGGTGAGCACCGGCACGGCCTGGCGCGGCCCCTTCGGCAGCACCGCCCTCCAGCCAGGACAGACGGTGATATCTGTGAACGTGTAGAAGCTGTGGCACTCGACTCCATCCAGCAGGTGGGCGTGTCGATCGAGTTGGCGCAGCAGGCGGCTGCCCACCTTCATATCGGCGATGCCGGCCAGTAGTGGGCTGGGTGCCAGCTGGGCCGCCAGCGTGCCCTGCTGAGGGCTACCCAGAGAGACGAAGCGGCGGGTGCGGCCATAACCGCCGTGCTCCTGCAACCAGGTGCGGCCGATCACCCCACCCATGGAGAAGCCCAACAGATCCAGACGCGTGCTGGAGCCAAAGCGTGCCTGCAGCAACGCCGCCAGCTGATCGGCGAGCTCACGGATCGGCACCGCCCCGAGTCGGTGGGGGAGGTGGGGCGCATAGAGCTCCAGCTGTGGACAACGCTCCAGCAGAGCCGCTTCCAGGGTTGCGAACAGGCGCGGTGTGTCCCACAGACCGTGCAGGAGCACCAGCGGAGGACGACTCATGGACAACCTCTCCTCACCATCCCCTCATCCCCCATGCCGCCGCCGCCGCACCGCGACCGTGCCGCTGAATCCGGGGACCGGCGCCTGGCACTTGCGCAGTTCCAGCAGCACCGGCACCGGCCCATAGAGCTGCTCCAGCAGAGCCAGAATCAGATCACTCCAGTGCTCCAGGGTGAGACAGCGGATCTCTCCAGCCTGGCGCTGCAGCGCCGTGATCGCCAGCGAGTAATCGAGGGTGGCGGCCAGATCGTCACGGCTGGCCGCAGCGGCAAGATCCCAGCCCAGCTCCAGATCGAGTTCGAACCACTGACCCAGGCGGCGCTCCTGCTCCAGCACCCCAATGTGAGCCCAGAGGCGCAGGCCACGCACGACAATCCTGTCGCTGGGAGCGACGTCCGCAGAGGTCACAGCGGCAGATCGCGATGCGTGAACGCCCGTGCACCACTGGCGTAGTCGGCGGCAACGTGGCCGGCGCCGCGCAGCAGGTAGCGATAGGTCACCAATCCCTCCAGCCCCACGGGGCCGCGGGGCGGCAGGGTCTGGGTGCTGATGCCCACCTCGGCGCCGAAGCCGTAGCGGAAGCCATCGGCGAAGCGGGTGGAGCAGTTCAGATACACGCCGGCGCTGTCGACACCGCGCAGAAACGTCTCGGCGGCGGCGGTGTTGGTCGTGCAGATGGCGTCGGTGTGGCGGGAGCCGTGGCGGGCGATGTGGGCCAGGGCCTCCTCGAGGCTGTCCACCAGCCGCACCGCCAGGATCAGATCGGAGTACTCCGTGCTCCAGTCGGCGTCGGCCGCGGCCAGGGGCACGCCGAGGGCCTGGGCCGCGGCATCGCCGCGCAACTCCACACCGGCGGACGCGAAGGCGGGGAGGGCCGCCTCCAGGAAGCGGGGCGCCACGGCCCGATGCAGCAGCAGGGTCTCGATGGCGTTGCAGGCGGCCGGGTACTGGGTCTTGCTGTCCAGCGCCACACGCAGCGCCAGGTCGATGTCCACCTCCTGGTCGACATACAGATGGCAGATGCCGTCGGCATGGCCCAGCACCGGGATGCGGGTGTTGTCCTGGATGAACTGCACCAGGGCGTTGGAGCCGCGCGGAATGATCAGGTCCACCAGGCCATCGAGCCGCAGCAGCGCCAGGCTCTCCTCGCGACTGGTGAGCAGCTCCAGCGCCGCCGGCGCCACGGCGCTGGCCGCCAGCCCCCGCTGCAGGGCCGCCAGGATCGCGGCGCAGCTGCGGCTGGCCTCACGGCCGCCCTTGAGGATGGCGCCGTTGCCGGAGCGGATTGCCAGCGAGGCGATCTGCATCACCGCATCGGGGCGGGCCTCGAAGATCACCCCCACCACCCCCAGGGGAACGCTGAGGCGCTCCAGCACCAGGCCGTCGTCCAGCTCGCGATGCAGCTGGCGC
>CAIZNP010000032.1 GCA_903934375.1 uncultured Synechococcaceae cyanobacterium
CGGCCGATACACGCATCCCCGCGTCGCAGACCGCTGGTGCGCTCCCTGGGGCACCAGAGGTCAACCTGGTCCCACTCATGGAGTCGTCCGCGACGCTCGCCAAGGCGGGCGCGATTCTCGATGAGCTGATGAGTGACGTAGGCCTTCGCGCACAGGTGGCGTCGCGTGGAGATCAGATCGAAGTGATGCTCGGATATTCGGATACCAACAAGGAGAGCGGCTATCTCGCAAGTAGCTGGTCGCTCCACCGCGCGGAGGATGAGTTGGTTTCGCGCGCCGCCGCGCACAAGATTCCGAGGAATTCCACGAGCTGGAAGATCTCGATGGCGTTGGCGTGGCGCTCAGCGATTCCGGCCTTGGCCTGTGGGCCAGCGGCCGCAACGAATCCGGCAGTGGCCTGGTGGCACGGCAGCGCAGCTTCTGGCTGATTGCCGATGCCGAGCTGATCGTCTACGGCGCCACCGAACCCACCGCCACCCTGCGCATCGGCGATGAAGTGGTGCCGCTAAAGGCCGATGGCAGCTTCCGCATCCAGGTGCCCTTCCGCGACGGCCAGCAGCTGTATCCGATCGAGGCCATCAGCGCCGATGGGGAACAGCGCCGCTCGATCGTGCTGCAGTTCGAGCGCACCACCCCGGAAGACCACACCAACCCCGCCAGCGCCGCTGCGGCCGAGTGGTTCTGAGGTCAGGCTGAACCCTGCCGAATCTCTTCCGGGCCCGTGATCCGGCCGAGCCCACGGGCACCGGCCAGAAGATCCAGGACCTGCGCATCCAACACGGGCTCAAAGCGCTCGTACCACCGGCCACCGGCCTGAATCGACGGCACCGTCGCCAGTGCCACCAGCGCATCCAGCTGTGGAGCGAGGCGAGCGAACATCCGCTCATCCAGCACCGGCACCGCCAGCACCAGCCGGGCCGGTGCGATCTGCCGCAGGGATAGCAATGCCGCCCGCACGGTCATGCCGGTGGCCACCCCGTCGTCCACCACCAGCAGGTCACAGCCCCGCAGGGCAGCCCCGGGCGGATCGCCATACAGCCGCTGCCGCCGGCGCAGTTCCTCGTCCTGCTGAGCCACCAGTCGGCGACGCAGCAGCGGATCCAGGTGCAGCTGACGCATGTAGGGCTCATCCCAGAGCAGCACACCCCCCGGGGCGATCGCCCCCACCGCCACCTCGGGGGCCGTGGGTTGCGCCAGCTTGCGCACAGACCAGCTGACCAGCGGCAGTTCGAGGGCCTCCGCAACCGCCGCGGCCACCACCACACCGCCCCGGGGCAGACCAATCACCACAGCCCGAGGGTCGCAGCGCCACTCCTGCATCTGCAGAGCCAGTTCCTCGCCTGCCTGATGGCGGTCATGCCAGAGCGGTGGCTGCGGAGCTGGCCCGTGCGCTGACCCTGCCATCGCTGCCCCCCGGGCCCCGCCGGTCCGTGCCGGACGTGTTGCTTCCACTCTGGTCGGATTGGCGTGCTGCTGTGGCTGAGGCTCACACCAGCCGCGAGCCAGTGGCGCAGCGTTGTTGCTGCGGATCAATGGGACTGGGGCCTGATCCGGTCGTCCAACGCCGTCCAGCTCGGCGCCTCCGCACCGCAGCGTGTCAGCAACACGGCCATCTGTGCCACGAGGCGATCGCCTTGACATCGAATCCAGCAACAGAACCACGAAACAACGGCTTCACGGCTTCACGGCTTCACGGCTTCACGGCTTCACGGCTTCATAGTATCGAGCTTCCTAGTCTACAAGACACAACGACGTTCGATAGTCGCGCTAGCTTGATGCCCAAGCTTGCCGCCCGCGCCCGCCGCCGCGCCCGAGATGGAGAACGCCATGGAGCACCTGGCCGACTACTTCAAGGTGTTCTCCGAACCGAACCGCCTGGCGGTTCTGGAGGCGCTGCGGCAGGGCCCGCTGAACGTCACCGCCGTTGTTGAGAAAACAGGCCTGAGTCAGGCCCTGGTGTCGAAACACCTCAAGCTGCTCACGATCGCCGGTGTGGTGCAGCGGCGGCCAGAGGGGTCGCTCGTGTACTACGACGTGATCGACCGCAGCGTGTTCAAGCTGCTCTCCCAGGCCAGGACGCTTCTGCTCGCAGCGCGCCGCCAGCAGCTCGACGCCCTGGCTGCCATTCTCTGATGCCGCAGCTGCCGGGTGGCCTCAGGCCATAGCGTGCAACTCTCCCCTCACTGTTCCGCCCCCGCCATGGCCGACCGCTACGACCTGATCGTGCTCGGCGCCGGCTCCGGCGGCCTGGCTGCGGCCAAGCGGGCAGCGAGCTATGGCGCCAGGGTTGCGATCATCGAGGGAGACCGCGTCGGCGGCACCTGCGTGATCCGTGGCTGCGTGCCCAAGAAGCTGCTGGTGTACGGCTCGGCGGTGCGCCACCAGCTGCACGATGCAGCCAGCTTCGGCTGGACGGTGGGAGAGAGCCACTGCGACCCGGCAGTGCTGCTGGCCAACGTGCGCACCGAGGTGGATCGGCTCAACACCCTGCACATCGGTTTCCTCGAAAAGGCCGGCGTGGCACTCCATCGCGGCTGGGGACGCTTCCTGGACGCCCACACCATCGTCGTGGAGGCAGCGGATGGATCCCGTCAGGAACTGAGCGGCGAGCGCATCCTGATCGCCGTGGGCGGTCGGCCGCAGCGTCCCACCATCCCAGGCGCCGAGCTGGGCTGGGTGAGCGACGACCTGTTCCTGCTCGAGCGTTTCCCCGAGCGGATGGTGGTGGTGGGCGCCGGCTTCATCGCCTGCGAGTTCGCCGGCATCCTCAACGGCCTCGGCGTGGCGGTGACGCAACTGGTGCGCGGCGATCAGATCCTGCGCGGCTTCGACCGGGAGCTGGCGGGAGCGGTGCAGGAGGCGATGCAGGCCGGCGGCATCGACATCCGCTGCGGCGTGGGACCGAGCGCCATCAGCGGCAGCCCCGGCCAGCTGGAGGTGAGCACCAGCGCCGGTGACGCCATGGCCTGCGGCGGCGTGCTGCTGGCCACCGGCCGCCGACCGTTCCTGGACGGGCTCCAGCTGGAGGCCGCCGGCATCGCCAGCGACGGCCAGCGCATCCCGGTGGATGCCGATCAGCGCACCAACCTGCCGCACGTCTACGCGGTGGGTGACGTCACCGACCGCATCAACCTCACCCCCGTCGCCGTTGACGAAGGCCGCGCCCTTGCCGACACGCTCTGGGGCGGCAAGCCGCGCCAGGTGGACCACAGCCTGGTGGCCAGCGCCGTGTTCAGCCAGCCGGAGCTGGCCACGGTGGGACTCAGTGAAGAGCAGGCGATCGAGCGCTGCGGCGCCGACAGCGTGACGATCCACCGCGCCCGCTTCCGGCCGATGAGCCAGGCCTTGCCAGCTCGAGACCCGAAGGTGCTGCTCAAGCTGGTGGTGGAGAAGACCAGCGGCAGGGTGCTCGGCTGCCACATGGTCGGCGAGCACGCCGCCGAGATCATCCAGATGGCAGCGATCGCCATCGGCATGGGCGCCACCAAGGCCGACTTCGATCGCACCATGGCCCTGCACCCCAGCGTGGCCGAGGAATTCGTGACGATGCCGAACTGATCAGCGGCCCGTGTCGCCGGCGTCAACGCTTCCCTTCCGCCTCAACCCAGCGGCTGCAGATCCTCAAAGCGGAACATCTGACGGCCGGCGGGGGTCTCACCGAAGGCGTCGGTCTCCACCACCCGCTCGCTCAGCACCCAAGGGCCTTCACCGGCCAGGGGAACGAACGTGTCGGTGAAGCGGCTGAGGCCACCACGAAGCTCGCCACTGGCGGGGTCGGCGTACTGGCTGGTGTAGCTGCGGCTCAGGTAGCCGCGGCCGGTGTCGGTGGTGCTCTCGGTGAAGATCGTGACCACGGTGCCGTGGATGTGGCGGTGCACCATGGTCACCACATCGCCCTGGATGCGGTAGCGATCGCCGGCGCCCTTGCCGCCCACGATCACCTCGGTGCCCACCGCATCGGTATCACCGGCGGTGAAGGTGTTCTCGCCATGGGTCTGCTCAAAGCTGCGGCGCACCCGATGGATCGCCACCTCCCACCGCTGCGAGGCCACGGCCTTGTGGATCGCCTCGTCGTCGATGCCC
>CAIZNP010000033.1 GCA_903934375.1 uncultured Synechococcaceae cyanobacterium
CGCGATCACAGCCACTCGGATCTGTGCCGTGGCCAGGCCCCGCGCGCACAGCTCTGGTTGCCGAGCTGGCTGGGTGTTGATGTGCGATTGCGCCCGCTGGTCACCCTGCGCCATCCGCTCGATTGCTGGCTGGGCTTGGTGCATGCCGGTTGGCATCAGCAGTTCCAGCCGGCCACCCTGCGCGAATACATTGCACGCAACCACGCCTTCCTGCAGGCCACGGAGGGTTGGCCGCGACTGCACTACGAGGATTTCTGTGCCGACCCTATTGCGGGCCTTGAGGCCCTCTGCGAGGCCTTGCTGTTGCCGTTTGATCCAACAGCACTCGATCGATTCGGTGCCTGCCGTCTGAGTGGCGATAGCGGTCGCGGCGACAACACGCTGATCAGTCCCCGCCCCCGCCGTCCGCTCGAGCCAAGCGTGCAGGAGGAGCTGGAAGATCCGCTCACCCGACGGGAGCTGGAGGCCCTCGCTGAACGCATGGGTTATGGCGATCAGGTGTTCTGCTGATGTGTCCGACAGCGGGCGGTTTCTGCGCGGTGGAATCGGCATTGGGCCTCAAGGCCTCCGGCCTGGATTTGAAGCGGCGACCCGCCGTTCTGATCGTCGCCGGCCACATCGTCAGGATTGATCTTGAGTTGGCGCAGGAGCAGCAGACGGTTAATTCAGGGAAATGTCTGTTGAGCCCAGGTCCGCGGAGAAATACTTCGCTAAAATCCTATGTTCCATGAGTTGCCGTGTTCCTGGATCTCTTCTGTTGTGCGATTCGGTATTGATAAGATAGAATCCAAGCGGGATATCTGCCAGCCTCAGTTTTTTGTTTGCCTCGGTTGCTCTAAGCCAGAATTCCCAATCTGCTGATGTGCCGAACTGTTCTTCGTCAAAATAGCCAATGTCTTCGTGAAGAGCTGCTTTCCAGATGGGCATGCAATGCATCATGTTTTGGCTCTTTGCGCTGGTTTCGCAGCGAGTCAACAAATCGTCTTTGGTGATATTTCTGCCCATTCCGCAGAACCAGGTATCTTGGCCAACTGAATAGCTGTCGTGTGTGTCGCGGTTGTCTGCCATGAGAGCAGAAGCGGCTCCATCCAGGCCTTGGTATTCCATCAAGTAAATCAAGTAGTCTGAGTGATAGAGCCCCCTGCGATCGTCGATATTGGCATTGCTTACGTACGGACTCCTGGCGTTGCGGATGGTGTTGTTCCAGCACTCATAGAGTCCGGGATCCGACGCCATGGGTATCACTGATACGTTGGCAGCATCACTGAAGTAATATTTCAGGCATTTCTCCTGGTCATTCGCTTCAGGACTTGGCACGATCGAGATCACCACGTCTGTCCGCTCAAAAAGATGCATCTTTCGTATGTTCAAGGCATAGTCGATCATGTGCTGTGATCCCTTGAACATTGATGTGGCCAGCGTGAGGTTGGCTTGTTCTGTGCGTGGATTGTCCATCAGAGTCTGCTGCACAAGGTCAGCCACCTCTTCGCCTGCATACTGTTTGATTGCGTTAGCGCGTCGGCGTGTCCAGGCGCGAAATGCACCTTGATTTCTGGATGGAAAGATCAAGTCCAGTGGCTTCAATCGCCGCACCAGTTCCTCTTTGTTGATGTCGCCACGCACATAGGTCTGAATGCTGGTGTTCAAGATAACGTTGATCGGCGCGCCACCTTTTTCGATCAACTCATAAAGGCTGCGCTTGAGGTAGGGCTTCAATGAATTCATGGCGGCCCAGAAGTGCATATTTTCCCTGCTCTCGAAGACTGTGGATTCAATCAGAAACTCTACTGATTCCCAAGGGGGCACTGCTTTGGTGAGGGCGTCAGTTGGTTCGGGATTCAGTGAGAAGCTCACTTTCTCGGCAACCCAATCTGGCAGCAGGTCGTGGAGAGTTGTCAGCACATGCTTCTCGAGCCCAAGTTGGCTCATGTCAATCTGATAGCGAAATTCATTGTTGGTGTGCCCGAAGCAAGAACAGGCCGCTGGTAGCAGCTTCCACAGCTCATCAGCCAGCTGCTTCGGAATGCCGTTCCGCCTCTCAGGGCGCTTGGCTGACATCTGCATCGATGCTTGTTCGGCCCTGCCGTTGGCCGTGGCCGCAGCGGCTGCTTGAGCCTGTCCGCTGGTGGGATCTGCCTGGTCAAGGGGCTCCAGGGCCTCATGCAGTTCGTGCACTTCAGCGAGGTTGATCGTCAGTGGTTGCAGCTTGTGCTTCCAGGCGTACATGTCCCTGTAGGCCAGCAGGTTTGCCAGCTTGAGGTGGGTCTGATCCAGCTGATGGGTGGGATTGCTGAGCCTGCGCAGAAAAGCAACGCTGAAGCCATGTTCGGTGCTGGTCTTGATCGTTTCGTATTGAGAGTGATCAGCATTCGCTACCTGCCTTGGCAGCACAGCAGTGAGATACATATTTCGCCTGTCCAAGAATTCCGTTACACCTTTATCAACCGAGGCTGCGAGCTGCTGTTCCCGTGCCACTGCCTGATGCTCTGTTCTGCTTGTTTCGTGTTGATGGATGTGCTGGATCGTGTCCGGATCCAGATAGGCAATGGCTGCACCATTAGAGAAGAGGCTTTGGTGCAGGTAGCTGTCGTCCCAGCCATAGGTGGTGATCAGCTCATTGAAATAGCCCACATCGCGCAAGGCCGTGCTGCGCGCCAGGAAAGCTCCATTGATGTATGTCTGAGACGTGTCCTTTGCCAAGCGCCACGATCCAATCCGAGCGTCAAGGTTTTCTGCGAGGGAGTTAACGGCAAGAAAATCTCTGCTGATCATGTGCTCATTGTCGAGCTTGAGGATGCAGCTGCTATCGCTCCGCTTGAGACCAACGTTGTAGGCGTGGGTGAGAATCCAGCGTGGTTCATCCTCAACACGCAGAATCTGGATGCGCTGGTCGTTGATGCCCGCCTCATGGAAGGTTTCAAACAGCGGTACATCGCAGCTCCAATCAACAAATATCAATCCTTCGCAGTCGGTTTGTAGCCAGGAATCGAGAACTTTTAGCAAATTCTCTTCTCGATTCTTGCAGGCTGTAACGAGTGATGTGTTGTTGTTCATGATTCAGAACGCCTGCAGCACTCGGTCTTTGCTTCGCCATGGCGCTGCCAGTGCAGTCGCTGATTTGAGGCTATCCATCGTGCGAATCTCAGCTCTGCGACCTCATGCGCCGCCTGGCTGCATAGTCCAGACTAACCCCCCTTAGGGGCGTCTGCCGGTTTTGTCGGAGGCGCGGGCGGTGCTTTCGTCGAGGTGGCGCTCCGGCAGCTCCGCAGCGGCCCGCAGGCCCGCCAGGGCTTGGTTCCCGTGGGGCTAGCCGTTGCGATGGAAGCCGACGTGGCCCGGGTTGGGCGGCTGTTTGTTTCAGCAGAGTGGGCCAGGTCGAGCTGATTCTCTTCGTGGAGAGTGGATCGCGCTTGCGCTCAACGCCGCAGCAGCCCGTTACTGGTTCTTGAGCACGATGGCAAGGAATGAGGCATGGCCCTTGCGATCGTGCGGACTCGACATCAGGCAGTACCCCTCTCGGTTCCACCAAGAGGACTGCGCCTGCCAAGTGGGCTGGGGCCGTTGCCGCCTTCGACTGTCTGAGCTGGCCCGGGTCTCACGACCTGCAGCCCGGTTCAGGCGTTGGGCGATTTGATCGCCTCCAGCAACACCGCCAGGGCTTCACTCAGTTGGAGCCGGTTGCGGGCGGTGTCTGCGAGGAGGAATCGGTATTGAGCAACAAGGCATCCATTCTGGATTCGAGCTCGGCGAGTCGCCTGTTCTCGAGCTCGAGCAGCTTCGTACGCATCTCGATGTCGTAGACGGGACGCCAATTGAACATCGCCAGCAAGCGCCGCCAGGGCGGCAAGGTGGAGACCCATTCCGACCTTCTCAAGGGTCGCGATGTCGCCGAATTTGAGGAGGTTGTCATTGCCGTCGTTCGTAGTCAACGAAATCAGGAGGAGCAGGGCGCCAGCAACAAGGGTTGACCAGCCCTGGCGATCAAGCAGCCGAGGCGGTGCTGCTGAATCAAGTTGCCCTGGAAGGCTTGCAACGTCTTCCATCACCGTAGCGAGCCTGAACCAAAGCGAACCAGCCAATAGTATGTCAGTACTGTCGTTCAATGCCTCCGTGTTTTCGCGGGCTTTTGGCCAATCGCCTGCGGTCGGTGCTTGCCAGCGCGCACCCACCCCTCCCGGCGGGCACCAACACCCCCAACCTTCACTCCTCGCCCTCTGAACCCACAAGAGCCACCCCCAGATCCGCAGCGATCTGCGCGGCGCTCACCTTGGGATCAAAGATCGCCAGCTGGGCGCCTTTGTCCAGCAGGTCGCGGCAGATGCGGATGGCGGGGGTCTCGCGACGGCGATGCGTTTGCCCGTCACTGTGCCAAACAGCCCCTTGCAACCAGGGCGCTGATGCGGTGCTGCTGCCAGGTGTTGAGATCCACCACCTGCTGCCAGGTGGCGGCTACCTCGTGCAGGCCGTCGTGGCCGCAGAGAACCATCAGGTTGAGGATGTCTTTCTGGAAGCAGCTACCACCAATGCCGGTGGCTTCGCAGAGGGCGGCGATGCTGTTGATGGAGCTGGAGGAGTGGGTTCTGGGTGGGTGAGGAAGGCGTTGGCGGTGAGCTTGGAGAGCTCGCTGCTCCACAGGTTCGTTCGCAGGATCTGGAGCCGATGCGCGGGTCGGAGCCAATGCCAATGCGCACGCGCGTGATGTCGGCACCGAGGCGTTCGGCCATGCTGGCCGCGACTTTGGTGAGTTCGGCGGGTCTCCGCTTGCAGCCAGCAGGGGCTGATGCCTGCCGAGAGAGCCGGTGCCAGAGATGCAAGAAACCTGCAGTACCAGAGAGCTCCTCACGAACTACAGCCCGTCCCGCGCTTGAGCTTCAGCCGCAGTTCTCTGCCAGCCAGGTCGTGAGATCTTGGGGACCAGAGAAATCGAGCAGTGCCTCAGCCAGGGCCTCCAGCTGCTCCAGGGGCAGGGCCTGGATGAGAGCGGTGGTTGCCTCGCTCAAGGGGCTGCAGCGGCGGTTGAGCAGACGCAAGGTGACGGCAGCAGCCTCAGCCGCACGGCCGCTGGCCTCACCTTCCTGCCGGCCTTCCTGCCTACCTTCCTGCCGGCCTTCCTGCCTACCTTCCTCAATCCACTCCTGTGCAACACGGGTATGGCGTAAATCTTTGGCGGGAATGGTTGCGATTTCCATGAGGTCCTTGCGAGTGAGTAGGGGAAGCCGCTCCAGAAGGATAGTTTGAACGGCGGGAAAGAGATCTGGTCGGCGGACCAGGATCTGCTGGGTGCTGGCCGGCAGTTCGGCCTC
>CAIZNP010000034.1 GCA_903934375.1 uncultured Synechococcaceae cyanobacterium
AGCACGGTGCTGCGCGCCCTGAACCGCATGAACGATCTGATCGAGGGCTGCACGCTGCGCGGTCGTGTGCTGTTCGATGGTCAGGATCTCTATGCCCGCGATGTGGATCCGGTGGAGGTGCGGCGGCGGATCGGCATGGTGTTCCAGAAGCCGAATCCTTTCCCCAAGAGCATCTACGAGAACATCGCCTTCGGCGCGCGGATCAACGGCTACCGCGGCGACATGGATGAACTGGTGGAGCGCTCACTGCGCAAGGCGGCGATCTGGGATGAAACCAAGGACAAGCTCAAGGAAAGCGGCTACGCCCTCTCGGGTGGTCAGCAGCAGCGGCTGTGCATCGCCCGTGCGATCGCGATCGAGCCGGAGGTGATCCTGATGGATGAACCCTGCTCGGCCCTGGATCCGATCTCCACGCTGAAGATCGAGGAGATGATGCACGAGCTGAAGAAGAGCTACACGATCGTGATCGTGACCCACAACATGCAGCAGGCGGTGCGTGTGAGTGACATGACCGGCTTCTTCAATGTGACCGCCAATGCCGAAGGCGATGGCAAGGTGGGCTGCCGCGAGGAGTTCGCCGAGACGGAAACGATCTTCAATTCCCCGCGTCAGCAGGCCACCCTCGATTACGTGGCAGGGCGTTTCGGTTGAGCCGATTGCGGCAACCTGCCGACCGTTCAGGCATAAAAAACCGCCCCAGAAGGGCGGGTGAAGAACGGAGAGGGAGGGATTCGAACCCTCGATAGAGTTGCCCCTATACAGCATTTCCAATGCTGCGCCTTCGACCACTCGGCCACCTCTCCGTGAGGGGCTTTTTGCTGCGTCCTGCCGGATGTCCTATTGGAGACCGACCCGGAAGCGGCTGCGCGGGGCAACGTTGAGAATGTAGCAGTCACCCCGTAACGCACCGGTTTCAGGCCATGCAAAGTCACCCGATCACGGTGCACTGGCGCCAGGAGCAGCGCACGATCCGCCTGGAGGTGCCCGAGGGCGAGTACATCCTGCGCAGCTTCGAGCAGCAGGGGGAGCCCCTGCCGTTCAGCTGCCGCAACGGCTGCTGCACCGCCTGCGCCGTGCGGGTGATCAACGGCACGATCGATCAGCGGGAAGCGCTCGGCCTCTCCCGCGATGTGCGGCGCCAGGGCTACGGCCTGCTGTGCGTGGCAAGGGCCACCGGACCTCTTGAGGTGGAAACCCAGGAAGAGGATGAGGTGTATGAGCTGCAGTTCGGCCGCTTTTTCGGCCGTGGCAAGGTGCGGCCCGGCATCCCCCTCGACGACGAATGACCAGCAGCCGCCTCTCCGATCACAGCGCTGCCCGTTCCGGCCTGACGGGCAGCGAAATTGAGCAGCTGGCCGCTGTGGCCCGTCGCGCCGCGACAGCTGGCGCTGAGCAGCTGCAACGCCATTTCGGCCGGTTGGAGCGCATCCGCGAGAAAGGCCGTGCCGGCGACCTGGTGACCGAGGCGGATCTGGCTGCCGAACAGGCGGTGCTGGCGGTGCTGGAGGCTGAAACCCCCGAGCTGGGAGTGCTGGCGGAGGAAAGCGGCCGCCGCAGTGGCCAAGGCGGCGACCTCGAGTGGTGCGTCGATCCCCTGGATGGCACCACCAACTACGCCCATCGCTATCCCTTCTTCGCCACCTCCATCGGCCTCACCTGGCAGGGCGCTCCCTTGCTGGGGGCTTTGGCTGCGCCAGCGCTGGATGCGCTCTACTGGGCCGCTCCGGGCCTGGGCGCCTGGTGCAACGAGGAGGCGATTCGCGTCAGCGACTGCAACGGGCTTGCCAGTTCGCTGTTGGTCACTGGGTTTGCCTACGACCGCCACACCCGGCTGGACAACAACTACGCCGAGTTCGCCTGGTTCACCCATCGCAGCCGGGGTGTGCGCCGCGGCGGCTCGGCCTCGATGGATCTGGCCTTCGTGGCCGATGGACGGCTCGATGGCTACTGGGAGCGAGGGCTTTCCCCCTGGGACCTGGCGGCTGGCGTGGTGCTGGTGGAGCAGGCCGGTGGGGTGGTGTGCAGCTACGACGGCAGCCCCGCCGATCTGAGCACGGGTCGCCTCATCGCCTGCACGCCAGGGCTGCAACAGGCACTGATCGAAGGCCTGGCGGCCTGCCGGCCCCTGAGTGGCGCCAGCTTCGGCGCGCCCGAGCTCGACGAGAGCCCGGTGGCCACTCCATAGGATCAGCGGCAGTGACGCCGGCTCCCCTCGATGGCCCTGCAACCCGCTGCCGGCGCCAGGGATCTCAATCCCCGCGAGGTGGATGGCAACCGCTGGCTGTGCGATCAGCTGGCGGAGGTGTATCGGCTGTGGGGCTACGCCGAGGTGTCCCCACCCCTGGTGGAGCGGCTGGAAACACTTGAGGCTGGGGGGTGCATCCGCGACCGTGACCTGGTGCGCCTGGCGGCGGATGAGCCACTCGGCCTGCGCCCGGAGATGACCGCCTCGATCGCCCGCGCCGCCAGTACCCGCCTGGCGGCACGTCCGCGGCCCCTGCGCCTGTGGAGCAGCGGCACCGTGTTCCGCGCCGCCGCGAGTGACAGCGGCCAGCATCGCCTCGAGGAGCAGCTGCAGAGCGGGGTGGAGCTGCTCGGAGCGGCTGAACAGGGCGTCAGCGCTGCCGACGCGGAACTGCTTGGCTTGCTCCTGGCCTGTCTGCGACGCCTTGGTATCGCTGCGGCTCAGCAGCCCACCCTGCTGCTGGGGCACCACGGTGTGCTCACGGCGCTCCTGGATCAGGTGCCTGCCGGGCAGCGGATCGTCACGCGCCAGGCCTTGATCAGCTACGACCCGCTGGCACTGGCCAGCCTCGATCTGCCGGCTCACCAGCGCCAGGGCTTGCAGCAGCTGATGCGGCTGCGCGGCGAACCGGAGAAGGTGCTCTACCAGCTGGAACAGCAGCTCGGCCCCTCAGCGCTGCTGGATGAGCTGGCCGAAACGCTCGCCGTGGTGGCACCGGTGGCGCAGAGCCAGGGCGTACGCCTGCAGCTGGATCCGAGCTTCCAGCCGCACTACGACCTCTACGACGGCCTGGTGCTGAAGCTGGTCTGCCAGGGGCCTGAAGCGCCTGTGGCGATTGCCAGCGGCGGCCGCTACGACGGCCTCGTCTGCCGATTCGGCGGCAAGGCCACAGGGCTGGGATTCGGATTCGACATCGAAGCGATCCGCGAGCTGCTTGGCACGGAGGTCACGGCACCGCAGCGGCCGGCCGCGACCCTGGTGGCCTACCGCGACGCCGCGGGGCTGCTGGCTGCACTGAATGCCCTCGAAGAGCTGCACACGAGCGGACGACGGGCCGAGCTGCTGCACCAGCCCTGCGCCACGGTGGCGGAGGCCGAGGCGACCGCGGCCGAGCGGGGCTGCGCCTCGGTCCGCTGGCTGGATTGAAACGCCGGCCGGCAGGCCCTGCCTAGGATCCAGGCCGCAGCGAAGCACCAGCCATGGCCCACACGATCGTCACCGACGTCTGCGAGGGCGTGGCCGATTGCGTGGATGCCTGCCCTGTGGCCTGCATCAACCCCGGCAGCGGCGCCAACGCCAAGGGCACTGGCTTCTACTGGATCGATTTCGACACCTGCATCGATTGCGGCATCTGCCTGCAGGTGTGCCCGGTGGCCGGAGCGATCATTCCAGAGGAGAAGCCCGATCTGCAGCGGGCCGGCTGACGCCTCAGACCCGGCTCAGCAGCAGGTGGCTGGAGGCCTGCCAGGCCCCTGTGGCATCGAAGCGGCGAATCAGCCATTGCAAGCGATCGGCGCCCATCAGCCAGCCGGCCTGCACGTTGAAGGCCCGGCGGTGACTCACCTGCAGGGGCGTGAGGTGGCAGCCGCCATCGGGAAGGAACTGCAAACGGGCCGGGGGTTCACCCTCCAGCAGGAGCTGCCGTCCCTGCAGAAGGCCGCTGCTGCAGATCCGTTCGGCCCCCACCTGTAGATCGAAGCTGAGGTGCTCCGGCGCCGGCGTGCTGACGCTGAGCGCACAGGGACTGCGATCCGGCTCCGGCCAGTCGGCGGTGATCGTGGCCGCCTCGCCGCGCCAGGTGCCCAGCAGCTGGGCAGGCTCCATCATCGGCAGTTCAGCCGCCTGCGTGCCAGTGCGCATTTCACGGATCAGCACCAGGCCGTCGAGGGTGCCGTCTGCGTTGTGCAGCTGTACCAGCCGATGCCGGCGGTCGCCGTCGATGAAGCCGAATTCGCCGCCGAAGGCGGTGCTAGGGGCCACCTGCAGCGTGCCCTTGCAGAAGGTGCCTCTGTCGAAGAACACCACCTGGCGGCCGAGGCTTCGGTAGTCCTCCCGGTTGTCGCGGATCGGTTCGCCCTCGCTGCCACCGGGGCCGAAGCGCCGCAGGCGGAAGCGCACCAGCCGATCCTCCTCAGCGCTCTCGAGGCTGAGAATCGACGGCGTGCTCTCCCCCAGCTCGCCGGCGGTGTCGACGCTGGTGAAGGTGCCGCGCCACTCGCCGAGGTTGCGAAGGAAGTTCAGCCACTGGCTGGCCATGCTGTCGGACGTGGAAGCCGGGCTTGCGCCTGGTTGGAGCTCGCATCCTGGCGCGCGCGATCCCGCGAACGCCGGGCAAGCCAGCCGCCGCCGCTGTGCCTAGACCGGAGAGATCAGGCCGGAGGCCGCCATGTTTCTCAAGACTCGCCAGGACGGTTCGCTGATGGAGGTGCTGAACCTGCAGCAGCTGTTTGATCCGTTCGCTGCCAGCGTCTCCGGTCGTCTGCATGCCGGTGAGGAGCTGCAGGACGACGAGGCCTTTGCCAAAGGGGATCTGCTGTTCCCCTCCGGTGAAGCGCTGCCTCGCTGCTGGGTGGACGCCGATTACCGCCAGGGCTGAGCCAGCCGCTGCACGGCGTCCTGCAACGAGGGAGCCAGGGGCCGCCGCTCCCCCAGGCGCGGGCTGCGCACCTGGCCGCTCTGCAGCTCCTCGGTGCTCACCAGGGCCAGGTCTTGCCCCTCGAGCAGCTGCAGCCGCTCCAGGGGAACGGTGAGCTCTCCCCGAAAGGCATGCCGTACCCGGCCATCCCTGGCACTGCTGTACCAAAGCCTGAGAGGGCCGGCCTCGTAGCAGATCTCCTCGCGCAGCTCGCGGCGCAGGGCCTGCTCGGGCGTTTCACCTGGATCGAGGTGGCCACCGAACAGGCCCCAGCAACCGGGCGCCACGATGCCGGCGATGTCGTCGCGCAGCTGCAGAAGCCAGAGGCTGTCGCGCTCAAGCATCGCCAGGGCAACCTCAACCGGTGCGGGGGCAGAGGACGCCGACATCAGAGGTTGAGGGGCATAGCTACCGATGTTGGCGCAGCGGCTGGACGGTTTCCTGCCCATGGCAGCCCCTTGGCGGCGAGCCGGCGGACGGGGGAATCTGGCAGAAGTTGATTTCCAGCGTCGTGGTGCTGCAGGCGGAACAGGGCCAGATCCAGATCCATACCGAGAACATCTTTCCGATCATCAAGAAGGCCGTTTACAGCGGCCATGAGGTGTTCCTGCGGGAGCTGGTGAGCAACGGCGTCGATGCCATCAGCAAGCGGCGCATGGCGGCCATGGCCGGCGACTGCAGCGAGGGCAGCGAAGGCCGGATCTCGATCCGCATCGACCGCGAGGCCAACACCCTCACCATCTCGGATAACGGCATCGGCATGAGCGCCGATGAGGTGAAGCGCTACATCAACCAGGTGGCGTTCTCGAGCGCCGAAGACTTCCTGGAGAAGTACAAGAGCGAGAGTGACGCGATCATCGGCCACTTCGGCCTGGGCTTCTACTCCAGCTTCATGGTGGCCAAGCAGGTGGAGCTGGTGAGCTTGAGCGCCCGCGAGGGCAGCGAAGCGGTGCGCTGGAGCTGCGATGGCTCGCCGCGGTTCAACCTCGAGGCGGCGGAGCGCAGCGAGCCCGGCACCGATGTGATCCTGCACCTGATGGAGGAGGAGCTCGAATACATCGAACCCTCCCGCATCCGCACGCTGATCACCACCTACTGCGACTTCCTGCCGGTGGAGGTGCAGCTGGAGGGCGAGACCGTCAACAAGCGGGAGGCCCCCTGGCGCAAAAGCCCGCGCGACCTCACAGATAACGACTACATCGAGCTCTACCGCTACCTCTACCCCTTCCAGGGCGACCCGCTGCTGTGGGTGCACCTCAACACCGACTACCCCTACAACCTGCAGGGCATCCTCTACTTCCCCAAATCCACCGGCCGGGCCGACTGGGAGAAGGGCGAGATCAAGCTCTACTGCAACAACGTGTTCGTGAGTGATTCGATCAAGGAAGTGGTGCCCCGCTACCTGCTGCCGCTGCGCGGTGTGATCGATTCGCCGGACATCCCCCTGAACGTAAGCCGCTCGGCCCTGCAGACCGATCGGCGCGTGCGCTCGATCGGCGGGTTCGTGGCCAAGAAGGTGGCAGACCGGCTCAAGCAGCTGCACCGCGATGAGCCGAAGCGCTACGCCGAGATCTGGGAATCGCTGGCCCCGTTCATCAAGATCGGCGCCATGGAGGACGACAAGTTCGCCGAGCAGGTGGCCGACCTGGTGCTGTTCGGTACAACTGCGCAAGCGCAGAAACAGCCAGACGCAGCTGACGACCAAGCGAGCCAATCCGCCAGCCTCGATCCGATCCCGGCAGAGAACGGCAAGGCCTACACCACCCTCAGCGGCTACCGCTCTCGCCTGGCAGCGGACATCGACAAGCGCATCCTCTACTGCACCGATGAGGCCGGCCAGGCCGGAGCTCTGGCCCTGTGGAAGAGCCAGGGAGCCGAGGTGCTGCTGGCGGACACCTTCATCGACACCCAGTTCATCCCCTGGCTGGAGTACCGCCACGAGGAGCTCAAGTTCCAGCGGGTGGACAGCGAACTGGACGATTCGCTGCAGGAGAAGGAGAGCGAGCTGAGCGACGCCGACGGCAAGGACAGCAGCGAGAAGCTGCGCGACCTGTTCAAGGCCGCCCTCGCCAACGACAAGGTGACGATCCAGGTGCAGGCCCTCAAGGGCGAGAACGCTCCCGCCGCCCTGATCCTGCTGCCGGAGCAGATGCGCCGCATCAACGACATGGGCGCCCTGATGGAGCAGCGGCTGCCGGGCCTGCCCGATCACCACGTGCTGCTGATCAACCGCAAGCACTCCCTCGTGGAGGGTCTGATCAAGCTGTCGGCGGGTTCGGTGATCACCGGCGCCGGCGGCAGCTCCCCCAGCCAGCAGCTGGCGGACGATCTCAGCCGCCACCTCTATGAAATGGCGCGCCTGGCGGTGGGAGGTCTCGAACCGAATCAACTGGCTGGCTTCCAGCAGCGCAGTTGCGATCTGATGGGCAAGCTGATGGAGCGCGGCCTCTGATCGCTTGCCGGCTGGCAACCAGCCCCTGATTCAGCGCCCCCGCCGCCAGCGGGGGCTGATCGCCCTGGCCGCCGCCCTGGTGCTGCTGCTCTGGGCCGGCGTCGGTCTGGCCGGCCCGCGGCCGGTGGAGGTGTCGGTGCTGATGCCGGCACCCTTCGCCGATGCCACGGCACCGCTGGTGGCCGGCTTCAACCGGGAGCACCGCGAGGTTCAGATCGCCGTCACCCGCGGCCCGCTGGACACCGAGGCCCTCTCCGACCTGACCATCAGCAGCCTGCTGCTGGGGGACACCCCCTACGACCTGCTGCTGATGGACGTCACCTGGACGCCCAAGTACGCGGCCGCCGGCTGGCTCGAACCCCTGGAGCCGCTGCTGGGCGATCACGCCATGGACGGCATGGCCGCCGGCGCGCAGCTTGGCAATGCCTTCGGCGGCCACCTCTGGCGCCTGCCGCTCCTGGCGGATATGGGCCTGATCTACTGGCGCACCGATCTGATGGCAAAGCCGCCCGGCAGCCTGCAGGAGCTGGCGGCCATGGCCGCCGAACTCAAGGCCAGTGATGCGGTGCGCTGGGGTTACGTCTGGCAGGGGCGCCAGTACGAGGGGGTGAGCTGCGTGTTCCTGGAGGTGCTGCGCGCCTTCGGTGGTCAGTGGCTGAAACCAGGCGCCAGTGGCGGGAGTGATGGCGGCGATCAGGCGGCCCTCGACAGCCCGGCCGCCATCGCAGCCGCCAGCTGGCTGAGCGATCTGGTGCGCCAAGGGGTCACACCGGCGGCGGTGGCGAATGTGTCGGAGTCGGAGTCGCTCCAGATCTTCGGGGCCGGTGAGGCCGCTTTCATGCGCAACTGGCCCTACGCCTGGCGGGAGCTGCAGAAGCCAGGCAGCGCCGTGGCCGGCAAGGTGGGGGTGATCAGCCTCGGCGAGGGCACCCAGGGCAGTTGGGGCTTCTCGTTGCTGCGGGGCAGCGCCCACCCCGCCGAGGCGGCAGCAGTGATGCAGTGGTTCACCGGTGAGGCCGTGGGCCGCGATCTGGCCGAGCGCTACGGCTACACGCCGGTGTGGAACAGCCTGCTGCAGGATCCCCAGCTGGAGGCTCAGCTGCCCTTGCTGCCGGTGTTGCGTGAGGCGCTGGAGCGCACGGCACTGCGGCCGCTCACACCCGTGTACGCCCAGCTCAGCGACACCCTGCAGCGGCAGCTCTCCGCCCTGATCACCGGTGGTGAAAGCGCTGCCGAGGCCATGGGCGTTGCCCAGCGCCAGAGCAGCCTGATCCTGCGCTCCGTCGGGGAGGCCACATGAGCCTGACGTTGCAACCGCTGCTGTTGCTGATGCCGGCGCTGCTGCTGGTGGCGGGGGTGTTTCTCTGGCCGCTGCTGCGCTACGGCTGGCTGAGCCTGCAGGCCAGCTCCGTGCTCACAGGCCTGCAGGCCCAGCCCAACGGCGGCGCCAACTGGCTGCGACTGCTTGAAGACGGCCGCTTCTGGCAGGACGCCGCCCAGACCCTTCGTTTCGCCGCCGTATCGCTGGCGCTGGAGCTGCTGCTGGGGCTAGCCCTGGCGCTGCTGCTGCACCGTCCCCTGCCACGCCGGGGCCTGGTGCGGGCGGTGGTGCTGCTGCCCTGGGCGCTGCCCACCACGGTCATGGCACTCGGCTGGCGCTGGATCCTCAACGATCCATTCGGTCCGCTCAACGGCCTGATCCAGGCCATGGGCCTCAGGCCCGTGGGTTTTCTCTCGGAGCCGGGGATCACCTGGCTGTTCACCGTGCTGGCGGACGTGTGGAAGAGCACGCCATTCGTGGCGCTGCTGCTGCTGGCAGGCCTGCAGGCCATCCCTCAGCAATTGGAGGAGGCACTGCGGCTGGAAGGGTCCGGACCGTGGCAGCGGCTGTGGCGCCTCACCCTGCCCCTGCTCGCGCCTTACCTGTTGCTGGCGGCGCTGTTCCGGCTTGCCCAGGCCCTGGGGGTGTTCGATCTGATCCAGGTGCTCAGCGGCGGTGGCCCGGCCAGCAGCACCGAGAGCCTGGCGCTCTACGCCTATCTCAACGGCATGCGCTTCCTCGATTTCGGCTACGCCGCCACCGTGATGCTGGGCATGTTCGGCCTGATGCTGCTGCTCTGCGCCCTGGTGCTGCTGCTGCAGGCCCTGCGCCAGCGGGAGCTGAGCCGATGACGCTGAGCCGCTGGTCCCTGCCCCGAAGCCTGGCCATGCCGCTGCCACTGCTAGCGGCACTGGCCTGGAGCCTGCTGCCGCTGCTGTGGCAACTGCTCACCTCCCTGCGCACACCCGAGGCGCTGGTGCTGCAAGGCCCTGCCGCCTGGCTGCAGGGCTGGACGCTGGAGAACTACCGGCAGGTGCTGCTGGGGGATCCGCCCTTCCTGCGCTATCTGGTCAACAGCAGCCTGGTGGGGGCCACCACCACGGCCCTGACGCTGCTGCTGGCGATCCCGGCGGCCTATGGCCTGCAGCGCCAGCAGGCCGGCCTTCGCCGGGCGGTGACCCTGCTGCTGCTGGCCGCGGCGATGTTCCCCTACGTGCTGCTGTTCCTGGCGCTGCTCGAACTGGCCCGCGCCCTGGGCTGGGGCAATCAGCTGCTGGCCCTGGCGGTGCCCTATGCGGGGCTCTCCCTACCGCTGGCGGTGCTCCTGCTGCAGGCCGCCTTCGCCGATCTGCCACCCGAGCTGGAGGATGCCGCCCGGCTGGAGGGACTGAATCTCTGGCAGCGCCTGCGCTGGGTGCTGCTGCCGTTGCTGACGCCGGCCATCGCCAGCACAGCCATTCTGGTGTTCCTGTTCAGCTGGAACGAGTACCCGATCGCGCTCACCTGGATCAGCCGCACGACTCTGCTCACCCTGCCGGTGGCCATGGCCCGCATCGCCGGATCATCGGTGTATGCGGTGCCCTATGGCGCCTTCGCCGCCGCCACGGTGCTCGGCGCCCTGCCGCTGCTGCTGCTGGTGCTCGTGTTCCAGCGCGAGATCGTCAGTGGCCTCACCCAGGGGGCGGTGCAGGGATGAGCGTCATGGGTCTGCAGGTGGAGCGCCTCAGCCGGCGCGTCGGCGACCGTGCGCTGCTCGATCAGCTGAGCTTCACGGTGGCACCGGGCGAGAGCCTGGCGTTGCTGGGGCCGAGCGGCTGCGGCAAAACCACCACCCTGCGGCTGCTGGCGGGGCTCGATGCCGCCAGCGACGGCAGGATCGTGCTGGATGGTGAGGACATCACCCAGCGGCCGGCCGGGGCCCGGCAGGTGGCGATGGTGTTCCAGAGCTACGCGCTCTATCCACACCTGAACCTGCTGGGCAACCTGGAACTGGGCCTGGAGGTGCGCGGCGTGCCGCCAATGGAGCGGCGGCGGCGGATGGCGGAGGTGATCGAACTGCTGCAGCTGGGCGGGCTGGAACAACGCCGGCCGGCCCAGCTCTCGGGCGGCCAGCGCCAACGGGTGGCTCTGGCCCGGGCCTTGCTGCGCCAGCCCCGGCTGATGCTCCTGGATGAACCGATGAGCAACCTCGACAGCCAGCTGCGGGAGCAGCTGCGGCCGGAGCTGCGCGCGTTGCTGCACCGGGCCGGCCATCCGGTGATTCATGTGACCCACGACCAGCAGGAAGCCATGGGCCTGGCGGATCGCATCGCCGTGCTCGATCGCGGTGTGCTGCAGCAGATCGGCACGCCCCAGGAGCTCTATCACCAGCCAGCGAATCTGTTCGTGGCCCGCTTCATCGGCCGCCCCGGCATCAATCTGCTCACACCCCAGGCCGGCATACAGAGGGCGGTGCGCCCCGAGCATCTGCAACTGGTGCACGAGGGCGGCTTGCCGGTGCGGCTGCTACAGAGGGAGTGGCAGGGGGCCCAGCAACTGCTGCGCCTCGAGAGCGCGCTCGGCCCGCTGCTGCTGCTCACTGAAGCGTCTCAGCCGCTGGGCGATTCCCTGGAGGTGCTGTGGCGGCCCGAGGATGAGCTGCGCTTCGATGCCGTCAGCGGTGTGCGTCTGGACTGAACGCCACCGGTTGAGGGTTCCCCGCTTTGATACGATCCGACTGTGGGCTTTGGCCTGCATTGTTTTCAATCGGTTGAAGGTCATGTCCCGGGTCTGCCAACTCACCGGCAAGCGCGCCAACAACGGCATGGCCGTGTCGCACTCTCACGTGCGCACCAAGAAGCTGCAGCAGGTGAACCTGCAGGAGCGCCGCCTGTGGTGGGCCGAAGGCAACCGCTTCGTGAAGCTGCGCGTCTCCACCCGCGCCCTCAAGACCATCCAGAAGAAAGGCCTGGGCGCCTACGCCAAGGAACTCGGCGTCAACCTGGCCAAGATCTGAGCCGCACTGCGCCAGCGGGGCCGTTGCCCCGACCGACTCAGTCCTCTTAGTCCTCGTCATCAGCGCTGATGCACCGTCGCACCCTGTTGCGGAGCCTGTTGCAGGGTCTCGGTGTCAGCGCCCTCGGCCTGTTGGTGTCACCACCGCAGGCCTTTGCTATTGGCGGCACCTTGCCGCCGCTGGATCAGCCGGCGCCAGACTTCTCCCTGGCGGGAGTGGCCCCCGGCGCCGATGGCAGCAGCGAAGCCGCCCAGCTGGGCCTGGCCGATTTTGCCGGCCGCTGGTTGGTGCTCTATTTCTATCCGCGCGACTTCACCGAGGGCTGCACCCTCGAAGCCCGCGGTTTTCAGCGTGACCTCGCCCGTTTCCACCGATCCGGTGCTGAAGTGGTCGGCGTCAGCGCCGACACCGCCGATTCCCACGCGGAGTTCTGCGGCAGTGAAGGGCTTGTGTTCCCGCTCCTCTCCGATCCCGGCGGCACGGTGAGCCGGGCCTACGGCAGCTGGATTGCGCCGTTCTCCCAGCGCCACACGTTCCTGGTGGATCCCAACGGGGTGCTGCGGGCCAGCTGGCTAGGGGTGCGCCCCAGCGGCCACAGCCAGGAGGTGCTGGCGGAGCTGCAGCGGCTGCAGGCTCAGGCCTGAAGCCACTCGCCTACGGCTGCAGGCCGTCGTCCCGCCGGAAGGTCATGCACCAGCCGCTGCCGCTGCCCTCCACCTCCCAGCGGGGCAGCCAGTGGCGCCAGCTGTAGGCCACCCCCTTGCCGCCGGCGCCCACGCGCACGTAGCCGCCGTTGATCGTGTCGAGTTCGCCGTAGGGATCGTTGAACAGGCCGGCACCGGGCTGATAGCCGATCAGCAGGATCCAGTGGCCGCCGCCCCGCGGTGCCGAGGAGGGGCCGTGATGCAGGAAGCCGGTGGCAACCGGATAGCCGCTGCGCAGCTCCCGCTCCAGCAGAGGCCGATCGGCCTTGGTGCTGTAGCGGGCGATCACGCCGTACTCGGCGCAGGTGGCGATCTGTGCCTGGGCGGAGGTGGTGTCGCCATGGCGGCGCAGGCTCTGCAGGTAGGTGTCGTCACCGTTCACCCCCCGCAGCGCATCCGGCCGGAGGTACTTCACGGCCATCGCGCAGCTGCTGGAGAAGCACATCCGGTGGGCCTGGCCGGGGATGCGGCTGTCGGTCTGCACGTAGTACTGGCGCACCGGCAGGAGCAGCCGCTGGCCGCTAGCGAGGGTCATCTGCGCAAAGCCTTTCCCTCCTGTTAGCAAGCCCGCTGGCCAGCCGGGCTGGCGGTGCGCTCCATCCGGTTGAGGTGGGCCATGCCCACATGCAGGCTCTCGCAGAACAGACAGATGCCCTCGAAGCACACCTGAAAAAGATCGCCGCTGCTGGCCTGATGCTGATGGATGGTGCCGCCGCGGGCACCGACGACGACGGGTTCGCTGGCCGTGGAGGCGATCATGGCGGCAGTCATGCAGGCAGAACGGGTCTGGGCCAGACGGTGACGGCCCGCAGCCCCGTGTGCCATCGGTGCATGTACTCAGCCGTCGAGGCCGGTGCTGCGCTCCCAGCCGCTCACCTGGCTGCGGTAGGTGGCCCACTGACGGTGCCGCAACCGTTCGTAGGCGCTGCAGAAACCCTCCCCCAGGGCGGTCCGCAGCGTCGTGTCTGCGGCGAAGGCCTCGAGGGCCTCGCCGAGATCACGTGGCAGCGGCGTGCAGCTTCCGGGCGGCAGGGGATCGGCGTAATTATCGTTGTCCCGCCGGGGACCGGGATCGAGCTGACGCTCAATGCCATCGAGGCCAGCCGCCAGCACCGCCGCCTGCAGCAGGTAGGGATGGGCGGAGCCATCCGGCAGCCGCAGCTCCAGGCGCTGGTCGTCGGGGATGCGCACCATATGGGTGCGGTTGTTGGCGCAGTAGCTGATGCCGCCCGGGCTCCAGGTGGCACCGGAGGTGGTGGGCGGCGCCGCCAGCCGCCGGTAGCTGTTCACCGTTGGGTTGGTGAGGCAGCAGAGCGCCGGCGCATGGGCGATCAGCCCGCCCAGGAAGTGATAGGCCACGGCAGAGAGGCCCAGTTCCCCGCTGGGGTCGTGAAAAGCATTGCGACCGCTTGCATCCCACAGGGAGAGATGGGTGTGGCAGCCGTTGCCGGTGAGCTCGGCGAAGGGCTTGGGCATGAAGCTGGCCCGCAGGCCCTCGGCCTCCGCCAGCGATTTCACCATCACCTTGAAGAAGGCATGGCGATCGGCGGTGGTGAGGGCGTTGGCGAAGGTCCAGTTGAGCTCGAACTGGCCGTTGGCATCCTCGTGATCGGCCTGATACGGACCCCAACCCAGCTGCTCCATGCCATCCAGCAGTCCGGCGATCAGCGGGTAGCGGCGCATCAGGGCGAGCTGGTCGTAGCAGGGTTTCTCCTGGGTGTCGGCGGCATCGGCGATCGCCTCAGCACTGGGCTGCATCAGAAAGAATTCCGCCTCCACACCGCTGCGCAGCTCGTAGCCGAGGGCCTCGGCGCGCTGCTGCTGACGCCGCAGCAGGCGGCGCGGGCACTGGGCCATTGGCTGACCGTTGAGCGTCAGCTCAGCCGCCACCCAGCCCACCTCCGGTTGCCAGGGCAGCCGCATCAGGCTGGTGGGATCTGGGATCGCCATCACATCGCCATCGGCGGGGCTGAGGTCCAGCCAGGCGGCGAAGCCGGCAAAACCAGCACCATCACGGGCCATCGCCGGCACCGCCGAGGCGGGCACCAGCTTGGCCCGCTGCATGCCGAACAGGTCGGTGAACGAGATCAGCAGGAAGCGCAGCTCCTGTTCGCGGACCAGGCTGGCGAGATCGGTCATGGCGGGGCTGTGGGGTCAGGGGTGTGGAGGTTGCGGTGGGGTTGAAGCCGGGGCCACGGGAAGGGGTGGGCTGGATCCCTCAGCTGACCAGCAGCTGATCAACGATCCGGCGCAGCTGCTGCTGCTCGGCGGGGCTGCTGTGGGGGTTGCCGGCCCGATGCCCCAGCAGCGACTCGAGCACGTGCAGCTCGGCCCCGGGGATCGCCGCGGCGTCGGCGGCCATGTCGTCGACGGTGAAGTAGAGGTCGCGGTTGCAGGCCACCACGGCCGTGGCTGCGCGGATCGCGGACAGGGCTGCAGACAGGTCGGCGCCGGGGGCGACGTCGTGGGCGAGCCAGGTGTCGAGCATGGCGATCAGATCCCGTGGGTCGTGACGGCGGTAGGCCGGCAGCCACTGCTGCTCCACGTGCTGCTCCACCGGGTCGCTGATGCCGCGGAAGAAGGGCTGGCTGGCGGCCCAGCTGGCATAGATCAGGGCGTAGGTGCGCAGCCCCTGCTCGGGATCTCCGCTGAAACCACTGCCGGTCCAGTGGGGGTCGGCAGTGAGGGCCTGGCGCAGGCTGAGCAGGAACAGGCGGTTGTGGGGCGAGGTGCGGGCCGTGCCACACACGCAGCAGATCCGCTCCACCCACTGCGGCTGGCTGATGGCCCACTGGTAGGCCTGCTGCGCTCCCATCGACCAGCCGTAGATCAACGGCAGGCGGCTGACACGGAAACGCTCCTGCAGCAGCCGTTGCTGAGCGGCGACGTTATCGGCATGGCTCACGACCCAGCCCTGCTCCGCCAGGCCCATGCCGCCATGGCTGGGACTGCTGGACACACCGTTGCCGAAGGCGCCGGCGATGACGATGCACCACCGATCCGGATCCAGCACCGGCCCGGCGATCCAGGCCAGATCGGCGGGCCGGGCGCCGTAGGAGCTGGGCACCAGCACCAGGTTGGAGCGATCGGCATTCAGGTCGCCGATCTGCAGGTAGCCGATCTGGGCTTGCGGGATCGTCTGGCCGCAGCGGAGCGGCAGATCGCCAAGCGCAAACAGCTCGGTGGCCGGTGCGCTCATGCGGGCTGGCCGAGGCTGCTCAGGCGGCCCAGCAGCTGCCGGTGCACCGCCACATAGCCCCGATCAAGGTGCTGCAGGCGTGGCCCGATCCAGCGGTGCGCCGCCGGCAACGCATGGAACGGCAACGAGGGGTAGAGGTGATGCTCACTGTGGAAGGGCATGTTCCACATCAGCCAGCGCACCGGCGCCGTGGTGAGCGTGGTGCGGGTGTTGCGCAGGCCGTCGTCGCCGTACGCACAGCCGGTGTGCTCCGCCAGCAGGAAGAACCGCAGCACCGGTTGACCAATGGCCAGGGGCAGCAGCCAGCTCCAGAGCAGAAAGCCGTGGCCGCCCAGCAGCGACAGCAGCGCCACGACGGCGTAAACGGCGAACTGCAGGCGAACCGAGCGGCGCACCTGTGGCTGCAGCTCCGCACTCATGAAGGGGATGCTGTTCAGATCCCCCCAGAGCAGGCGGGCATGCCCGCGCAGCTTGCCGGTCCACCAGGTCCAGCCGGTCATCTCCAGGCTGTAGCTGATCCAGGTGGTGGGCACGGGGTCATCGAGCTCGGGATCGAGGCCGGGTTGGTGGGTGTAGCGGTGATGCCACTGGTGGTAGCGGCGATAAAAGGTGGCGTTGTAGAAGCTGAGCAGGCCCATCAGCCAGGCCACGGCGTCGTTGACGGCCTTGCTGCGGAAGGCAGTGCGATGGCAGCACTCGTGCAGCGGCGCGAAGCAGGTGGCCAGGCCGATGCCGCTGAGCAGCAATCCGAGCAGGCGCACGGCGAGCGGCAGCGCCTCCAGCCGCCAGGCCACACCGCCGATCAGGGTCAGCAGCAGGTGGGAGCCGAGGCGGATCCAGCCGGGGGCATCGCGTAGGTGGTTGAGCTCCGCCAGGGCCTGGCGTTCGATCAGCGGTGTGGTGGGTGCCATGCCCCCCATCCCACCAGCGCTTTGAACCGGTTTCGGTAAGCGTTGCGACCAACAGGCCGTCAGGGCCAGCCGCTGAGCACGAGCTTGCCGATCGTGGTCTGGCTCTCGATCTTCTGGTGGGCCTGGCGCAGGGTCGCGGCGCAGATGGGGCCGAGATCGTTGGCCAGGGTGGTGCGCAGCCGGCCAGCCTCCACCAGCTGCGCCACCTGCGCCAGCAGGCGGCCCTGCGCGGCCATGTCGGCGGTCTGGAACAGGGAGCGGGTGAACATCAGCTCCCAGTGCAGCGAGAGGCTCTTGCGCTTGAGCGCCAGCACGTTGATCGCCTCGGGGGCGGGGTCATCGATCAACGCCAGAGCGCCCTGGGGGGCCAGCACCTCCACCAGCTGCTCGAAATGGCGATCGGTGTGCGTGAGGCTAACCACCCGCTGCACCTCCCCCAGGCCCTGGGCCTGCAGCTGCGGCAGCAGGGGCTGGTGATGATCGATCACGTGCTGCACGCCCAGCTGCCGCAGCCAGGTCTGGCTCTGCGGCCGGGATGCGCTGGCGATGATCATCTGGCCCGTGAGCTGCAGGGCCAGCTGCACCAGGATCGAGCCCACACCGCCGGCGCCACCCATCACCAGCAAGGCTTCGCCGCGATGGGCCTCAGGGCCCTGACTGAGGCGCAGGCGATCGAACAGCAGTTCCCAGGCGGTGATGGCCGTGAGCGGCAGGGCAGCGGCCTCGGCTGCGCTCAGGCTGGTGGGCCGGCGCGACACCAGCCGCGCATCCACCAGCTGCCATTCGCTGTTGCAGCCAGGCCGGTTCAGGGCACCGGCATACCAGACCGGATCACCAACGGCGAAACCCTGAACCGCTGATCCCACAGCTTCAACGGTGCCGGCCGCATCCCAGCCCAGGACGCGCCACGCGCCCGCCTCTGGCTGATCGCGCCGGCGCACCTTGGCATCCACCGGGTTCACGGCGATCGCCTCCACGCGCACCAGCAGATCCCAGTCACCTGGGGTGGGATCGGGCAGCTCAATGTCGACCAGGGCGAGCGGATCATCCGCCGATCGCGACTGCCTATAGCCAATCGCACGCATCACTCAGGCCTCCAATTGCCGAAGCAGCTCGCGATGCACGCCGGTGTCCGCCTGAAGGGCGGCGATCGCGGCGGCGGGGATGGGTTGATCAAGGGCCTCCCGCCAGCTGGCCAGCAGCACGGAGTGGTCTGGCGGGTCGTCACCGAGGGCATGGCAATGGCAGCCGATCCCGAGGGCACAGGCCTGCACCTTCGGGTCGTAGCTGAGGGCCGCGACGGGCGCTCCCGAGAGGGCCGCCAGGATCA